>JAMOVK010000114.1 GCA_027067775.1 Deltaproteobacteria bacterium
TTCTCAAATGTTGGGATACCAGGGAGTTGGAAAGTATTTTTATGAAGGATCTTTTACAAAGAAAGGATCTGATCCCTGCTGGGGCTGCTCTTTTTGAACTGATAGAAAATCATGACAAGGTCTTTGATATAAAAAAGATCACCGAAGCCTTATCTGGTTTTCCCGGTCCTGGTTCCGGGAATTTTTCCGTTATTGAGAAGGTCGTCAGAGAAGAAAGGCGTTTTAGGCAAAAGGTGATGAAGGATCTGTTTTTTAAAGAGGCGGACATGGACTTTTTCTTTGGAAGATCTCTGGAAGAGGTTTTTGCAGTCTCGGGCCTGTAAAAATATCTGCATGTGGCAAAATGAATTTTAATTCATTTAAAGTTATGGTGAAAATCCGCATGTCTTTACGATAACATTGTGAAATAATTAAAAATAGGATGGGTAAATCCGGTATGCTACGATGCTAACCCCTTGTTTTCACGTCATTTGGGGGTTGACAAGAAATGTATAACAATATTATAAAAGTTTTCACGCAATGGAAGATTCGGCCGAATGAACCTTCATTTATTTTGTCAAATACAGGGGTTATTCGGTTAGACGACATACGACACAGTTTCGAAAAAATACCTAAGGAGGGAGATTTAAATGGCTGATGTCAAAAAGCATGACACTCCGATGTGCGATGATCTCAAAAGCGGACCATGGCCAAGTTTTGTCGATGACATTGAACAAAAGGGTTTGAAGGGCAAGCAGGCCTGCTTGGACCTTCTGGGTCAGCTGGAGCTGTCCTACATCCACAAGGAGACCCACTGGAAACACGGCGGAATCGTGGGAGTTTTTGGTTACGGTGGTGGCGTTATAGGGCGTTATTCGGACGTTCCGGATAAGTACCCGGCAATCGCCCATTTTCACACCATGCGTGTTAACCAGCCTGCATCAAAATTTTATAGCACCGACTATCTCAGAAAACTATGTGACATGTGGGATCACCGTGGAAGCGGCATGACAAACCTTCATGGCTCCACAGGTGACATGATTTTGTTGGGTACGACTACCGACCAGCTGGAGCCTGTATTTTATGATTTGACCTACCAGATGGGTGTTGACCTTGGGGGCTCAGGCTCCAATCTGCGTACACCATCTTGTTGTATTGGTAAGGCCCGTTGTGAGTGGTCATGTCTTGACACCCAGGCTATCTGCTACGATCTGACCCAGACGTATCAGGATGAGCTTCATAGGCCTGCATTTCCTTACAAGTTTAAGTTCAAGGTTTCTGGATGCCCCAATGACTGCGTTGCCGCTATTGCCCGTTGCGACTGTTCCATTATTGGAACATGGAAGGACGATATCCGTATAGACCAGGAAGCGGTCAAGGCATACATGGGCGGGGAACTAAAGCCCAACGCAGGTGCACATGCCGATCGTGACTGGGGTCCTTTTGATATACAAAAAGAGGTTATTGACCTTTGTCCCACCAAGTGTATGTGGATGGAGGGAGATGAGCTCAAGATTGACAATCGTGAATGTACGCGCTGTATGCACTGTATTAATGTTATGCCTGATGCATTGCGTCCCGGTACTGACGTGGGAGCAACCATTCTGGTTGGTGCCAAGGCCCCGATCTTGGATGGTGCCCAGCTGTCAACCCTAGCTATTCCATTTATGCGTATGGAGCCCCCCTACGATGAGTTTAAGGAATTTGTAGATAAGATCTGGGATTGGTGGATGGAAGAAGGAAAGAACAGGGAACGTTTTGGCGAGCTCATTCAGCGCCAGAGTCTCCAGGAGTTCATCCGCAGGGCCGAGCTCAAGCCCATTCCGCAGATGGTCAAAGAGCCCAGGTCCAACCCCTACGTCTTCTGGCGTGAAGAAGAGGTTGAGGGTGGCTGGAAGCGCGATATCAAGGAATTCCGTTCACGTCACGCTGCTTAATTAAACAAATACAGAGGAGGTAACTGTAAATGGATCTGAAAGAAATCCGTGAAGTAATGAAAGAAAACTGGGGAGATCTTCCTGGTTTTGATATAAGTGAAAAGGTAAAAGAGCCTTATGATCCCAATCTTGCTGAGACCCTTTATGATCCCAAAAAGCCTATGGCCAACAGGATCACCGATATAGGGCCTCCATATTTCGAGCAGTTTTTCCCAGAAGTTATCAAGAATAACTATGGAAAGTGGAAGACCCATGAAATCGTAGAGCCTGGCATCATCAAGTACACCAGCGAGACAGGGGACCAGTGCTGGGTTGTCCGCTGCGGTACCCCTCGTCTTGTCACAACCGACATGATCCGCGAGATCTGCGAGATCGCTGACAAGTACTGCGAGGGCAAGCTCCGTTATACCACCAGAAACAATCTGGAATTTCATGTAACCTCTGAGGATCAGCTCCGTGCCCTTTTGGATGATCTCAATAGCAGGAAACATCCAGGCGGCTCTTTGAAGTTTCCTGTTGGCGGTACGGGAGCGTCTGTAACCAACATTGTTCACACGCAGGGCTGGGTTCACTGTCACACTCCAGCTACGGATGCCTCAGGCGTGGTAAAGGCAGTCATGGATGACCTTTATGAATACTTTAACAGTCATAAACTGCCTGCCCAGGTCCGTATTGCCCTGGCTTGCTGTCTGAATATGTGTGGTGCTGTTCACTGCTCTGATATAGCTATCCTTGGAGTGCACAGAAAGCCTCCTTTTGTAGAGGATGACCGTATCATGGGTGTCTGCGAGATTCCGCTTGCGATCGCTTCATGTCCTCTGGGAGCCATTAAGCCTGCTACTGTTGAGATTGACGGAAAGAAGATCAAGACCGTCCGCGTGAAGGAAGAACGCTGCATGTTCTGTGGTAACTGCTACACCATGTGCCCTGCCATGCCTCTTGCCGATATGGATGGTGACGGAATAGCAATACTTGTTGGTGGAAAGATCTCCAACAGGGTTAGTGCTCCTAAGTTCTCAAAGCTTGTAATTCCTTTCATACCCAATGAACCACCTCGTTGGCCTTCTACCGTAAAGGTGATAAGAAAGATACTTGAAACCTATTCCAACGATGCCAACAAGTACGAGCGTCTTGGTGAATGGGCTGAAAGGATCGGTTGGGAGCGTTTCTTTGAGAAATGTGACATTCCTTTTACTGATAAATCTATTGACGATTACAGGCTGGCGTACGATACTTATCATACCACCACTCAGTTTAAGTGGAGTGTACACACTGACAATCTTTAAAGACAAAGGAGGCTCTTAAATGGCCGTTGACATTGAAGAATTGAAACAAAAGATCTTGGAGTTTGCTACGAAAAAGGCCAAACATAAGTCAAAGATGTACATAAAGGATCTGTACAAGGCGGATCCAAATGCCAAGCCTAGAGAAATTAAAAAGGCGGCCAACATGCTCGTTCAGGAAGGCAAGCTGGAGTTTTTCTCCTCTGGTAGCACCACCATGTATGGTGTTCCTGGCTTTGGTAAGAGTGAGGAAGACCAGTTTGGCAAGTTAGAAGAGTAAATGTAGCAAGGGCGGAGAACCTATCTCCGCCCTTATTTTTTACCCCATATGATTAAATGCCTGTCTGTGACCTTTTCAACGGTCAAACGGGATAGGTTCGTTTTTTGAAGCTGTTCTTGTACCTCGTCTTCCCTGTAGGCGGCAAGAAGGGAGTGGTAAAAGTCTCTCTGTAATATTTCCGGTTCGTTTCCACAGTATTTCTTCATCATCGAATATGCCTCTTTTGTATCTTTTGGACGAACAAGGTCCATCACAAAGATACGGCCATCCGGTCTGACAAGTCTTTCAATGGTCTGCCATAACATTTTCTGATCCGGAAGATGATGCAGCAGGCTGTTTACAATTAGTCCATCGTAGGATCTACTGGGTAGGATATTCTCATTCACAGGGACCATGGCGTGAAACAATTTTATTTGTTGGGTTAGTGTCTCATTGTTGATCTTGTTTTTTGCCTCTTCCAGCATTGGTTTTGAACCGTCAAGGGCATGAATTGTGACCCTGGGAAATCTTTTGGCAAATCTTATGGTTACATCGCATGGACCACAGCCAAGATCCAAGAAAAGCCCCTGGATGTCTTTGCCAAAGCGTTCCTCAAAAAGATCAACAAACATTTCGTGAGGTGCGGAAAAATCCGCTTCGGCATAGGCCCTGACCTGGTTGTGCTCGTCCATCAATTCAGGTTCTGGAATCCTTTGATCAAGGATCAAAAGCTGATGTTCCATCTCCTGTTATCCTTCAGTAACAATGTACGAAAGATCACCTATCTTTAGGAACAGCTTTGAGATCAGCCACAAAAGCGAAAGACGATTTGTTCTGAGGTTTTTGTTATCTACCATTACCATCACATTGTCAAAAAAGTTATCAATGTGAGGTTTTAGCGTGAGAAGAAGCATTAGGGCCTTCTGGTACTGTTCTGCCAGTGGTGGCTGCCCTGTCTCTTTTGGGGAAATGAGTGGTGAGATTTGCTCCTTTATCTGCTGAAAGGCCTCGTAAAGGGTCTTTTCTTCAGGATTTTCAAAGAGTTCTGGTTTGACAGTACCGCCTTGGAAATCTTTTAGAATATTCATCACCCTTTTAAAGGCAATGCTTATGGGTTCAAATTCTGGCTGTCTTCTCACCGCCTTTAAGGCCAAGGCCCTTTGGTAACAGTCAAAAACAGAATCAAAATCCGCTGCCATGGCCGCATCAACCACATCATAATCAATCTGTCTTGAAATAAGCTCGTTTTTGAACCGTTTTTTGAAAAATTCTATGATATCGACCTTAAGTGAGGATGGCAGTTTTGGCAGAAATTCGGACAGGCAGAAAATTGCTTCATCAATGAGCTCCACAAGTGAAAGGTCTATCTCTTTATCTATAAGGATGCTTATGATTCCAAGGGCTTGACGCCTGAGGGCATACGGATCCTGGTTGCCACTTGGTTTCAGGCCAAGGCCAAAGGTGGCCGTAATGGTGTCGATTTTGTCTGCTATGCTGAGGATCAGGCCAGGCAGGGTTTCAGGAAGCCGTCCACCAGAACGGACAGGCAGGTAATGTTCCTCTATGGCAACAGCTACATCAGGGTCTTCACCAGAAATAAGGGCGTATTCCTTTCCCATTGTGCCTTGAAGGGTGGGAAATTCTCCAACCATTTCTGTGCAAAGGTCGGCCTTGCATAGATAGGCTGCCCTTTTTACCTTGGCAACCTGCTGATAACCTAGCTTGTGAGCAATAAATTCAGCAAGTCTTTCTATTCTTTCCGTTTTGTCAAAAAGGGTTCCAAGGCCTTTGTGGAATACCATGCCTCTGAGTTCCTTGACAAACTCCTCCAGTGTTTTCTTGGTATCCTCTTTGAAGAAAAAGTCGGCATCTGCAAGCCGGGCTCCTAGGACTCTTTCGTGGCCCTTTTTGATTAGATCTGGCCTGCTTGATGGCGTGTTGTTGATGGCTATAAAGTTCGGTAACAGTCTGCCTCTTTTGTCTACAACGGCAAAATACTTTTGATGTTCCCTCATGCAGGTTATGAGTACCGCATCTGGGAGCGAAAGAAAATCCGAGGAAAAACTGCCACAAATGGCCCAGGGAAATTCTGTAAGAAAGGTGTTGAGTTTTTCTAGTTCCCTGTCTTCAAGAACACGTCCACCAGTTTTTTCTGCCTGTTTCTCTGCGTCTTGCTTGAGTATATGTAGCCGTTCTCTCACATCTACAAAACAGTTGGCCTTTTTCAAACGGGACAGATAAAGTTCATAAGAGGCAGAGTCCAGATCGATTGGTCCTAATGAAGCAAACCTGTGTCCAAAGGTTTTTCGGTCACTTTTTACCCTACCAAAGGAACATGGTACTACTTCAGTTCCGCATAGAGAGAGAAGCCATCTTACCGGGCGAGCAAACCTGACCCTTTCCTTGCCCCATCGCATGGTCTTTGGAAAGGGGATAGAAGCCATTAGTTCAGGAATAAGGCCACTAAGTATTTCTGATGCAAGACGTCCTTTTACTGTTTTGATAATACAGATATAGTCGCCCCTGTCTGTGGCCTTGATGTTCAGATCTTCTATAGCCACAGAGTTTTTTCTGGCAAAGCCCTCGGCTGCCTTGGTGGGATTGCCGTTTTCATCAAACGCAACCGCCTTTGGCGGGCCGAGGATTTCAACCTTTCTGTCGGGCTGTCTGACATCCAGGTCTGATATGTGAACGACCAGTCTTCTGGGTGTGCCTGCCGTTTTTACGGCTCCAAAAGTGAGATAGTCTTTTTCCAGCCTGGCTGAGAACTCCCTTTTTAGAAAGTCCAAGGCTGAAGGAATATATCCGGCTGGGATTTCCTCGGTCCCTATTTCAAGCAGAAAATCGGTTTTGCTGTTCAACTTCGGCTTTCCCCCTGTTTTTCCTGAAATTGCTCGTTGTATTTCTGGGCAACGGCCCTGGCAATCTTTCTGACCCTTCCGATATAGGCTGTCCGTTCTGCAACACTGATGGCTCCTCTGGCCTCCAAAAGATTAAACGTGTGGGAACACTTTAGACACTGGTCATAGGCAGGCTTGACGAGTCCCCTGTCCACCAGTTTATGGGCCTCTGATTCGTAAAGATCAAAGAGCTGTCGTAAAAGTTCGGTTCCTGCAGCTTCAAAGTTATATGTGGAAAATTCTATTTCATCCTGAAGGTGTACCTCACCGTAAGTGACATCCGCGTTCCATTTGAGATCATAAACATTGTCCACTTCCTGAAGATACATTGCAATACGCTCGAGTCCATAGGTGATTTCCACAGAAACCGGATAGACGTCGATGCTACCTACCTGTTGGAAATAGGTAAACTGGGTAATTTCCATACCATCAAGCCAGACCTCCCAGCCAAGTCCCCAGGCCCCAAGAGTAGGGCTTTCCCAGTCGTCTTCCACAAATCGTACGTCATGGTCTTTAAGATCGAGGCCAAAGGTCTCCAGGCTCTTCAAGTATA
>JAMOVK010000115.1 GCA_027067775.1 Deltaproteobacteria bacterium
TGCACCGGAAGAGCTAGCGGCAGACAGTGCACTTGCAACAAGCGTGGCAAATCTGATTTTGAAGGCCAAGTTCAAGATAGAGCCAATTGACAAAAAAGGGTTGGAGCTGTTGCAGGATAAACTGAAAGAACTTGATGAGCATAGACTCATGGAATACCTGTCTGATGTGCTTGAACCCATGTCTTTGGACAGTAAAAAAGGACCTTCAAAAGAAGAGCTCCAGCAGATCATAATTCCTCGGATCATAAATATACTTGAAGAATTTGTGTCTGAAAAAGAACCTGTTACAAAGGAACCTAGGTATGTCAAAAATCTTCTGGCATATGTGGGGTAACACCTGTTTTTGTATGCCTGTGTCATTATCATTGACTGCTTTTGATTCATGGCTTAAATAAATGGGGCAAAAAGCTTGAGGTTTGGGAATCTGGTGCAAATCCGGAACGGGCCCGCCACTGTAAGTGGGGACGAAACCTGAAAATGCCACTGTTACATCTACTGTAATGGGAAGGCTCAGGCAGTAGGAAGATCCACAAGTCAGGATACCAACCACAGGCTTTGGTTTGCACTTGCTGGCCAAGGCCCAGCTTGCAAACGTGCCAGAGATCCACGGGTAAAAGGGCGCCCGAATCTCCTTTTTGAGAGATTCGGGCTTTTTTGTTTTTCAAAAGGAGTTGTCTATGTCACTGTGCAACAGGTTTCGATATGTCTTTTTTACCATGCTGTTTATTCTCCATCCCTTTCCTAGCTGTTCTGTTCATGCTGAAGTTGCAATTACTGACGACACAGGTTGTCAAATTAGCCTGGAACATCCGGCAAAAAGGATAGTCAGCCTTTATGGCGGTATTACGGAAATCGTATGTGCTATAGGGGCATGTAACAACCTTGTCGGAGTCACAAAAAGAGACTCATGGCCATCACAGGTAAAGACAAGGGCAAAGATAGGCACACATATGAGGCCCAACCTAGAGATGATCGTGGGTCTCAAACCAGACCTGGTGATCCAGGGTTCTACTAGGCCAGGAAGCCAAATGGTGGTTCAAAAGTTGAAGGACATGAAAATACCCGTTGCCATATTTAACCCTACCACCTTTGATGGGATATTCTCTGCCATCAGACGGATTGCAGCACTTTGTGGACATGACCTGGAAGGGCAGAAACTCATTGAGCACATCAAGGCCAGATTAAATCGGTGTCGGGCAAAATACCCTTTGTCATCGAAACCAAAGGTGATTTTTGAAGTAAGCTATCCAAGTCTGCTGTTTGCAGCAAAACAAAACATTGTAAACGATATCATTACCCAGGCAGGTGGAGAAAACAGCGTGAAGAAAAACAAAAAGTTTGTACGCTACAGCCTTGAACAGATAATCCTGGACAACCCCGATGTCTATATCATACAGAAAGGCCCCATGAACAAGATCAGTCTGGATGTACAAAAACGGACCAACTTTCAGGCTGTTAGAGCAGTCAGAAGAGGCCGCGTGCTTATGGTGGATGAGTTTCTCTTCTCAAGACCAGGGCCGCGCTCTGTCCAGGCAGTAGAGTTGCTCAGAAAATATCTCTATAAGATTGCAGGCAGACCACCGCTAGATGAAAAGCTGGACAAATGCGAGGTGCAATCAGAATGAACACCAGAGGTACTCTTTACGCGGTAGGAGTCGGACCTGGAGACCCAGAACTTGTAACAGTCAAGGCTGTCAAAATCCTGGAACGGACAAAGTACCTGTTTACTGCCACATCTGGGCCGAACAAAAAAAGCCTTGCCCTGTCCATTGCATCTTCCTATCTTAAAAACAACCCTAGGATCATCCTTCTTTCCTTTCCAATGGTAAGAGACAAGGAGGTACTAGAAAAGGCCTGGCAAACTGCTGCCTTAAAAGTCATAGAAGTCCTAAAAGAGGGACATGATGCAACGTTTGTTACCCTTGGAGACCCTTCCACATATTCAACATTCACATATCTGCTTAGATCCATTACAAATAAAGATCCCCTTATAAAGATACAGGTCATACCAGGTATCACATCCTTTCAAGCCGCAGCGGCAAAACTGAAGATACCGCTTGCCGAGGGCGAAGAATCGCTAACTATTGTTTCGGGCGCCAAGGGAGGCAGGGAAATTGAACAGGCCATTGGCCACTGTGACAACATGGTGGTTATGAAGGCATACAGGCACTATGAAGAGATAATAGAAACCCTGGAAAAGCTTGGACTGGTAGACAAAACTGTTGGAGCCAGACGGATAGGCCTTGAAGGAGAATCCATAACAAAAAAACTTCACGAATGGGATGGCAAAAAACCTTCCTATTTTACTCTGTTGATAACCAAAAAGGGCGGCAAAGGGAAAAAACTGCATCAATAGAAAAATTTCTAGGGCTGTTTAAACAGACGGTCTACCAGCTTATAGGCCCTAGGCTGCCTTTCAAGAACGTTGCTGTGCAGGTTTTTGAGATATGACCAGGCCTCTTCAGCCACAAGAGAGCTGATCTTTAATCTGAAGATCTTTTCAAGCGGTTGACTCTGCCAAAAATGCACGGACATGCCTGTAGCCATGCTTATTTTGTATCCATTTTGTCCATTCTGACAGCTTTGGCAACATGGCTGGCCCGTAGCAGGATCATAAAAGATCCAGCGGCCTTGCACCGGCCCATTACATATGCTGCATGTGTCTATACGTGGCAAGTAACCACAGGCATCGAGAAGTCTTGTTTTAAAAATAAGGGTGCTTAAGAGGCCATCCCTGTCTCCGCATAGGCTGGAAAGATACCACAAAAGGAGCAGATAGATCCCTTGTTCTTCTTGATCCTCCCTGCACCACAAGTCAACCAGCTCTAGACACAGACTTGCCAGTATAAATTTCTTGTAATCGCTTCTGATAACCTCATATCCTTCTCTAACTGTCGCATTTTCCAGAAGGCTAAGGCCGGAGCCTGATGAGGAACGAACCACTGCATCAATGTGGGTAAAGGGTTCAAGGGCGTTCATGAACCTTTTTGTGCTTCTTTTGGCGCCCTTTGCTATACACTTTATCTTCCCGTTATTTCTGCTCAAAAGAGTAACCAACAGATCACTCTCTCCTGTACTAGCAGAAGAAATAACCAATGAATCGTAGGTCTTGCTGATGGACATTTAAAGACGGTTGCAGGTTTTTTAAGGCTCTTGCCCGGCGGTTAAGGTTTTGACGGAGCTGCAGCTGTAAGATTACTGGAGTTGGCCTCTTCTTCCAAAAGTATCCTAGGACCCGTTTTTTCCTTTTTTACAGACACTCCTTCTACATCCCTGATATGAATATCTCCTGCAGTATCGCTAACGGACGAATTGGCACCAGGCGAAAACTGCCGCAACTGCTCCTTGCCTGAAAAAAAGAAATAATAGAGTCCTGCTGCAATCAAAAGGATCAAAACAGTTCCTATTGCCAGACCTAAAAACCTTTTTGACTCCCTTGTTCCTATATCAATGGAGGTAGTGGTAACCATTTCGGGCTGTCTGCTGCTCACGCTCGACTGACCCTTTAGATCCTCTTCCAGTCTCAAGATGGCTTCCTCAGGATCGATCCCAATGTAGTCGGCATAATTTCTGATAAAACCTCTGACAAACACCTCGGCAGGCAGGTCATCAAATCGGTTCTCTTCAATAAGCCTTAGACGGCTTATGGAAATCTTGGTACCTTCGGCTACCTCTTGAATGGTGATCTGTCTGAGTTCCCTTTCCTTTTTTAAGAATTCGCCTACTGTTTCCTTTGACATTGGACTATATCCCTGCCTTTGACCTTTAAAATTGTTATAACAAGATCCTTATGGTTGATTTGGATCTCAGTTCGTTGAGCCATTCCTGAAAACGCTCATTTATTTCCTGGTTGTACAACTTTCTTCTGACTTCTTCCATAGTGGCAGGATCAACTTCCTCATCTTTTGCATTGGATATGCCAGCAAGACGAAGTATTTCAAAACCCAACGGGGTCTCTAAAATTCCGGAATGTTCTCCAGGAGAAAGTCTCTTGACCGCCTCTCTAATGTAAGGAGCCATCTCATCAAGACTAAATACTCCCAATCTTATGTCTTGATCCCCGGAGGCCTCGGAAGAAAAACGCCTGGCTGCCTCCTGAAAGGACATTCCTTCCTCAAGGGCTCTTAGCGCCTTCTCCGCACGTTTTCTTGCCTTTTCCTTTGCAGCCGGACCGTCTCCTTCAGGTAAAATACATATATGCTCCAGTATATAAAACGGCCCTTCATAACCACTACTGCCCTTTTGTTTCCGCAGATAGTCCCTTACCATTTCATCTGTAATAACAATCTTCGACTTGACCTCTGCATTTACCAGCTGGAGCCGTTCTATCTGTGTGGCAATCTGCTTCTTGTATTCTTCAATGGAAATACCATCGTTTTTCAGCTTTTCTTCAAACTCCTGCCTGGTTAAGCCGTTGCTTTTGCAGATGTTGTCTATGGTCGCCTCTACCTCAGCGTCTGTTACCTTGATACCAAGCCTGTCTATCTCCTCTTCCACCAGATAGTCATCTATCATTTGAGGGAGTATCTGGGCATAGATCTTCTGTTTGACCTCTGCCCTTTCCTCGGGAGACATATCCGGATTAAGGTATCTTGAAAGAATGGGAGCAGCTCTTTTCTCTAATTCGGAAAGGGTTATAACCTTGCCATTTATTACTGCAACGATCCTGTCTACAATAACAGCGTGGGCAGTGACTGAAACAGATAGCAACAAACCAAAAATCAAAAACACAATCAAAATAAAAAAAGATTTCTTTTCCATCTTCACCCTTGTCCTTTTATTGAGGACCTTTAATTTTTTATGATCTTTATGACGAAAATTTTTCGTTATATATGATACAACATCTTAATTAGTAAGTTTAAACAATTCTTTCAATAGCCGCATCGTCTCTTTCATGAACCCCACAGAGGCTGCACGATTTGAATCCAGCCTTGCAAGCACTCTATCTCCTGGAAGAAGCTTCAGACGACCATCCGTTTGGATCAGCCTAATAAGCTGACTCACTCCCTTAGGCCCGTCAGGAGCAAAGGTCAGGGTAATCATTGGCCCATTTTCCTCAGAACCGTCAAGCCTGACACAGTTAAGCTCTCTCAAAAGAGACTTAACTATCATAACATCCAAAAGATTCTCCACCTCCTTAGGCACCATGCCAAATCGATCTTCCAGCTCCTTCATAACCTCATTCTTGTCGCCTTCGTCTTCAATCTGAGAAAACCACCTGTAAAGGCCAAGTCGTTCACTTATGTCTGGCAGATATTCTTCTGGCACAAAGGCAGGCATTCCTATATTCACTTCCGGATCGTATCTGTCAGCCCGAATGTCCCCCTTTATGTCCTCTATGGCCTCCTTTAAAAGATCCAGATAAAGATCATATCCCACTTCCGATATTTGGCCAGCCTGTGCAACACCAAGCAGATTGCCGGCACCCCTTATCTTAAGATCATGCATCGCAAGGTTCATACCTGCCCCTAGATCACTCGTCTCCATAATCGCCTTTATCCTGAGAGAGGCGTCCCTGCTCATTGCCTCCAGGCTTGGCACAAACAGATATGCATAGGCCTGACGGCTACTGCGCCCTACCCTGCCTCTCAACTGGTACAGGTCTGCAATGCCCAACCTATCTGCCCTATTGATGATCAAGGTGTTGGCTGAAGGGATATCCAGACCAGACTCTATTATTGTAGTACAAACCAGACAGTCCAGCTCTCCCCTGACAAAGCGGATCATCTTTTTTTCAAGTTCTGCAGGCTCCATCTGGCCGTGGGCTACGTCAATCCTTGCATTTGGAACAAGTCTGCCGAGATGTTCTGCGATCCTGTATATACCCTTAACCCTGTTGTGTACAAAAAATACCTGGCCTCCACGCTGAAGTTCCCTTTCTATGGCCTCCTTCACTATGGCATCGTCATATTCGGCAAGAAAGGTCTTGATTGCAATCCTGCCCCTTGGGGGAATTTCAAGAATCGAAAGGTCGCGTATTCCAAGAAGGGAAAGCTGCAAGGTCCGTGGTATGGGAGTGGCCGTAAGACTCAGACAGTTTATATCTCTTGCAAGAAATTTCAGCTTTTCCTTATGTTTAACACCAAATCGGTGTTCCTCGTCTATAACAATGAGGCCAAGCCTTTTAAAGACAACGTCATTTTGAAGAAGCCTGTGAGTGCCTATGAGTATGTCGATTTCATGCTGTTTGAGCCTTGCAAGGATCTCACGTTGTTCCACCCTTGACTTCATACGACTGAGTCCAGCCACAGTCACAGGAAAGCTGGCAAACCTTTCCCTAAAGGTCCGTTCGTGCTGTTCAGCAAGGAGGGTTGTCGGCACCAGCACGGCAACCTGATAGCCGCTTTCAACTGCCAAAAATGCCGCCCTCATAGCCACTTCTGTCTTGCCAAAACCCACGTCTCCGCAAAGAAGCCTGTCCATTGGATAGTCTGCTTGCAGGTCTTCCAGGATGTCCCTGACAGCCTGCAGCTGATCTGATGTCTCATCATGGGGAAAAGCCGCTTCAAATTGCCGGTACATCTCGTCTGGCTCGTTGAAGGCCAGTCCCTTTTTTATCTTTCTGAGGGCATAAAGCTCTACAAGCTCATGGGCCACCTCTTTTATCGCCTTTTTTACCCTTGCCTTTCTTGTCTGCCATGAACGTCCTCCAAGCCTGTCAAGTTTGGGTTCTCTGCCCTCAAGACCCACGTACTTTTGGAGAAGTCCAAGCCTGTCCACCGGCACATAGAGCTTGTCGCCCCCGAGATATTCAAGGTGTATAAACTCTCCGTCTACTCCGGCCACCTTCATTCTAACAAGCCCGAGGTATCTGCCTATTCCCTTGTCTCGATGAACCACAAAGTCACCTTCTGACATCTCTGAAAGGGATACCTGCTTTCTGTCTTTTGATCTGCCCCTGTGTTTTTGACGTGCAACTGCAGGAGTCCTGAAAAGGGCCTGTTCAGTAACAAATACGTTACCGGTTTCAACTAGATGAAATGGCTCCTGGAAATAGCCAGGCACCAAAAAAAGCGCCTGTCCTTTTCCATTGGTGGACGAAACATCTTCAAGCCTTTTTATTGTTTGATATTCGTAACCATAGTGATCGAGAATGGCCGAGATCCTTTCCATGCCCGACCTGCTGTCCGAAGACATGAAAACCCTTGTACCGTCTTGCAGCCATCCGCTTAGTTTTTTAAAGAATGGACCCAACAGTTCCGAACCGGATCCAGTACCTGATGCAAAAGATCCATGGTCTATGACTTTTGCACAAAGATCTATCTCCTCAGCGGTACTGTCCACAATATCAGGGTGTATGTCGGAACCACCTGAAATTACAGGGGAAGGATTCAAAAATACCCGCCTTAATCTGGCGATACCGTCCCAAATCCTGCAGGGATCCAGCCAAAAACTGTCAGGAGCTGCCAAAATACGCCCCTTTTCCCTTTGCACCTCATAGGACTCTTCCATGCGCCTTGCACTTTCAATCAAGGCAGTTGCGACACCAAGGGAAGATTCTATTAAAATGATTGCATTTGAGGGAAGAAAATCAAAGATCGACCATGGCTGTCCGTACAAAAAGGGTAAAAGAGCAAGGCTTCCCTCTGTCTGTCTTCTGTTTTCAAGACCATTAAGGATCTGGGTAACCTGGCTCCCGCTCCAGCCATTTTCTCCAGCCTTTGCAACTATCTCTTTTTTTGCTCTTTCAATAAGGCTGTCAGAAAGGATGGACTCGGCTGCCGGTAACAGAACGGCCTCCTGGATCCTTTTTTCAGTACGCTGGGTCTCCGGATCAAAAAGCCTTATCTCTTCCACCAGATCATCAAAAAACAGAAGTCTTATAGGAAGCGAAAAACCTGGAGAAAATATATCAACTACCTCTCCGCGAACAGAAAAGTGACCAGGCCTTAAGACCCTCACGTTCCTTTCATAGCCGGTCTCCATCAGCCATTTTAAAAGGCTGTCTCTTTCAATCTCCTCGCCTTCCATTACCAGCTCGCTGTTGTTTCTAATCTCCTTTCCCGAAACGAACCTCTCCATCAAAATGGAAGGCGCGCACACACAGAACCCGGGGCGGCCTTCTTGCAAGCTGTTAAGGGCCCCTATCCTCAAGGCTGCCGTAACAGCATCTGGCACAAAGGGCAAAAAGCCAAAGTGTTCATAGGATGGCAGAGACTGAACTGGCAATATTGATAAAGAAGCCAGCTCTCTTGTCCTTTCCCCTACAAGTTCCTTGTCAGAGGTGACCCAAAGCACTGGGCCGGATTCCTTGTTTAAAGCCCTGGCCAAAAAAAGGGAACAGGCTGAAACGGAACCGCTTTTAATCACCAGATTACCGCACAGATCGGGTTTTTTATTAAAAAAAGAGAGTCTTTCTTTCATGACTAAAAAAGAAGGTAAGGGATCAGGACAAAAGGGCCTTTGCCATCTTTAGCTGAAGCGAGGTCAGGACATCTTTTATCTTGCTATTTACAAGCCCAATGGTCTTGTCATCAAAAGATTCATGCTTTAAAAATGGTAACCAGAATTCCAGCATATCTTCTTCATGCTCTAAGTTAAGGACTTTTTTATCCTTTTCAACTCTATCAACTGAATCAACAAGCTCCTGAGCCAATTGATTGTACTCATTTTCAAAGATACAAGAAAAATATTCATAATCCTTTCCAACAGGATGCATCTGAAAAATGCTGGTGAACAAATGAGCACACAGGCTGTCTCTTAGAATTTTTAAAAGGGGCACATATCGCTTCTGATGAAACAAAGGATCTGCTTGGGTAAGCATTAAGGCGTTAAAGACAAGCTCCTTGGCAATGCCCAGCCTGATATCATCCAGGTCGCGGTCTGTCTCCACGCCCAAGACACCCAGTATCTCATCAAGATCCCTTAATAGTCCCAGAAGGATGTCCTGGGCATACCCATCCAGCAGATCACTACAACGAGCCAAGTCATTGCAGGGCGATCTGGAGCTTACCCTTTGCCTATCCGGTTGTAGGTTGTCCTTTTTTGGCCAAGTCATAAACAAAGATTTTTCAGCTTTCTTTTGAAGATTATGATGTCATAACCAGAACTGTCAAGAAATGGAACAAAAAATTATAAAAAATATCTACACATCCTGTTGGTTAAGGCCACAAAGTGTCGCAGCTCCAGATCCTCTGCCCGGCATGAAGGATCAATGCCTGCCTCTTTTAGTATCTCTCCAAGCAGTTTTTTGTCCATCCTTAAATTACCTGCCATCGTATTTAATATCTTTTTTCTTCTTTGGGCAAAGGCCGCCTTTATCACCCTTAAAAAAACCTTGGCGTCTTGAACCCCTGCCCCTTTCTCCTTTCTTTCAAAAAGCACCAGGGAAGACGTGACTTTGGGCCTTGGCCTGAACAGACCAGGAGAAAGATCCATTACAATGCGAACGTTGTAAAAGAGCTGGGCAACCAGACTCAGCACGCCAAGGCTTTTTTTCGACTTTGAGGCCGTTATTCTTTCGGCCACCTCTTTTTGAAAAAGAAGGCAGGCTGCAGGAACAGTCCTGTGCTCATCAAACAGTTTAAAGACAATCTGAGAAGAGACATTGTAGGGAAGATTGCCCACCACTACCGCCTCCTGTTTGCCTTCTGCTTGAGTTATAGAGGAAAAACTGACCTTAAGCACATCATGATGTATCAGCCTACAGTTATCCGGTAAGACATCATTTTCATGAAGCCATGCCACAAGCCTGTCATCCTTTTCTATGGTGACCACCCTTTCAAACCGGGAACTCAAGATCTTTGTAAGGGCCCCCGTCCCAGTACCTATTTCAATGGCCAGATCCGTAAGGTTTTCTGGAACGAAAGAGACCATGCGTTCAAGGACGTTTTTGTCTGAAAGAAAATTCTGTCCCAGACTCTTTTTTGAAGGCGGTATCTTGCTAAATTTCTTCAATCTGTCTCTTTTCTGCTGGTTATACTCTTTAAGAAACGTTCCTGTCTCTTTTTCTGCCTGTAAAAATAAAAATATACTGCAAGAAAATAACATAACAATCCAACAGGAACCGCCAAGACCAATCCTCCTGCCAAAAGGCAGTAAAGCACTTGGAAAAACTTTACAAATACCGTCTCTACTGCCTCTACAAAACCTACTGAGTGAAGCTCGTTCAGCATTTGCTGGACCTGTTCCCAAGACACCGGCTGGCCAGTAATAAGCACCCCTAGCTTCCAAGACAGATAGTATTCGATGGGAATGGTTACAGGATTGCTCACAATCCAATTTACCACAATAGCTGCTATGATGTTGGCTCGACATACAGCACACAAAAAAATGGTGAGAATGGTGTGAAAAGGGATGGTTGGTGTAACCCCGACAAAGGCACCTATGGCAATCCCTCTGGCTATAAAAAACGGGTTTCCTCTTAGCCTGACCAGCCTGAGCCAGTAGTACCTTATTTGGCGCCTTGGCGACATTGCCCTTTTAAACATGCAGCTACTTTTAACACACCAAAAGCTTACAGGCTATTGCTTGACAATCTTATTTTTAAACTGTGTCTCATATTTATGCATGACAGGTTCAAGATTTTTAAAACCGTGAAGCAGATACACAAAGCAGAAGGGGTTTTTCTCTTGACATGGCACTTAAGGAAGATTATTTAATTGACCGGAACTTTCATGGGCCG
This sequence comes from Deltaproteobacteria bacterium, assembly GCA_027067775.1. Taxonomy (GTDB): domain Bacteria; phylum Desulfobacterota; class Dissulfuribacteria; order Dissulfuribacterales; family QOAL01; genus JAADCZ01. The sequence continues at coordinate 10,625 of JAMOVK010000115.1, forward strand.
TTAGCTCAATTGGTAGAGCAACTGACTCTTAATCAGTAGGTTCGGGGTTCGAGACCCTGACGGCCCACCAGAAGAAAACAAAGCACTTAGCCCGCAATCGGGCTAAGTGCTTTTTTGTTGGAGACAAGTTTTTTACTACTATGAAGGTTTAAGCAATACATTCCAGCACCACTCACCAGAACCTGCCATATTTACCGCCTTGACCCAGCGATCGAGCTATTCCCGCTTAACCCTGCTTTGTTCCGTGTCCTGTCCTTTAACCTTATTCTGTTTCCTCTAAATTTCTCACTGTGTAACTGTTCAAAGGCCTTTCTTGTTGCCTGAAAGGTAACCCTTTGCAACCTGAAACATCAGGAAGTTTTTTCCAAATCAGTTAAACGAGTCAGAGGTTTTTTCCCACAACAGTCTACCTAGGCCAGAATGCCGAACGGTTTTCTGTCTTATGCATGCCTCTATTTCTTCAGGCGCACCCCACAGTATGACCCTTTTACGGGCCCTTGTAACAGCGGTGTAGAGCAGCTCACGGCCTGCCATGGGACTGGTAGCAGGAGGAAGCACTACCAGCACAGTGGAAAATTCCGAACCCTGGCTCCTGTGTACCGTCATTGCCCAGGCTGTATCAAAGGAAGGCAGCCTGCCTGGTGAAAGTCTCCTTGACCCACCTGAGGCTTCTTCAAACCACACGGCCATACTGCCATTTCCGTCAGGCCAACATATCCCCGTATCCCCGTTGTAAAGGCCTGCCTGATAATCGTTTCTGTTTATGACAATTGCCTTACCCTTGAAAAGGTTCCCCGGCATGCTTCCTTTACATGCTTTACATGCAAGCCTGTCCATGAACCTGTTCAGGTTGTCTGCACCGGTAGCCGACTGCCTTAAAGCGCAGAGCACTTTGAATTCGTTCAACAGCGACAGGGCCTCTGAAGGACCCCTGGCTGATACAAGGCCTAAAAACCATTGTTCGGAAAGCTCTTTTATAAGCCTGTCCAGAGATTTTTCCATACCATTTACAAAGGACACGTCAGGGAATTCAGGCGAGCTTAGAATGTCCATGGTTTCTTCAACATTACCTTTGTTGATCGCGTGGGCAAGCTCTGAAAGGCCGCTTCCCTTTCTGAAGCGGTAGTTGTGTTTCAAAACCACCAGACAGTCCCTGAGCGCCCTTTGATCCGGGGATTCAAAATCCTGGCCCTTTTCCTCCTGATGCATACGTTTGTTATCCCCAACACTCTCCCCTGACCTTTCGGCCATGCGAATAAAATCGTCTGAATAATCATAAAGTTCCAGACCGAGACACAGATCCCTAAGCACACATCCGGCCTCTACAGATGCAAGCTGGTCCTTGTCACCAAGAAGGATCATAGAACAGTCCTCGGACAGGGCATCTATGAGATGAACGAACAGGGGAAGATCAACCATGGAGGCCTCATCCACTATGACCAACTTATAAGGCAGGGGATTCTTTCGGTCGTATTTAAAACGGCCAGGAACACGGCCTGCCCCAAGTAGCCTGTGCAGGGTGCTGGCCTCATTGGGAAGAACTTTCTTTATCTGCGGAGGCAGATCCATTGACGACACTGCAGTGTTTACTGACTGGGTGAGCCGTGCTGCTGCCTTGCCAGTAGGCGCGCAAAGGGCAATTGGAACCGGCCCGCTTTTCTTTAGACAGACAGCCTGAACAAGTGCCATTATGGCTGTGACTGTTCTGGTCTTGCCTGTGCCTGGCCCTCCGGAAACCACCACCAGCCTGCTATGGAGAGCTCTGAGTGCGGCAAGCTTCTGCCAGTCTGGCCGGCTGCCCTCATCCCTGAAAAACAACCTTTCGCAAATTTCCAGGACCGGATCTTTGGCTTCAATAGCTTGAACACTGCCTGAAAAGGCCGGACCCGTAGAAGCCAATGACAGAAAAGCCCGTGCCACACGCCTTTCATAGCTCCAGTATCTGTGAATATAAAGACGGCTTCCATCAAAAACCAAAGGCCTCAGCTGACCCGGTTTGCCAACCGCTGGAGACTGAAAAAGGGCCTTTTTCATCCGTTCTAGCAGAGCGCTAGCAATGGCTCTTATATGCCCGGACCTTAAAGCAGGCCCATCAACTAGTCCTTCCTCCCTGTATAAAGGAGACAGCATGGGAAAAGCAGAAAGGAGTTCCCTGGCGCCTGCCGCTTCCAAAGCACTCAGCAAGGCCATGGGCCTGAGCAGAAGACAGGAATGAGACCTCGAAATGGCATCTGCTGCCAAAAAGGCGCACAGGCCAACTGTCTCGACCTCACCCACAGAACTGTTAACGTCCTCCATGGCTTCTCCGTGGCGCCCCTGCAAAAGATGGATCCTGGATACAAACCTGGCAAACTCCACGCTCATCATGTCGACTGTTCCCTTATAGGCAAGTTCAAGCAGGGAATCAATAAATCCAGGCTCCGCAAGCCTTCCCCAGTTCAGGTTAAAGATCCGAAGCTCAGACAGGGCCTTTTCTAACAATCCGTATTGTCCGTATGCCTTTTCCGTTGCCATTATCCTACTTATTACTACCGGTGCCACCTGTCACATCGTCAAAAAGCCAGCCAAAATCCCTCAGGAGGCGATCCTTTCCAATAAAAAGTATACCCGGGACTTGACCGCTGCATACGTCATGATCGTTGTTGACAAGTCCCCTGACAAACAGATAAAAAGCCCCGGCAAAGTCCTTGTTAAAATCATACCCCTGGAGACACGAGGACAGATATCCATGCACAGCCCTGGCATAGATGGCAGCCTGAAGCCAGTAGTCGTGCTCGTCCATGGCCGTTTCCATCTGTTTCCGGCAGTAACAAGAAACATTATCGCCGAGCCAGTTTGTCTTGTAGTCCACAAGATAGAAACGACCTTTATGCCTGAACAGCAGATCTATGAAACCCTTTACCACGCCGTGACTGCACTGTTCTTTAAGTCCTGAAAAGTGTCTTGCAAACCTGTGAGAAAACGGTATGTAAAACCCCATTTCCTTAACCAGCAGGTTCGGAGGGACATCCTTCAGTCTGAGACCTGGGGCAAGCTGGCATGAAAACACCCGTTTGGCCATTGAAACAAGTATTCCAGCCCATGCCTTGTCCATCCCGAACTCGTCCAGTATGGTCTCGGCAACCTTAAAAATCTCTGATTCAGAGGCTCTGAAGGAGACCACTTCAAAAAATCTGTGGACACAGTTTCCTGCCATCGGGCCTGTCGGGAAGTCAAAAAAATCCAGGGTGCGCCTCTCCTCCCCCTCCGGCTCATGTCTCCGGAGTTCCGACATCACCCCACTGTCGTCCTGGACAAGTGCTGAAAAGCTGGTCTGAAGCCACTGCTGCCTTGCAAGAGGCACCTTGTCCAGCGGTTCCAGGAAGTAGGATTTACGTTCGTCCTGCTGAAGTAAACCGGTTACCTTGCGGCCAAAAGCGGCTTCAAGCCTTCTTCCATACAGTACTTCAACATCTGTGCCCTTAAAGGCGTCCTGTATCATGCTTGCGGCACCATGGAGAGTGTCTGGGCCTATATCCTCATTTTGCTGCCTGGAAAAAAGCAGACGTCCTAAGGCTGAACCGAACAGCTCGGACTGGTCATTGAAACCCATAAAGATCTTGTACTTTGCCCGAGTGAGCGCAACATAGAGCAGGCGCACGTATTCGGCCTGGAGCTGTCTTTCTAGCTCCTTTTTCCATGAAAGATTGTCAAAATCTGTCAATTCCTTACAGGTGACACCATTCTTCTGGCCTGCGGGACGAGGATCGCAAAGTCTTATAACATAGCCCTGGTGTTTTTCGCTATAATAGCGTCCATTTGCCCTTTTGACTCCCTTTGACAGATCCAGACCAAGGCGGCCTATAAAGGGCAGGAAAAGGATCGGAAACTCCAGCCCCTTACTTCTGTGATACGTCATGACTGTGACGACATTTTCATCTGTCTCCAGTCTCAGCTGTTGTTCGTCACTGTCCCTGTCAGGCTCGTCTATAGCCTCCTTCAGCCATAAAAAAAGCCTTTCAGGGCCAGGATGGATCCTTTCTGCCTCTGCAAGAAGCTCGGTGCACTGTCTAAGATTGGTCAGGCGTCTTGCCCCGTCTCTAAGCCCAAGCAGCCTTTTTGGCACGCTGTAACAGGAAAGGAAACTCGTTATCATGGCAAGGACTCCACGGGATCTCCACGTCTCCCTGAGCCTTGAAAAGCCATCAACTATCTGATCCCACTCATCCCTATGATCAAACAGTCTGAAAACCGAATGGGCATCATAACCGACACAGGTGGTTCCAAGTGCAGTGAAAACCGCCTGCTCATCAGAAGGGTTAAGAACGGCCCGCAATATGTACAAAAGCTCCATGGCCTCTTTTGTTTCAAACACGCTGCTCGGACCATAGTAGACAGAGGCAAGCCCCTGTTCAAAAAGTGCCTCTCTGACCTGTCGTGCCTGGAAATGGCTTTCCACCAGAACGGTTATGTCACCCGGAGCAACAGGCCTTCTCCCACCCTTGCTACTAACAAGATGCAGCCTATTTGCCGAACCAAGCTCTATCAGTTCCCTAATACATCTTGCAGTAGCCTCTACCGAACTGATTCCAGGCGAGGAAGCAGAGGATGCACGCTGTGACCCCGACTCTGTCCCACTTTCTTGAAAACACAGCCACATTTCAAGCGGAGCGCGCAGGTTTCTGTCGACGTCTATTCTGCCGCAGACAGGATCGTCCAAGACAAGGCGCCAGTCGTTCTGCTCCACTGCGTCAACCTCTGAGTACTCTATACCCTCAAGGACAAAGGCCTTTGAGCCAGGACTTGAAAAAACACGATTTACCGCCTTGACCACGGCAGGAGAGGAGCGCCAGTTTGTTCCAAGGCTAAAACATTTGTCCTTTGGGATGGATTCCTTGGCCTTAAGATAGGTAAAGATGTCAGCTCCCCGAAAACCATAAATAGCCTGTTTGGGATCTCCTATGAGGAAAAGCCTGGACTGCTCCCCATCACTGTAAATTGCCTTGAAGATCTGCCACTGAACAGGGTCCGTATCCTGAAACTCGTCTATCAGGGCTACCGGATACATGGATGCAATCCTGTGGCACAGGCCTCTGCCTTGTTTGGCGCATAGTACGTCGGCCAGGGATTTCAGAATCGAATCGTGGCTTATCCACCCCTGCCTCTTCATGCAATCGATAAGGTACGATTTTGCAAACTCCGCGGCTTCTATAATTATTGAAGCCCTTGCCCTGTCCCTTATTCCCCTGTGGCGGCAAAGTTTTTCAAGTATGCCTATAAAGGCGTCGAAGCCTTCCATTTTCTCACGCGATACCTTGCCGGTCTGGTCAAACCACTGCCATGCTGCAGCATGAAAGGAGCGAATCATTGAATCGCTGAACTTCTTTGTCAAAACCTTCTGGGATGGCTGCCCCTGTCTTGGGAAAAGTTCCTCCATTATGTTCCTGAGAGCCGTACCGTCCAAAATTTCATGTTTTTTGAAAAGGCACCGAGTTGCCAAGTCATCAAAACGTTGATCGTTAGGCAAAAAGGATTCTTTCAGCCTCCTTGTCAGACGCATGCATGAATTTACTTTGTTTGTTATCTTTTTCTTTACCGCAGTCTCTAGCGCCTTCAGTGCATCATCTTCTATCTTTCCCTTCATGTACGAAAAAAACTCTTGTGCATGGAAGGTCAGTATCCTTCTGATATCATCCAAAGCAGCTTCTGAGGCCTCTGAAAGCGCCTTGACCTTTGAGCTGAATGAACGAAACTCGCTTTCTGCCTGTGGAAAAGTGACTTGCGGCTCTGCTGCCGGCTCTGGTGATCTTATGAAAGGGACAACGCACTGCGCTAGCTCCACAGATGGATCTTCGGGAAAAAACTCTATCAGGATTTCATGAAACAGCCTTCTGGAAGAGCCTTGCTGTCGAGTTCTCAGATACTGCCTGATTGCCTCTGGAATGAAATCATCCGGTTTTTTGACCTCCAGCTCTGACACTACAGCTGATGCCTCGAAAGCAAATTCCTTGAGCACCTTAAGGCAGAAGCCGTGAATGGTAAAGATGGCAGCCTGGTCCATTGACAGAAGCGCACAGTGGAGCCGCTGCTCCAGTTCATCTTTCTCTAGCTTGGAACATGCATGTTCCATGATATCTTCAAGGATCGCATCACAGGCAGGCCTTTTCACAGAAGTCTTTTCCTGCGCCGAACGCAGAAGATCGAGGGCATCCGCCAGTCTCTGTCTCAACTTGGTTCTGAGCTCCTCGGTAGCGGCCCGAGTGAAGGTGACAACGAGAATCTGTTCCGGGCTGAGACCTTCTTCGAGAATAAGGCGGAGAAACAGACTCGATATGGTGAATGTCTTGCCTGTACCTGCGCTTGCCTCTATAAGCACATGTCCCTTAAGAGGCATCTGTGTGACAACAAGATCCACCATAGGCTAGCGTCCGCTTTCCATATAGAAAAAAAGGGGAGCGCATAACTCTATGGCCTTTTTCAGAAACTTGGTGGACCTGACATGCTTTCTCAGCTGAAAACTGCTACCTCTGAACATGTAGGAGACGCGCAGATTCCTCATGCCGTCCTGATCCTTGAAACTGAAAACTCTTTGCAAGGCTGCTTTCTCAACCCTGTTCCGGCTGACTTCATCCAGATCATTCCATCTTACGATACTGTTGGCATCCTTTGGCTGTACCACCTTGGCGGCATTATATGAACCAGCTGGCAGAAAATAAATTTCTCCCCTGATACTACTAAAATATGTTTCTATAAGCGTGTTTATGCAAGCTGCGGCATCACTGCTGCCAATTCCCCTTATCTTTAGAGACTTTTGATTTTTCCAGGAAATAAGTCTGCCCTTTGCCTTGAGTGCATGTTCAGGGCCCAGTTCTATACAGTTGAGAAGATGCAGTGTCCAGAAGATAAACTTGAAGTATTCGCTCAATGAAGAGGTAAATTCTATCAGGGCCCCTTTTTTGTCTGTTTTGCCTATTTCACCTTTTATGCGCATCTTTTTTCCACTGGAAAGGCAGTAAAGCTGATCCGCATCCGATACGTCCACCGGAAAACCACCCTTGGCAACCTCCTTGATAAAAGGCAAATACGTATTGTATACCTTATTTCTCCAGAGGAGCATGCCTGCTCTCCCGTGGGGCATCAGCCCCTTCATGGAGAACTCTTTAAAAAGGCGTGCCCAGTATCTTTCGTCTTCCACCACCTGATCAATGGGCGGGGCGGCCTCTCCCTTTGGACACTCCTGCATTACCTTTGCAAGTACTTGATCCAGCACAGCCTGGTCTATCTTATCCGTTATGGAAAATGGTTCATGAAGGGAAAGGGCCATCTGGCCCAGATGAACATCAATGTTCAACTTTTTCAAAAACCCGCCAACGGGGTCTGCAAGAAAACGGGCAATCTCTAAGGGAGTCGAGCTTAGAATTCCATCGTCTTCACTGCCCTTCCCTGAAAGGAGCAAAAAACAGGCATCTTCCGGCAGTGGCTTTGAGCAAAAGGGCTCTGGATCTTTCTGTTCCATAAGATGCCCATCTTCATCCACAGGCAACCATTCATAGGCATAGGTCTTTTTTCTCGGGTCTGTTTGACCAAGATATCTGTGACTAAAGGGCTGAAGGGGATGATTTACCACCAGATCAGAGCGCAGATCATCCTTGCAGTCCAAGGGAACGGAATTTGACAGGAAATCCAGCAATTCCGACACTACTGAAGAAGGTTCAAGGGGAGTATCATCCTTCTGGGTCTTGCCTACATAAGAAATGATGAACTTTTTTCTTGCAGACAAAAGGGTTTCGAGAAACAGATACCTGTCTTCATCATAGGGACTTGGGTCGAGTGGCCTTGGAGCCCTGTTCATGAGATCAAAAGCAGGTCTAGTGATCTGGCGCGGAAAATCACCGTGGTTCATGCCCATTATACAGATGACCTTAAATGGAATGGCCCTCATTGGCACCAGACTTGAAAAAATCATCTTTCCGCTAATAAAGGCCCTTGGTGGAAGAGGACGTGAAAATTCTTCTTTCACGGCACGGCGCATCACTTCGTATTCAACAGATTCCACGTCACAGTTTGACATGTTGCCGCAAAGCATTTCAAGGGGCTGGATGAGTTCCCTGTACAGCCTATCTTCCGAAATATCTTCAGATATAAACTGGCTGATCACAGATTTAAACAGTTGAAGCCACCTGGAAGGAGAGAGTCCGGTGTCCTGAGCAGATCTAATCTTTCTGCTAAGGCCTCCCATACCAAATACGAAAGCAGAAAGCCGGCAGGCTATGGCAGCGGCTTCACCTTCAACCGGGTATTCGACAGGAAAAAAATCTGGGAAAGGACCTGTCTCGTCTTCACAGACTCGGCTGCTGTCAAAAAAGGCAGAGGCCATGAGCCTGTCTATGCCAAAAAGCCAAGTGTTAATATAATCTTCACTGGTTTCTGAAATCCTTTGAAGGCCCCTGCAGATTCCGCTGTCTCTGACAAAGCGCCTTGCAAGGACAAGGCTATCCTCGTCTAGGCCTAAACGTTTCATCACGCACGGTATGGACAGGATATCTACAAGTTCAGGAGCTGTAAAATCTCCTGCTGGAATGTCCATTATGGCCAGAAAAGCCCGGATCTCCTGGGAGAGCTCCATATTCCCCACATCGAAAAGGCTCCATGGAATGGCTCGTTCCTTAGGAGCTGAACCGAATACCGCCTCTATCGCCTTTGCATACTTTGAGATATCAGGGGCCAAGACGGCTACTTCATGAGGTCTCAAATCAGCATCGGAACGGAACAGCCCTACCAGCCGGTCGTGAATGACCTCCACTTCTCTGAATCTACTGTGACACACATGAATCTGAACAGAATCGTCCCCTGACGAAAAAACTTTTTTGGAACTGTCCGGCCCAGATGTAGGATCCCCAAGATCAACTATGCTGCTTTGAATAAAGGACAAGATGGTCTTTCTGCCTCCGTGCCTGAAATGCTCCCTTGCCTGTGAAATATCCATCTCATACAGAGCATTTAGAAATCTCCTGCCGCAAAGCCCCAGAGATGCAAGCAGAGGGTTGCCTACTGGAAAATACTCTTCCAGTGCCTCTTTTTTGTATTTTCGGGCAAGCTTGGCCTGTTTCCTTTTTGACACGATGTGGAACCAGTATTCCCTGCATGGTGAAAGATGGTATATTTCAAGGCGTGTCCTGTCTGACAAACCCTTTAACACCTCCAAATGCAGAGGAGGAAGATAAGACAGTCCAAAAAGATAGAGTCTTTCAGGTAGTTGCAAGGACTGAAGTGCACCTGAGTGAGGCGTTGCCCTAGCATCTTTACCCATCAGTCTCTCTATAAGACCAACCATCTTCTCAAGTCTGAACCTGCCCTGGGAAAGAGTGGAAAGTTGCCTCCAGAAATGGGGTTGCCATTCTTCTTTACCGGCATTGGAGCCAGACTCCCACTCCAGGAGCATGTCGGGCCTGTAGTGCATGTATCTGTCAAAAAGATCTGCCAGCAGCTTGGCAAGCTCAAAGGCCCCCACAGGGCCATGTCTGTTCAAATAACATCGAAAATCTTCATAGACTGTTCCCTCCAAGCGGCCTTTGGATATGTTAGAGAGAATCAGATAACTAAGCCATCTTAGATGCACCCTGGTAAAGGTGTCTGCAAAAGCAGGATTATCCTGTTGGTCTGGATGGTCAAAGGCTTCGGCAAGCTCCCAGATGTAGGAACCCACTAACCTGAAACGGATGTTAGCACAGACTCCGGCTCCTTCTGCCATGCGGATGGACAGCCACTGGGCAAGCTCATAGTTGTTAACAAGGACAACATCTGGAACAAGACTAAACCTGTTGCGTCTTGCCTGTCTGATCCTGTGAGTCAGGCAATCTGCGAGCCATTCAAGACGATTTGATTGATAGATGACCACACCCTTCATCGGGCCGGAATCCTGTTCGAAAACAAAGTAAGGTATATAACAGACAAGTTTAAAACACCTCGAAGACCAGACAATGTTTCCGCCTGGGATATCATTCTTCTATGGCAAAGTACTTGGCCATAAATTCTCCGATTGCCATAAGCCCTGGAATAACGGTTTCCTCATCATGCGCCTCAAGGGTCAGAACAGGTCTCATGTCATGTCCTGCAAGCCATGAAAATATCAGGTCAAAGTCAACTATACCCTTTCCTGGGGCAAGATGTTCATCAGACTTTCCATTGTTGTCGTGGAGATGAAGATGCGTGATTCTTGGGCCAAGATCTTCCACCCACCTGTTAAGGGGAGTTTTTGAAAAGGCATAGACATGTCCCGCATCTAGGCAGAATCCCAGTTGTTCTTCAGAAACGGCATAAAATATCCTCTTGTGCAATTCTGTATCCGGTTCGAACACGTTTTCAAGCGCGACTTTTACCCCGGAAGCCTTTGCATGCTCACAGAGATGAGAAATGGTCTCAATGGCAAAGCCAAGCCACATCTCCGTAGCCTCTGCATAGATCTTTCTCTCCCAGCCTGTGTGAAAAACCAGAGAACGGGCCTGAAAAAGGGCAGCAAGGTCCACCGCGTACTTGAGCCGCTCCAGGGAAATGGCCCTGATTTTCGCATCAACTGCTCCACAGCTTATATCTGTAAAAGGTGCGTGAACTGTGCAGGAAAGGCCGTTAGTGTGCAATGCCTTTGAAACATCTAAAAAATCCTTAAGCCTATAGGTATCTAGAATGGTGCCGTTCAATCCCACCTCGGGGTTAATACATTGATGGATAATCACGGGCAGATACTTTTGCTTCAAAAGGTCAAAGGGACAGCTTACAAAGACGTGTTTCTTAATCTGTTCAAGATCCATTCGCATGTTTCCTTACAAGCATTTTTGCCTGTTCCCAGGTTATATCTGGGGAAAAACCCGGACAGTCAGCCTTTATTGCCTTCCAGGCAGCCTCATCAGCAAGAATGCTCGGATGAAGAGGCCACCTCTTGCAGTGAAAAGGTTTTACGGGATGTATATGACAAAGGCCATCTGCCCTGTAAAATATACAGTGACCGTCAACAATCTTCATTGAGATACTGCCTGTACCAATCACAAGATAGTCCTTTCTAAGCTGATTCAAGGAAATGCCCAGAAAGGCAGCCATATTACGCTGTTCCTCATCTGTTACAGATACGGTTGCTACTCCATGGCAACAGTGGCCGCAACACTTGCACTCAAACAAAGGCCCTGTTTCCTTTTCCACTTCTTTTTCTTTACGCATTTACGATACCCTGTAATCAACTGGATCGGTCAGGCCCGCCTCTTGGAAACCCTTTAACCTAAGCAGGCAGGAATCACACACACCGCATGCCACGTCTTCGCGCTGGTAGCATGACCATGTCAGATGCAGTGGTGCGCCAAGCCTGACCCCTTCTTTCACTACCTGCCTCTTTGTCATGTGTATCAAAGGGGTATGGATGGTTATTTTGTTCTCAGGCCGTGTTCCTTCTTCAATTAACCGGTTGTAGACATTAAAGTAGGCTTCCCTGCAGTCTGGATACCCCGAGCTGTCAACCTCGGTTGCCCCTATATAAATTCGTCCAGCACCGATAACCTCTGCCCACGAAACTGCAATGGCTATAATATGTGTATTTCGAAATGGTACATAGGTCACAGGGATGCCAGAGTCCGAAAGCTGGTTTTCAGGCACCTTTATACCCCTCTCTGTAAGGGCAGAGCCTCCAATTGTGCGGAGGTACTCAAGACTTACAACAAGCCTGTCCCCAATCTTATAAAAGTCTGCTATTTCCTTAAAGGCCTTGTGCTCCCTCTTTTCCGTCCTCTGGCCATAGTTCACATGGAGAAACGCAGCCCGTCTGCACTCATTGAGGGCTATAGCTGCCGTAACGCAACTGTCTAGCCCTCCACTGACAAGGCATATGGCAAAACTGTCATCTGAGGTTTTCTTCATCATATGCATAACTCTTACAGAACAGGTGTTTTTGATTAAAGGTCATATAAATTCTTTCAGGACCTTTGCAACAAGCTGGGCAGTAAAAATCCTGTTGGTGGAATGTGGAACCGTATCCGTCGTTATAACACGTCTTATGCCACTGGTCTTGAGAAGTTTCAACGCCCCTCTTGCAAAAAGGGCATGTGTTACAATACAGTCTATTTGATCTACACCTCTTTCTCTTAGACTAACGGCAACATTGGCTAATGTGTAACCGGTACTTGCTATATCATCTATCAGAATCACGTGCCTATCTGCCAAATCTACAACTGGCAGAGAAACCTCCACATGTGTATCACCATATCTGACCTTGTTGCAGACACCGTATTCCAACCCTGCCATTTCTGCAATTCCAGACACCCACTGGATAGACTCTTCATCAGGCCCAAGGAGAAAAGGCCTCTGAGAACAACTTTCAAGGATGTACCGAGATGTGAGACCGGAAGAGGTAAGATTTACCGCAGTGCAGCCTGGCAGAATCTGTCCAAGATCCTTTACTCTGTGAAGGTGGGCATCTACTGTGACCAAGGAATCAAAAAGTTCTGACAGAAAAAGCCCTATGATCTTCTGACTTACCACCTGCCCTGGACTAAAGGATCTGTCCTGGCGCATGTAGGCAAGATAAGGGGCGACCATAATCAGGTTTGCAACACCTTTATCCCTTGCTCCCCGTGCGGCAAGAAGAAGCTCAACCAGCTTGCCATTGGGCTGATTGAGGCTTCGATATATTATTACACAACTTGGAAGGGGCTCAGGAAGTGTTACAAGGCTTTCTCCATCAGGAAAGTTATGAAGGCGGATCTGTGCCGAATTCAGACCCATTTGAGCAGCCAGCCTCTTTGCAGGCTCCCTGCACTCTGGGAAATAGATTAATAGGCAGTCCATTTATCTTACGCTATTATAACTCATCAAACTCAGACTTGGGATACAATCCGATAACCTGTAAAACGGTCTTTTTATAAAAGGCTCGGCAAAGTTGAAACCTGCCTCGAACTCTTAATGTAGCCTGTAAAGAACATCTCCTTTTCCACTCTGTCTCCCACCTTGTTTTATAAAGATATATGCCGGCCCCTTTGTCAAGTGGATCACCGGCAAGCCTGGCAGTCATGTTGACAAGGGCCTGGATAATCCACCAATACCTTGTTTCTTCGGATAGTCCAGGCTGATCAAAGGTCTGTTTCGAAAACCTAAACTGCCCTGGTGCTATTGTTCTTGCAAGGTAGGCCACCTCATCTGGACGCCAAACTGAAAAAGGATAGTATCATAACTGAAAATGCGCCACCACAAAGGTGTGATCAGATGGTTTATTTTTCTTCCGTGGCTCCAAATCTATAAAAGAATCCTTGATATTTGAAGCCACAGGAGCGGTTGCAAGGATGTGATCTATTCTCCAACCAAGCTTTCTTTCTACAGCCCTTGGAATTCTATAGTCAAAAAAGGAATATTGCTCTGGCTCTCCTGGATGGATAAGCCTGAAACAGTCTGACATTCCCCACTTTAAAATTTTCTTGAACGCCTCTCGCACAGACCTGTGAAAGCAGACATGGTTCTCCTTGAGTTCTGGCGCATAGACATCGATTGGCTCAGGCGCAACATTCATGTCGCCACACCATATCAAAGGAGACGAGGGGCCAAATTTCTCATCCAAGAGATTAAGGATGCGGGAAAACCACTGAAGCTTCCTCTGAAAGGCGGGGTTATCAATAGACCTGCCTTGGGGAACATAGGAATTTACAATGGTCAGGTCTGCTATTTGGACACAGATTTGTCTGGCCTCTTCTTCCCGGTTCCGGTCATTATCTGGAAAGCCGAAAAATACAGTCTCAACCGGATGAGGGGTGATGACAGCCACACCATTGTATGACTTCTGACCCCTGAAGACAACGTTTAGGCCCCTTTCCTCAAACACTTCTACAGGAAAATCCTTGTCTTGCACCTTTGTCTCCTGAATGCACAGGCAATCAACATTGTAATCATCCAGCCAAGGAAGGATGATATGCAGCCTGGCCCTGATACCATTTGCATTAAAAGTTGCAATTGTGAATGAACGCTCCTTCATAATATTTTCCTTTAATTTTAAAATGTTATCCCATAAAAACACCAAAGTGGCAATATTTGTCATATTGACATTCGTGATTCCACTGGTATTTTTTACCGCAATTTTCAGAAAAAAGGAGGAAATTATGAGTAAAGACCTAAAAGAATATTGGAAGAAGAACGTGACTTTCATGTCTTTTCTTCTGGTTATCTGGGCTGTGGTTTCCTATGGCTGCGGGATTCTCTTTGTAAAACCCCTCAATGCCATTAAGATTGGAGGATTCCCTCTTGGTTTTTGGTTTGCCCAGCAAGGAGCCATCTATGTCTTTGTATGCTTGATCTTTGTCTACTATGCCTATATGCAGAAACTCGACCGGGAATACGACGTGCATGAGTAGGAGATCTTGTTCCTGGATTTTGCTATGTTCGCAGACGGTTAAAGCAAAAAACCAAAATTTTATTTTCAGGAGAGGAGAAAGGCTATGTCTATCTTAGCGTGGACTTACATAATGGTAGGGCTGACATTCAGTCTCTACATCTTTATTGCCTGGATTTCCAGGGTTCGTGATACAAAGGGTTTTTATGTGGCTGGTGGAGGTGTTCCTCCACTGGCAAACGGTATGGCAACAGCTGCTGACTGGATGAGTGCTGCATCATTCATTTCCATGGCAGGTCTCATATCTTTCTTGGGTTATGCAGGCTCCATCTACCTTATGGGCTGGACAGGCGGTTACGTGCTTTTGGCCCTGCTGCTTGCCCCATATCTCAGAAAATTTGGCAAATACACTGTGCCAGACTTTGTAGGTGACAGATACTATTCCGATACGGCCAGATTTGTCGCACTCGTATGTGCCATCTTCGTATCCCTGACCTACGTATGTGGCCAGATGAGGGGCGTTGGAATCGTGTTCAGCCGTTTCCTTGAGGTTCCTGTTAACACAGGGGTGCTCATTGGAATGGCCATCGTGTTCTTCTATGCAGGCCTTGGTGGAATGAAGGGCATCACATGGACACAGGTTGCCCAGTATACCGTTCTGATTACCGCATATCTCATCCCTGCTGTCTTCATCTCAATGAAGATCGCAGGTACCCCAATCCCACAGATTGGACTTGGTAGCACTGTTCAAACAGGCCAGTACACAGGGCAATATTTGCTTGATGTGCTGGACAAGCTAAACACCGATCTTGGATTTACTGCGTACACGCAACCGGGGGCAAAATCCATGCTTGACGTATTCTGCATCACATTTGCCCTGATGGTTGGTACGGCAGGTCTGCCCCACGTTATCATCAGATTTTATACAGTTCCCAGTGTACGTGCTGCACGTCTAAGTGCTGGCTATGCACTTCTTTTTATTGCAATCCTTTACACCACAGCTCCAGCAGTTGCTGCCTTTGCACGCTACAACATGATCGACACCATCAATGACAAGCCATATGCTGAGGCACCATCCTGGTTTAAAAACTGGGAAAAGACCGGTCTCATTGCATGGGTTGACAAAAATAACGATGGAATCATCCAGTACAGGGCAGGAAAGCCATTTATTGGAAAACCCAAATTTGTACCTGGCAAGACAGGCCCTCTTGGACAAAAGATCGTTGCCAACAAGCTCACAAGTTCTCCAAACGAGCTCTACGTTGACAGGGACATCATGGTTCTTGCCAACCCCGAGATTGCGAACCTGCCTAACTGGGTCATAGCCCTTGTAGCAGCAGGAGGTCTTGCAGCAGCCCTGTCCACTGCATCGGGCCTGCTGCTGGTTATCGCCTCGTCGATCTCTCACGATCTTTACTACAGGATGATCAACAGAAAGGCCACAGAGAAACAGCGTCTCTTGGTTGGACGTATCATGATCGGTATTGCAGTGTGCATTGCCGGTTACTTTGGCATCAATCCTCCAGGCTTTGTTGCCCAGGTTGTGGCCTTCGCCTTTGGTCTTGCTGCCTCCTCCTTCTTCCCGATAATCGTCCTTGGCATCTTTTCGGCCAGAACCAACCGGGAAGGTGCCATCTGTGGTATGCTGGCAGGCATCATTTTCACTGCTGCATACATCATCTACTTTAAGTTCATGGGCGGAACAAAGGATCAGTGGCTTTTGGGAATCAGTCCAGAAGGCATAGGAACAATAGGAATGATAATCAACTTTGTGGTTACCTGGGTGGTCTCTTCCATGACAAAAGAGCCTCCCAAGGAGATACAGGAGCTGGTATCCTCAATCCGTACCCCAAGAGGTGCTGGGGCTGCTGTAGACCACTAACAGTACAATAGACCACAGCATGACCAAGGCATCCTTCCATTAAGGCAGGATGCCTTTTTTTGTGTTCTTTAGTACAATACATGAAAAGGCTGGAGGATCTGTTAAGAATGGAAAAACTTCAACTAATAAATGCCAAAAGAAGTTGCATGGTTGTAATTGATCCGCAGGAACGTCTCATGAAAGCCGTTGAAAAACCTGAGAAGGTGGTAAAAAACATCAATCTTTTGATGAAGACTGCAGAAGTTTTTGATATCCCGGTTATTGCCACCACCCAGTACAAAAAGGGCCTTGGACCAATTGTGTCTGAAATTGAGCTGTCTGCTAAAAGACTCTTTCAAATAGACAAGACCGAATTTAATTGCTTTTTTAACAAAGATTTTATTTCTATATTGAACAACCTGCCACCTGCCATTGACACCCTTATACTTTCTGGCGTGGAAGCCCATATATGTGTATTTCAGACTGCCGTGGCGGCTATGGAAAGGAATTTTTCTACATGGGTGGCAAGTGATGCTGTATCCTCCAGATCAAAGAAAAACAAAAAACAGGCCCTAACGCTTATGACCCAGAACACCATCTTTTGTGCACCAACAGAAACCATTGTCTATCAGGTATTAAAAAAGGCGGGCACAGAGCAGTTTAAATCACTCCTGAGCCATCTCAAGTGAAAGATCAGCTTGTTCACCTTATCATGACCACCTATCTCCCCTGGACCCTTACGGCCATAAGCATCTATGCAGCCGTACTGAACATAAAAAAGAAAAGGGCAAGCTTTGCCATATACACCCTGGCAAATATAGGCTGGATAGCTGTAAACATATATCATGAAATATATGCCCAGGCAGCGCTCTTTGTTGTATTCACAGGCCTTTCTACATGGGGATGGATAGAATGGGGCCGCAGAAAATGGAAAAGCTAACGCCGGGATGGCAAACCTTTGATCACGTTGCAGATATTGGAATCAGAGGCATGGGGCAAAGCATTGAAGAGGCCTTTGAAAACGGCGCCTGTGCCCTCTTTTCCCTCGTTGTTGACGATCTGTCAAAAATATCGCCAGTTAGGAAAAAAAAGATAGCATGTGCATCCTTTGACTTGACAGGGCTCTTTGTGGCATGGATCAACAATCTCATTGCGATCTCTGACATGGAACAGATGGTGTTTGGAAGGTTCAGTGTCGCAGTCAAGGAAACATCCCTTTCTGGAATAGCCATTGGTGAAAAATGGTCTTTTGAAAAACACGGCAGGGGCATAGAGGTAAAGGGAGCCACTTTCACAGAGGCAACGGTCAGAAAAGAAAATGGGCTTTGGATCGCCCAATGTGTTGTTGATGTCTAATAGAGGGCAAGGAGGCAACCGATGGACTTGGCCAGGCTGAAAAAGGTATCTGAATGCGTGTGGCAAATACCCAAAAGTGGAGAGATGAGGGTGCCAGCCCTTATATTTGCCGATAGCATCCTTCTTTCAGAAATGGATGAGAAGGTCTATACACAACTTACAAATGTCGCATGTCTTCCAGGAATTGTAAAGGCTGCCATGGCCATGCCAGACGCCCATTGGGGTTATGGCTTTCCCATAGGTGGAGTGGCAGCCTTTGACCCTGATCAGGGTGGTGTCATATCGGTTGGTGGCGTAGGATATGACATCTCATGCGGGGTTAGATGTCACAGGCTTCATATAAAAAGGCAGCAGCTTCTACCAAAGCTGGATGAGCTTATGAATGAGCTTTTCCGTTCCATACCGGCAGGAGTAGGTTCAACAGGCAAGATAAAATTAACTGTCGCCAAACTAGACGACGTCTTAAGACATGGCGCAATATGGGCAGTTGACAAGGGATACGGAACTAGAACAGACCTGGAATTCATTGAGGAGCACGGCAGGGTCCGGGATGCAGACCCTTCCAAGGTCTCTATCACTGCCAAAGAGAGACAAAAAAAACAGATGGGAACCCTAGGCTCTGGCAACCATTATCTTGAGGTTCAGTTTGTAGAAGAAATTTTTGACAAAAAGGCGGCCAACACCTTTGGCATAGAAGAAGATGATGTAGTTATCTCCATACACTGTGGCTCTAGAGCACTTGGTCATCAGATAGGAACCGATTATTTGCAAATCCTGGGGGCAGCAGCAAAAAAATACAATATCCCAATAAGAGAAAGGGAGCTTGTCTGCGCACCAATCAGATCACAAGAAGGCATGGACTACTTTAAGGCAGTTGGTTGTGGCATAAACTGTGCTTTAGCCAACAGACAGGTCCTTGGCCACTTGACTACACAGATTGTGCAAAGGGTTATTCCTGAAGCAACATGCAAGCTTATCTATGACGTGAGCCATAATACATGCAAGCTTGAAAAGCATCAGGTAAATGATAAAATGCGCAAACTCTATGTGCACAGAAAGGGAGCTACCAGGGCCTTTGGCCCTGGTCATAAGGAACTACCCAAGGCTTACAGGGAGGCAGGACAGCCGCTTTTTATAGGGGGAACCATGGGCACAAGTTCCTTTATGCTAGTTGGCACCGAAAAAGGTGAAGAACTTGCCTGGAGCAGCGCGTGCCATGGAGCAGGACGTTCCATGTCTAGAAGGGCCGCCCTTAAAAGATGGAAAGGCAAGGGTGTAATAAAGGCCCTCAAAAAACAGGGAATAATACTTAAGGCAGCAAGCCTGAGAGGAGCTGCAGAAGAGGCTCCCGAGGCATACAAGGATGTTGAAAGAGTAGTTGAGGCTACCCACAGATCCGGCCTTGCCAGAAAGGTAGCCAGACTAAAACCGCTTGCGGTAATCAAGGGGTAGGATTTGACATGAAGGATGTGTTTCGTCTTGGATGTTGGTTTGTAGCTGTTCTTTCCGTTCTTTTTCCATGCTCATGCTACAGTCAGAATACAGGATCCCTGGGCGCAGGAAACGAGACGGCCTTATCACGGGCAGAAAAAATCAGGCCGCCTGTTGTCGCCAAAACCACTAATTCAAATGAAACAGACAACGAAACCGACAAGGTTGTAAAGTTTCCACCTGACACCTCTTTTAAATGGCAAGATCATAGAGATATTCTCCCCTATGACTATGCCCAGGTGACAACGCAGCCGGCTCCGGTATTTAAAGGCGCTTGGAACAGCCTTGATGATAAGAAGCCTGTACGGTATCTGGATGGAGGCTTTATCTGGGTATCGCTTGAGAGCCCTCTGGCCATAAATTCTGGAAACTATACGTGGTATTACATAAACCAAAACGAGTTTGTCCTGGCAGATTACCTGTCCTTCTTTCCGGTTTCAACTTTCAAGGGCATAGACACAAAAGAGCGTCCCCTTGATGGCAACTATGGATGGTTAGTCCTGGATACCTACACATCAAGTACACCAGGCAAGCAGGAATACATTGATGGGGAACTTATAGAGAAACACACCCTTGTAAAAATTGTGGATGTCAAATTTGTAAACGGACAGAAGTGGCTCAAACTTGCTGCGAACAAATGGATAGACGGAAGGAGAGTCGCCCTTATTACCTATCCTCAACGGCCTTTAAAGGTGCCAGTTGGAGAGAAATGGATAAACATCA
>JAMOVK010000116.1 GCA_027067775.1 Deltaproteobacteria bacterium
GATGCACCAGCTAAATTTATCTTTTTTACAGACAGATTCTTGCCAAGATTACCAAGTCTGAATCTGTTTGCTCCAAAGGTGTTAGTCTCAATAAGCTGGCTCCCAGCCCTTATGTATTCCTCATGAACAGAATAGACTAGATCTGGATCTGAAACATTTAATAGATCGGTGTTGGTTCCAAGCCCTATGCCTTTTTCGTAGAAGTAGGTACCAAGGGCCCCATCTGCAAGTAATGGCCTAGTGGCGATGTGGTCGATAAAATCTTTCTGTTTTGTCATCTTTTTATGCTCCCGATGCTAGGGGTAAAGTCACATTTTCTGATCTTGTTAATAAGTTGAAAGTTTACTCTACTTATCCATAGTTTAAAGTGAAAAACGGTATTGTTTCTATCATTATTTTTTTAGCAGAGGCCGATATGATTTACTAAAATGGATTTTGGGGTTGAATAA
This sequence comes from Deltaproteobacteria bacterium, assembly GCA_027067775.1. Lineage (GTDB taxonomy): Bacteria > Desulfobacterota > Dissulfuribacteria > Dissulfuribacterales > QOAL01 > JAADCZ01. The sequence goes on from JAMOVK010000116.1 coordinate 450, forward strand.
AAAATAGCCTAAAGAATCCCTAGGATTATAATTATCATGAAAATACTTGTTGATATTGGGCATCCTGCCCACGTACATTTTTTTATTAATCCAATAAAAATATGGCGGTCCAAAGGACATTCCGTAGTCATAACTTCGCGTAAAAAGGAGATTGCCACTGACCTTCTTGATGAGTTAGACCTTCAACATCACGTACTTTCGTCCCATCCTGGCTCGGGAGGTCTTTTAAGGCTATTAAGAGAGTTAATCAAAAGGAACTTGTCGCTTTTGTCTTTTGTGCGCAGAGAAAAACCAGACATAATGGTTGGAATAGGAGGAGTGAATATTGCCCATGTGCATCTGCTGACTAGAATTCCTTCAATAGTTTTTTACGACACAGAAAATGCAACGCTTTCCAATTTTATTACCTATCCATTCACATCTTTGGTAACTGTTCCAGAGTGCTATAAGACATGGCTCCCTCCTTGGCATATGAGGTATCCCGGCTATCATGAATTAAGTTATCTACATCCCAATCACTTTACTCCTTCAAGGGCAAAGGCCCTTGAAGCAGGTTTATCTCCTCAAGGAAATACTTTTCTTATTCGTACAGTCTCATGGCAGGCAAGCCATGACGTTGCAGAAAGGGGCTGGAGCGAGGAGCTTCTTGTCAAAACAGTTCAGTACCTGAGTAAACGTGGTAAGGTCATCGTATCTTCTGAAGGGACTCTTCCTGAAGAGGTTAAGGATTATGCTTATGCTGGTCCCCTGGCAAATATCCATCATTTAATGGCCTTTTCTAAACTGTTTATTGGAGAAAGCGCAACAATGGCATCTGAGTGTGCTGTGTTAGGGTGTCCGGCTATCTATGCGGCAAATACGGGGAGAGGATATACAGATGAGCAAGAGGCTCGTTACAATCTTGTGAAAAATGTTAGGACTCTTAGCTGGCCAATTTTGAGGCAGGCTATGGGGTCCATGCTTTCAAAGGAAAGGAGCTTTTTTGAAAGAAACAGGGAACAACTCTTATCAGATAAGATAGACGTTGCTGCTTTCGTAGCCCATCTGACAGAAAGCTATCCAGACGTCCAGGCATGTGCTAAAAGATTTGGATTTAGTACGTAATCATGTGTGGTATTGCCGGCATTTTTCATAATGGTTTATTGAGGTATCCTGAGCGTACCCTTGACATAATGAAAAATCAAATTGCCCATCGTGGACCAGATGGAGAAGGTTCATGGATGGACTCAATGGCTGCCCTTGGTCATGTGCGGCTCGCCATACTTGATGTAGAGTCGGGTCAT
>JAMOVK010000117.1 GCA_027067775.1 Deltaproteobacteria bacterium
TGGGATGGCAGGGTAAGCACCTTAGAGGAGCAGGCAAAAGGACCTTTTGTCAACCCGGTAGAACATGGGCTTAAGGACTTTTCACCCATAATTGAAATCATAAAAAAAGATCCTGACTATCCAGCCCTTTTTAAAAGGGCCTTTGGCGTCAACCCCAGCCAGACAAGTATAGATTATGTGGTAAAGGCCATCGCAGCCTTTGAAAGGACCGTCATTTCTGGAAATTCACCCTTTGACCGTTACATGTACGGTGGTCAGAAGGCGGCAATGTCAGAGGCTGCCATCCGTGGCCTGAATCTTTTTCGTACCAAGGCAAGATGTCAGGACTGCCACACGATAGGCCAGACAAGCGCAATCTTTACAGACAACAAGTTTCACAATCTGGGCGTTGGGTTTTCCAAGATAGAGCCAAATCTTATGGAGATAGTGGATAAGGTCAGAAAGGCAAAGGCCCAAGGGCTTAAGCTTGATGAAAAGGTCCTTGAAAGGCAGGAAATTTCAGAGCTTGGCCGCTTTGTAGTGACCTTAAGCATAGAAGATATTGGCCGTTTCAAGACCCCAAACCTAAGAAATGTGGCTGTAACAGGGCCCTACATGCACGATGGAAGCATGGAAACCCTGGAAGAGGTCATAGAGCTTTACGATCAAGGTGGTGAGGACAACCCCATGTTAGATAGTGGAATAAGGCCCCTTAATCTTACAGAACAGGAAAAGGCAGACCTTCTTGAATTCCTGAAGGCCCTCACCAGTCCAGAGTATCAGACAATGGGAAAAAACAAGAAACAGTAAAAGGAGGTTTCTAATGAAGAAAAAGGTTACTCGAAGAAGATTTATAAAGGCAGGAGCCGCTGCAGCTGCTGTAGCAAGTCTGCCCCTTGGTCTTGTAGAGTTTTCATGGGGTAAATCCAGCCCGAAAAATTTCACCTTTGCCTATATCTCTGATTCCCATCTAACCCATATCAAGGGAAAGGAGTTTGTGAGAAATTTTGACAAGGGGCTTAAAAGGGCGGTTATGGAGTGCAACTTTATGTCTCCCAGGCCAGATTTTGTTGTCTACGGTGGGGATCTTGCCCAGCTTGGAAAAAGAGAAGAGCTGGAACACGGGCTTGAAATCATGTCTGGTCTCAGACATCCGGTGAAATGGGTTATAGGAGAGCACGACTACTATTTGGATTTAGGGAAATTCTGGGAAAACAAGATCTCAAAAACCACATACAGCTTTGATCATAAGGGGGTTCATTTTGTGGTTGTAAACTCGATTCTCACCTATGATGCCTGGATAAAGAGGTGGAAAAGCCCTGAAGAGCGCATGAGTAACATGGCGCGCCTTGACAATCCAAATGGTTCTCCATTTATGGTGGGGGACGAACAGATCAGCTGGCTGAAGAAGGACCTGGCAAGGGTCTCTAAAGATACACCAGTGGTGGTTATGTCCCATTCACCCCTTTACAAGATTTTCAAGCCCTGGAATTTCTGGACAGACGATGCGGAAAAGGTCCAGGCCCTTCTTCAGCCGTTTGAAAAGGTTACTGTTCTCCACGGACACGTGCATCAGATTCTTTACAACCAGATAGGCAACATCACGTTTCAGGCAATGATGTCAACGGCCTGGCCATGGCCCTATCCGGTAAGCTATATCCAGAAACCAAATCAGATTCCAAAGATTACCGTGTTCATGAACAGGGCTGATCCATTCCATGAAAGGGATGCTACAGGCTGGTCCATTCTTGATCTGGAAAATGGCAGGGTAACCAACCATTACAAGTTGTGGGAGAATAAGGATCGCGTACTGAGGTATGACGAAAAACTCGGTTACCCGGTTGATTCTGAATATCAAAGCCCTGAAAAACGGATTCCCCCGCAAAAACACTATTAAAAGGAGGCCTCATTATGAAAAAGATTATAGTATTACTGAGTTTGATAATCCTTACAGGAAGTTATAACCTGGCCATTTCTGATGAATTCACAAAAGAGGATCTGGAGAAATGGAATAAGGAGTTTATGGCCGTTGTTAAAGAGGGCGACAAGCTGTTTCACAGCGCCTTGGGAAAGAACAAGGTCTCTTGTGATATGTGCCATCCTAACGCCTCGAACACCCACCCAGAGACATATCCAAAGTTTCAGAAACAGATTGGTAAGGTTGTGGCGCTTAGGGACATGATCAACTGGTGCATACAAAACCCCCTTGAAGGGGATCCACTAAAACTTGATGATCCAAAGATGATAGCCCTTGAGGCCTACATTACCTATGAAAGAAAGGGCAAACCCCTTGCACCTGGGAAACACTAAAGGGGAAAAGGACCTACTAGAGCAGACTGTAAAAGGCCGGTCCATCCGGGCTGGCCTTTATCAAGAAAGAAGTTCCAGTATTTTTTGGGCCTGAACAGAGGCTGCCCCCTTTCCCAGTTTTTCCAGGGCCTTCTTTGCCATTTTGCCTGTCTTCCTTCCAAGAAGATCGTCAGTTAGGAATTTTTTTAGTTCAAGGTACAGTTCCGTGTCGTTCTTGACCATTCTTCCTCCGCCTAGCCTAACCAGCCTGTCTGCGGCTTCTTGAAAGTTGTTAACATGGGGGCCAAAAATTACTGGTTTCTCCCATGCTGCGGGCTCCATGATATTTTGTCCACCAAAGGGTAGTAGGGAACCTCCTACAAAGGCTATCTGGCAACAGTGGTAAAGATGAAAGAGCAGACCGATTTGATCGACTATTAGAAAAGAACAGTTGTCATAGATGGTGGTTGGTCCATCTGTCAGGATATGGCTGGAGAGCTGAAACGGCTCTTTTCTGTCTTTGAAAAATCTTTCAAGTTCCCTGATCCTTTCAAGGTGTCTTGGAACCACAACTGTGAACGGGTCTAGACCATCCTGTCTTAGCCTTGTAACTGCCTGATGTATCAGTCTGTATTCATCTCCCCTGATACTTCCTGCCACAATGATGGGTTTTTCAATTGAGGTTAGGCCAAGCCTTTGGGCGATCTTTTCCGCCTCTTTGGGATCAGCCTTGAGGAGGAGGTCTTCGTATTTTGCATTTCCACAGACACGGATTTTTTTGGCCTCTGCCCCAAGATAGAGAAGCCTGTTCCTGTCCGTACTGGTGATCGTACAGATAAGATCAAAAGATCTCAGCAGATCTTTTAAGAAAAAACGGATCTTTCTATAGGATCTGAAGGAACGTTCAGAGATTCTGCCATTTAACAGCAGGAGTTTGCTTCCTGCTCTTTTGAGGCTAAAGAGAAGATTTGGCCAAAGTTCTGTCTCCACAGTGCAAAAGATCCCTGGAGAGATGGCAGATGCCACCAGCCTTGTGGCCCTTGGATAATCAATGGGAAGCTGTATTATGGGAAAATTTTTGCCAAAGGCCTTTTGGGCCTGAAGCGCCCCTGAGGAGGTGAACGAGGAGACCAACACCTTGGTGTGCGGCCTTGTTTCTATTACCCGGGCCACAATTGCCTTAAGTGCTGCCATCTCCCCAACAGAGGCCCCATGTATCCAAAGGTCAAAGGGGGCCTGTTTCAAAACCCTTTCAGGAAGAAGGCCTCTTCTTTGACGCCATGTTTCAGGGGTATTGGAGCTTTTTTCAAGAAACAAGATGACAGGTGTGGCTATTAGGTTTACGGGGCCTGTAATTATTTTGTAGAATTCAAGCCAGCTCATTGGTTAAGGAGCTTTTTTCTCTTGAGTTCGTAAAGGGCCACTGATGCTGCGTTTGAAACATTAAGAGAGTCAAGAACCGGATTTATGGGTATCACACACTTGAGGTCGAGCATTTTCTTGATATTTTTTCTAATTCCCTTTGATTCCGAGCCCAAGACTATACATATTGGTCCCTTTTCATCAAGTTCGTAGATTGGCAAATTTCCCCTTGCGTCAAGACCAACAATTGGAATCTTCTGTTCTTTTAGGGTGTTCATGGCTGAAACAAGGTGTGTAGTGCATATCTTGGTGTGAAATAGGGCGCCGGAAGAGGCCTTTACAACGGTTCCGTTTATAGGGGCGTTTTGTTTCTGGGGGATTACTATGCCAGCAGCCTCAAAGGCAACGGCAGCCCTTATAAGGGCACCAAGATTTTGTGGATCTTCTATCTGATCGCAGGCCACGATGCCTTGGCCTAAGTCATGTGCACGCCTTGCTATCTCTTCAAGAGTTTCTTCCCAGAAGACCTTTATCCTGGCACATATACCCTGATGAACAGCGCCTTTTGGCAGGTGATGTTGATGAAAATCAGGGCGTTGCATGACCTTTACTCCCTTGTTATGGAGCAGAGCCAAAAGGGCCTTCTGATTTTTCTTTCTGCCAAAGCTTGGCAGGATCTCTACCTGTTCCACATATTCGGGTTTTGTCCTGAGGGCCTCCTCTATCGGATGTATGCCCCATATCAAAAGGTTGTCTTGCAACTGCGTATGTCTCCGAATTTTTTAAGGGGGCTGGCGTAGCTCAGGAGAGGAACCAGGAATCAGGGCCTGGTTTCAATGCGCTCAAGTCCACCTTGTTTGCCAAGACCCTTCTCGTCTTGCTTCTTTCAGCCAAAACTATTGTCTTAAGCTCCAGGAAGGCCTCGTGAAGCTCGTCGTTTACCACAGTGTAGTGATAGTTGGTTACCTCTTCTATCTCCTTCATGGCGTTTTGTAGCCTTAGTTTTATCTTGTCTGCATCTTCACTGCCGCGTTTTCGCAGCCGCTCTTCAAGCACATGCCAGGATGGAGGCAGAATAAATATGGTTATGGCAGCCGGCAGTTTTTTTTTGACCTGCTTGGCTCCCTGAACATCTATATCCAGGATTACATCAAGACCTTGGGCCAGTTTCTCCATGACCTGTCCCCTGTGGGTGCCATAAAAGTTGCCATGCACCCTGGCCCACTCCAAAAAGGCGTCTTCAGCTACAAGTCTTTCAAACTCCTGCTCGGATACAAAGTGGTAGTCCTTTCCGTCTACCTCACCTGGGCGAGGGGGTCTTGTGGTATGAGAAACAGAAAAGACAATGTTATCTATTTCATTAACTAACATGGAACATAACGTGGTCTTGCCAGCACCAGAAGGGGCTGAAACCACAAATAGATCTCCCCTGTCCATTGAAATCCGTTCGCCTAATCAGACTCTTCTGTCTTGCTGAGTAAGTCCGAGCTAAGCCTCTGGGAGATAGTCTCAGCCTGGATTGCAGAGAGGATAACGTGGTTTGAATCTGTTATAACTATCGACCTGGTGCGTCTGCCCTGGGTGGCATCTATGAGTTTGCTATTTTGTTTGGCCTCTTCTCTAAGCCTCTTCATTGGTGCGGATGAAGGATTTACTATAGCCACTACACGCTCTGCTACCACTGTATTGCCAAAGCCTATATTCAAGAGTTTGCATTTACAGCTCATGATGATTTACCTCTTGTTTGTGAAATGTGTGTCCATAAAAGTCTGCGCTTACAAGATTCTAACAAATCATAATACCCCTTTTTTCCTGCTATACAATATTTTGTAACTGCTCACGGATTTTTTCAATCTCTGACTTTATCTCAACTACCAGGTGCGAGATTGTGGAATCCTGAGATTTAGAGGTTATCGTATTGACCTCCCTGAATATCTCCTGAAGCAAGAAATCCAGTTTTCTCCCTATCTGTTCGTCAATTTCAAGATATTTGTAAAATTGACTGATGTGGCTTTCAAGGCGTACAAGTTCCTCATTTATGTCAAGTCTGTCTGCCAGGATGGCTGCCTCTTGAACAAGCCTTTGTTCATCAAGGGGAACCTCCTTTAGCCTAGAAAGTATCCTTTCCTTTAATCTTTCCTGCTGCTCCTTCAGGTTCTGTCTTGATCTGGCCTCTATTCTGCTTGCAAGCTCCTCTATGCGTTTGATCCTTTTAATGATGTCCTCTTCAGTAGCCTTGCCTTCTTTGTAGGCCATCTCAAGGGCAGCATCCACCAGATCTTCAAGGGGGCCCTTAATCCGCTCCCACAAGAGCTGTGTGTCTACTGGTTCCTCTTTGGCTGTTATGGCATCTCGCAACAGCGTTAGCAGTTCTGCCATCTTGAGTTCGGGTTCCAGGTCCGTGGCTCTGGCGAGTTTGGAGACAGCTTCCAGATAGCCTTTGGCAAGGCCTATTTTGGGTTCAAAGGAGGCAGGAGTTTCCTCAAGGGAGTCATACTGTATAAAAAGGTCCACCCTTCCCCTGACCAATTTCTCCTTGAGAAACCTCCTAATCCGATCTTCAAGTGGAGCAAATTCCCTGGGGACCCTCAAGTGCAGATCAAAATATCTTGAATTTACCGATTTTAGCTCTAGGCTGAGATTCCAGTCAGGCCCTGAGGCCTCCTTTTTGGCAAATGTGGTCATGCTTCTGAGCATAAATTAACCCCTTTCCCTTGTTTTTTGATCATGACAAGATACCTTTTTCTGGCCTTTGTGAGAAAGTCCAGGGCAAACTGTGAGCGATAGTCAGGATAGGTCCAGTCGAGTACAGAGAATTTTCCTTTCTGGTAGATAAGGGTCAGGTCTGCATAGATACCCTTTCCCAGGTAGATCCTGTGTGTAAAATTTTTGGTAGTTGCCAGAACGAGCCTTTCCAGTGTGAGTATTCCAGGATCAATATTGACCCTACGGGCCCCCTGCTGCGTCCATTTATCTTCAAAGGTCATCGTCTGGAGCTTTATCTCTGGAAGAGCGGCTTGATCAACGAGATTGTCAAAGGCCACAAAGTATCGCTTTAGTCCCTGGCCCATTTCTTTTTCGTAATACTTGGTCCATGTAAAATCAACCGGCCCTGCCTCTAGGATCACCTCACCAAAG
>JAMOVK010000118.1 GCA_027067775.1 Deltaproteobacteria bacterium
CTGAAGGCATGTTGGTTATGAAACCCACGGTGTCAGAAAGCAGGATCCTTTTACCATTTAAAAAGAGCAGCCTGGTAGAGGGGTCAAGGGTTGCAAAGAGTTTGTCAGCCACTGTCACGCTGCTTTTTGTAAGCCTGTTCAGAAGGGTTGATTTGCCTGCGTTGGTATATCCAATGATTGATATAACAGGAACCATGTCCCTTTTGCGCTTCTTGCGCCTCTGTGCCCTCCTTTTTGACAGTTCCTTTAGGGACCTTTCAAGGGATGAAATACGCTGTTTTATTCGCCTTCTGTCAACCTCGAGTTTGGTTTCCCCGGGCCCTTTCCCGCCAATACCGCCCATAAGCCTCGACATGGCTGTGCCTTTTCCAACAAGTCTTGGCAATGCGTAGCGCAGCTGCGCAAGCTCCACCTGTAGCTTTCCACCCTTTGTAGTGGCATGTCTGGCAAAGATGTCGAGAATGAGCTGGGTGCGGTCTATGATCTTTAGATCCATCATCCTGGAAATGTTGTTGGCCTGGACAGGTGTCAGGTTTTGGTCAAATATTATCATTGTAGCCCCAAGATAGAGCCCGGAGATGAGTATTTCTTTGAGCTTTCCCTTTCCTATAAGGTGTGCTGGATTGTAGCGTCCGATGCGCTGATAGACCTTGTCAACCACCTGGACGTTACATGTTTCGGCCAGCCTTTCCAGCTCATCCAGGCTTCTTTTGGCAAACTCTTCTCCTTTTGAGCTGGCATGCACAAGTATGGCCCTTTCTTCTGCACCTGAAACCGCTTTAAGGCGGCATTTTGTCTCTATGTCTTGTTCCAGTTCCTTTACAAACTGATCAAAAACATGGGGGATATCGGTCAGGGTGCGAAATTTTTCTGTCTTCCACTTATGCCCTTCATCATCAGGTGGAAGAAGGTAAGCCAGATGAAAGGCCTCGGGAAGTCCGTCTCTTACGCCAACAACCATCATGGCATCCAGCCTCAGAAGGGCCAGGTCCGTAAGGTCTTCGTTTGTAATCCCTCTTTCCTTGGATAGAACAGTATGGATGCATCTCAGTCCCTTGAGTCTGAAGGCTCCCCTTCTAAATTCTTCCAGATTAGGGATAAAGATGCCATGTTGGTCCCCGCAGATTACATGGGTGATTATTCCCTTTCTGTTCACAAGTACTGCAATATGTCTGGACAGAAGAAAACTTTGCTGTGCAAGGGTTCTGGCAAGTTCCTTGGTCAGGATCTCTGCAGGTGGGATTCTTCGTCTGTAGATACGTTCCAGCGCCTTTTTTTGACTTGGAGAAAGTCCTTTTGTGTTTCCGTAAATCTTTGCTATAGTCTTTTCACCTCTTCAATTTTTAACTTGTTTATAATATTGTTCTCCAATGGGATTTTGACAAGCCATTTTGACCGATATGCCAGATAAAATGCCAGAAAAGACAAGGTTCATAGCCGTTGCAAACCAGAAGGGCGGGGTGGGCAAAACCACCACTGCCATAAATCTTGCTTCAGGACTGGCCATACTCAATCAGAAGGTTCTGTTGGTAGACTGCGATGCCCAGGCTAATGCCACAAGCGGAGTTGGCGCTACCCCTAAAGGCCCTGATGAAACCATATACCAGGTCATGCTTGGAGGGATCGGGATAGAAGATGCCATTGTACCGACTGTCCAGCAAAATCTCTCTGTGGTGCCATCACATACGGATCTTGTGGGAATAGATCTGGAACTTGCTTCCATGGATGAGCGCGAGATAGTTCTCAAGGCCCTGCTAAAGACGCTGAGCGGTTTTGATTTTGTAATAATGGATTGCCCCCCATCCCTTGGCCTTATGACAGTTAATGCCCTGACTGCTGCTGACTCTGTCATAATTCCCCTCCAGTGTGAATACTATGCCCTGGAAGGTCTCAGCCAGCTGGTTCACACCATTCGTCTGGTAAAACAGAGGCTCAACCCCAAACTTCATATAGAAGGCCTCATTCTTACCATGTATGACCACAGAACAAGGCTTGGTTATCAGGTGGCCAGAGAGGTGAGGGTTCACTTCAGGGACCTTGTGTATCGCACAACCATTCCCAGAAATATCAGGTTAAGCGAGAGCCCAAGTCATGGCAAGCCGATATTTCTCTATGATCCGACTTCAAAGGGAGCCGAGAGTTACCTTGCCTTTGCAAGGGAGTTTCTAAAGAGAAACCGGAGGAAGACATGAATCAAAAAGGTGGATTAGGACGTGGTTTGAACACCCTTCTCTCCTCTGAAGACATTTGTCAGGCAGAGGCCCCGGGTTTCTTTTTATGCCCCATAGAAAAGATCAGGCCCAATCCGTTGCAGCCAAGGGTGGCAATGGATCAGGCACAGCTAAAAGGGCTGGCCGATTCCATCAGGGAGAAGGGGCTGATCCAGCCAATTGTTGCGAGTGAGGAAAAGAGCGGAACATATCGCATCATAGCTGGAGAAAGACGCTGGAGAGCCGCCCAGCTTGCCGGACTCAAAAAGGTCCCTGTAATAATAAAGGACTACAGTCCTGATGAGGCATTGGAGGTAGCCCTCATTGAGAATATCCAGCGGGAGGATCTAAACCCCATGGAGGAGGCCATGGCATACAGGCGAATGGTAGACGAGCTTGGATACAGCCAGGCCCAGGTGGCCCGGAAGGTTGGAAAGGATCGCTCTACAGTTGCCAACATGATACGTCTTCTTAATCTTCCTAAAGATATTCAAAAAGATCTCCTGCAGGGACGCCTTACCACTGGACATGCCAAGGCCCTTTTGATGCTTGAGACTGAAGCAGATCAAAAAAAACTTAGGGATGAAATTGTCAGATCCATTCTTTCGGTGCGTCAGGCTGAGATGCTTGCAAGAAAGATCAAGGAGGCCAGGAAAAGGGCCCGTCCGTCAAAGGCGGAGACCGATCCTGACATAGAGTTTTTGTCCAATCGGTTGAGCCAAATCATGGGGGCCAGGGTAAGAGTAGTTCCTGGGAAGAGGGGCGGTAAAGTCGAGATACGCTGTAGCTCAAAGGAACAGCTGGAACGTCTTATTCAGCTTTTGCAGAACATTGAGATTACTGGAGAGTGAAAATTGTCTCTGGGTATTTCTGCATCTAAAATTTCAGAAAAGATTGCATTTCTTGTAAAAAGGGCAAACTTTTTTCTTCCAGGCAGTGTCTATCAGGCGTTAAAACAGGCCCAGCTTAAGGAAAATTCCCGGACCGCCGCCACCATCCTGGGCATCCTTCTAGACAACGCCCTACTTGCCAAACAAGAGATGATCCCCATCTGTCAGGACACGGGCATAGACGTTGTTTTTGTGGAAATTGGGCGAGAGCTGATCGTTAAAGGAGATCTGCAAGAGGCGATAAATGAAGGGGTTGCACGTGGAACAAGAGAGGGGTTTCTGCGTGCCTCTGTCTGCGACCCTGTTACCAGACAAAACAGCGGTGACAATACCCCCGCCGTGATCCATGTGGATGTTGTAGAAGGTGCACGATTAAAGATTTCTGTACTTCCAAAGGGTTGTGGCAGTGAAAACATGAGCCAGCTCAAGATGCTTCCTCCTTCTGCCGGCCTGGATGGAGTAATGGACTTTGTTGTTAGGTGCGTGCATTCAGCAGGCCCGAATCCCTGCCCTCCTGGAATAGTTGGTGTGGGCATAGGAGGAACCATGGAGATGGCCGCACTCCTTGCCAAAAAGGCCATTTTGCGGCCCATCGGACAGCGTAATAAAAGGACGGATCTGGCAGATCTGGAAAAGGGGCTTCTTAACAGGATTAATTCTCTCGGAATAGGTCCTCATGGCCTTGGTGGGCAGACCACGACCTTGTCTGTGGCTGTAGAGTCTTTTCCATGTCATATTGCCAGCCTGCCAGTAGCTGTGAACATCCAGTGCCATGCGGCCAGGCAGGCAACGGCTGTCTTTGAAAACGGCCAGTGGCTTGATGACAATGGCGAGACCTTGCAGGCTGGAGGTAACGGTTCGTCAAATATTTTCGATCTTATGGACCAGGCCGTTCGTGTTGATCTGCCGCTTGACCCTGCCAAAGCGGCTGCTTTAAGGGCCGGTCAGTGGGTGAGGCTTTCAGGCAGGATGCTGACCGGCAGGGACCGTACCCACAAGAGGCTTTGCGAGCTAATCGGTAAGGGGCAGGAATTGCCCGTGGATCTCAGGGGGCAGCTTATCTACTACGTGGGGCCTTCTCCAGCCCCTCCCGGGCATGTTGTTGGTGCTGCAGGGCCTACCACCAGCTACAGGATGGATGCATACACTCCTGAGATACTGGCTCAGGGAGTCCTTGGGCTCATGGGTAAGGGGAAAAGGAGTCCTGAAGTGCGCCAGGCAATCATGAAACATGGTGCAGTATATCTGGCCACCATTGGAGGGGCCGGGGCCTATCTTTCCAGGGCCATAAAGAGTGCAAGGGTGATAGCCTTTGAGGATCTTGGTCCTGAGGCCATGTACGAGTTTGTGGTTGAAGACTTTCCCGCAGTTGTAATAAACGACAGTCTGGGGCAGGACTATTACGAGATGGTGCAGTCATTATTGAAATAGGCAACGGTACTGTTTCAGCAGAAGGAAGGGTAAGGGTAAGGTATGCAAGGGGCTTGGCGAAAGCTTTTCACAGACAGGAAATAAGGGCCAAGGGCTTCTAGGGCTTGGCTTCGCAGAAATCCAAATGCCCTCGCTCCGCTCGGTGGAAATGGATTTCTTTTTGCTCCGCCTTCGCCAAGAATCCCTAGGCCCTTTTCCCAACGTCCGGTTCAAAGCTCCCATCCTTCACCCCTTGCTGCATCTTGATTTTGTATTATCAAACCAGCGCTTTATGAGCTGAAGATGTCAGGGCTGTTTTGGCAAAACAAAAAAACGGTAGCAGCCTGACTCAAGACTCGAAAATTTTGTTTCTTTGCACCCAACAAGAAACATCAGATACACACTTCTGCCACATATTAAGGAAGTTCTTTTAAAAAGACAGGAAAAATTTTTCACTTTTGGGAATATATTTTCTCTGACTTTATGTTTGTTTATGGTTCGTTGTTAAATTCACATGTTATTTCAAGGCTTGAAGGCTACTTTTTGGCATACCTGGTGCATGTAAGATCAACTGTATGTTTAAGGGAGGGAGGTCTGTTGGAAAAGGTGAAGGGTATTCTGAAATAGATAGTTCTTTTTCATCCCCCTTTTGCCCAAGGCAATTTCCCATGGCACACCTCCGATTACCTGAAAATTAGATTGAGGAGGTTGTAAAATGAGACGTGTTTTCTTTTCCCTGTTTTTACTGGCTTTTGTGTTAATTGGTTTTGGCCAGCCAAGGGCCTATGCTTATACATTTTATACCATAGATTACATTGATGGGAATGGAAATACTTATGATACACGCCTTTATGGCATAAATAACAACGGGAAGATTGTAGGGGCCTATTCCCAGTATGGTGGACTGATATCGCATGGCCTTATATATGATTCCGATTCCAGAAGTTTTAAGACCCTGGATTATAATAATAATAATAATTGGACAGAGCTTAGAGGTATAAATGATAAGGGTAATATCGTAGGAAACTATCGAGGTGATGACGCAGGGGGCTTTTTTTATGATTCAGACACAGAAACATTTGAAAACTCCAACGATGTATCCGGTATGCCCGGTGGGTATTCTGATCCTCAATATTATGACATAAATAATAACAACGTTATCGTGGGCCATTCTAGGTCTGGGAGTTTTATATATTTTTCTGATGATCGTTTTCTGAGTAAATTCGATGGCGATTATCATTATTATGGCATAAGTGATAATGGTTATATTGTGGGAGCTCATTATGAGTTTGGGAGTAACTGGATGCCTTCTTGTAAAGGCCTTTTCGAGGATTTGACTGGATATACTAGGGAAATAAATTTGGGTCATTCTACATATTTTTATGACGTTAATAATGATGGTCTTGTCGTCGGAACATACTCGACGCTTTCTAGTTCTAGTGGTATGTATTTTTGGTCTGACCATGGTTTTATATTTGATTCCAGCACTAATGCTACTACCTTATTAGATTATTCAGATGCCAACAACACACGGCTTTATGGCATAAATAATAAGGGTTGGATTGTGGGGACATACTACAAGAATGATAAATACCATGGTTTTCTTGCTAAACCTGATACTCCAGGTCAGCCTGTTCCTGAGCCAGCTACGGCGTTGCTTTTGTTTACAGGGCTTGGGCTTATTCCTCTTGTGAGAAGAAAAAGGAAGTAATACATTTATACCTAGTATGTTCTGGGTGCTCGGGAAGAGACCGTTCTCTTCCCGAGTTTTTTTGACCTTAATAGAAAAGGACACCCATTTATTTCCGTAATATGGCGATCCTTGGCTCTTCCATGTATTCGTTCGTAACCACGGATGCTGGGCTGGCATGGAGTCTGTCAATCATGTTGAATGAAAGCCCTGTTATTTATGAAAATATTAAGTTATATTGTTGCATTATGTCCAGGCCGGTTTTCCTTTTTGTCTTATTGGCAACTCTAGTCATCAGCGGATGTGCCTCCGGGCAGTCCAGACCGAACCAACATCCGGGACTTGTTGACTGTCGCAATGATTATAACTGTTTGTTTCAGCAGTCTTTACAAGGTCATTCGGCCAAAATTGTCATTGCAGAAGAAGTTAAATCACTATCTTTGAAAGAAATAAGTGAAATTAGAGTAAAACCCGTTAATCACAGATTCCAGGTTTCCATGAAAATCCTTGATCTGGAAAAAATCAGCTGGCAGTCACCTCGAACCAGATCCATTATTGGAGCAGTTTCCAAAACCTGCCCCCAAATAGTTAATAACCTGGATAAAATAAAATCCAGGGAAGCCGTCTGTCTCGTTAATTCCATAGAAGAGCTCAGGGAATTGGTCTTTCAAGGTCTAACGGAAAAGTCCATAAGGAAATACAATTGTCAGGGAGACTTGATTGATAGCATTAGAAACATTTGTGTTACACCCGCTCATCCCCTTTTTCCTCCAGGAATCAAAAAGCCGGCAGTTTATCTGTACCCCCAAAAGGCTTCAAAAATCAAAGTGAAACTTGATCTTAAGGGCCATATTACCCAAGCCGAACCCGATTACTTAAGCGGCTGGGAAGTTACAGTCCAGCCCTGCGGCCTGATTGATAACAGGTATGATTATTTGTTTTATGAGGCACGGTTAACCCGTTTACAGCTACCTTCTGAAGGCTGGGTTGTTAAATTTCCCAGGCTGGAATCCTGGTTCGATCAGACACTCCCTCTGCTGGGTTTAAGGGAAAAAGAAATAATGCAGTTTAAAGAGTATTGGCTAAAAGAGTTGCCGCCAGCTGATTATTACGAAATCAGACTTCTTTCAGACGATTTTCTGAAAGAAAACATGGACTTGATAATAGATCCCAAGCCGGACACCATAATAAGATTGGACTTTTATTTCAGAGCCCATGACCACCAAATCAAACTGGAAAAACCGATTGTTAAGACCCCTCAGCGGCAGGGATTTACCGTGGTGGAATGGGGTGGCTTGCTGGATAACCGGCACGATCTGAGATAGCCGCGTACTTCTAGAGCCAAAAGAATTGCAGGGTTAAAGGAACGGTCTGCCGGGCAATGGCTTCCAGGTTGACTGGCGGTATGATGGCTCCTGCCCTTTTTCGCATCCTTTCTGGTCGGTTTTTTAGACAACAAAGTTTGGAATGTCCATATCGCCCCTTTCAAAGGCCTTCAGGAACGCCTTGACCACCACGGGATCGAAATCCTTTCCTGATCCTTTCACTATAATTTCCTTTGCTTCCAAGGGGGCCATTGCCTTTCTGTACGGCCTGTCACTTGTAAGGGCGTCGTAGACGTCTGCCACAGCAAGAATTCTGGCACCTAATGGGATGTCAGTGCCTTTGTTTGGTCCGTAGCCCTTTCCATCATACCTGTCATGATGGGCCAGGATTATGGGAATTATTCTGCCCAGGGGGCCCTTGAGCGGCTCAAGTATGGTTTCGCTGTTTGATACATGTTTTTGAATCTCTTTGTATTCAGCCTCTGACAGCTTGGCTGCCTTGTATAAAAGTTCTCTGCTGACCTTTAGCTTTCCAATGTCGTGTAGAAGTCCTGCTGAACGGATGTCTTCTATGGCTTCTTCATCAAGACCAAGGTAAGAGGCAATCTTGGCTGCATAGATGGAAACCCTGTAGCAATGATTTTCAGTGTATTGATCTTTTGAAATGAAGTGTCTCAGAATCACTATAAGCCCCTGATATGTCTTTCGCAGCTCTTTGACCTTTTCCATGTGCCGTTCGTAAAGAGTGCCCATGGCATAGGCAGTACAAATCAAGACGCTGCCCCAGGCCATTATATGGTACCATTTGCTGCCAGCGGCCAACTGGAACTTGTCGTTGTCAGAAAAGATCACATCATTGAACTGAACGACCACCCCTACCATGATTATTGTCAAGATTGCCGTCATGACGGCATGACGGCGTCCATAAAAATATGCAGACAGCAGGGTGGGGAAAGAGTAGAGGCCAAGGATCATATATTTTGAGGCCACAATGTAATTCATCAACCCCACAATTGCCACCATGGTGAAAATGATCCATAGTTCCTTGTTGACGTCTGCGATCTGATCTGCAATCCGGTACATGAATGCTTTGCGGGATGGAGCTACATTGTTGTATTGAGGGAAAACCAGTGGCTCCTTGGACGGTTTTTCATTAAGCCCAGGCGGAGATTCGTCAACAATTCCCTTTTCTTTTATTGGTGGCTCAGATAGTGGTTCAGACAGGCTTTCAGGGCCTGATCGGAACTCTTTTTTCCCCACCGGTTGTTCCTTGGGTTCTAAACCGGCGGTAGCAGGGGTAGCGTCGAATTGAATTTTCTGACCTGATTTCCTTTTGTCGGCAGCTGGTTTGTCATCTAATTCTTGAAAAACAACCGTTGCTCCAAAGGCCTGCAATTTTCTTGCGATCTTTTTCCCGATTTTTTCCGGTATCTTTCCCTTTAGGGTCAGTGGCGTATTGACTAGCAGGCTGTCTAGGCGTTCACGGTCCACATTTTTGACTGTTCTTATCAGGAAATCACGGATCTTTTCCCGGCAAGTTTCATCAGGAATATCCTTTATAACTAGGTATCCACTTACTGCATCCATGATTTATTGTCTGTTCTCCTTGGAATCAATTCCTCCTGAATCTGTAATCTAAATCGTCATTTAAGAGCTTGAGCGTGAATTAGGGACCAAAGCAAAAAGGACATCCATTTATTGCACTGTGCCATGCCAGCACCTCTGAAGCGGATGATATCTTTTCCGGTAAAATTTTCCCTCTGGTATTGGTGTCATTTTCTTGGTATGTTTTTGTGCCCTTCAGGCATCTGATTTTCTTTTATGCCTGCCCGGTTACTCTTTCAGGAATGGAGGGTTTTTGTATTTAAAAACAGCCTGTTAATTAACCTCAAACCTGGTGAGGTAAACTATCTAGAAATGGGCTATGCATGATTTGGAAACATGGTGAAAATGGCACCCTGTTTGCTACCAATAAATAAAAAAGGCAATAAATGACTTTGTTATTAGAGCAAAATGCGAGGAGGCTGAGATGAAGAAGAAATTGATTACAGGTTTGATAACAGGAGTACTGATGCTTGGAATAGCCTGCTGTGCGGTTTCAGTTTATAGTACATCAGCCAATGCTGCACCTATCAACGTAGCCAACCTTTACGGTACTGCAACAGCCAACAGCTATTATAAAGATTTTACACCAGATCTTGTCATTGACAATGACAGGAGTACCGGATGGCTTTCAGGTGGCTATGCGAGTACAAATGATCCCGACTGGTTAACAATTGATCTTCAAGAATCATATCCTGTAAATTCCATTGATCTTTTCTGGTTTGAGCCAAATGGAAAATACGCAAATTATACAGTTGAGTACAGTGTATATTATCGTTTAGATAATACCGATTGGACCTTTGTGGGATCGGGTACTTTTATAGATGAAACATCTCAAATAACCAATCATTTTGAATTCGATCCGCCAGGGCAAGACATGCGCTATGTAAAATATGAGGTAACAGGAGGTACCCACTGGTCAAGTATTGCTGAAATCAAGGTGTGGGCAGATGACGGATCTTCATCATCCCTTGTTCCAGAGCCTGCCACAATGTTGCTGGTCGGTTTTGGCCTGCTTGGTTTGGTTGGTATGATAAAGAGGAAAAGATAGAGGTAATTTTTGGTTTCCCCCATGATTATTCATAAAATAAAAAAGGACATCCATTTATTTGTTGATCTTTTCTTGAAACCGGACTATTAAAAAGTACAGAAGACAGAAGTAGAAACGGGGGAATCATGACCTTAGCTAGATCATCTTTGGTGTCTGTAGAGACCACACCTTGGTATCACTGTGTGTCAAGGTGTGTGAGAAGGTCTTTTCTTTGTGGAAAAGATCCGGACACGGGCAGAGATTTTTCACATAGAAAGAAGTGGATAGCGGAAAGGATCAAAGGGCTTGCTTCTGTGTTCTGTGTCAAGGTGGCGGCCTATGCCGTAATGAGCAATCACTATCATGTGGTCTTGTATCTTGATAAGGAAAAAGCAGAATCGTTGAGTGACAAGGAAGTTCTTGAAAGATGGTATGCTCTTTTTCAGAGGCCCTTTGCAGGAAGAAAGTTTCTTGAACTTGATGGAAAAGGCCTGAGCGAGCCTGAGTTGATGGAAGTAAGGAAGCTTGTTCCGGTCTTGAGGAAGAGACTATATGATCTTTCCTGGTATATGAGATGTTTAAATGAGTATATAGCAAGGCTTGCAAATAGGGAGGACAATGTCAGGGGAAGGTTCTGGGAAGGCAGATTCAAGAGTCAGGCCCTTCTTGATGAAAAGGCCCTTCTTGCAGCCATGAGTTATGTGGAATTGAACCCTGTGAGGGCTGGAATAGCAAAGGGTGTGAGGGAGTGTGAATTCACCTCTGTAAAGGATAGGATTTCAGGGAGAGACAGAGGTAAGCTCATGTATTTTCAGGGTGAAGCCAGGGAAAAAGAGGCAGAGATTCCCTGTTTGTTCAAAGATTATTTGGAGCTTGTAGAGTGGACTGGCCGGGCCATAAGGAAAGAAGGCAAGGGTTATATAAAAGAAGAAGTCCCCTGTCTTCTAACCCAATTAGGACTGGAGCCCAGGGGGTTTCTTTCATGTGCCAGGAGCCTTTTAAGGGAGTTTGGTCACGCTGTTGGCAGTTCAGGGAAGTTAAAGAGCCTTGTTCAAAAACGCAAGGTGCGCCATCTAAAAGGCATGAAGGCGGCAAGAAGGATTTTTGTAAAAAAGGCTGCATAGGTGCCTGAAGCAGCACCTACAGCCCTGTGGTTGTAAGGGCAGCGGATAGGCCGGCTAGGATGCCGGACACTGGTGTTCGGTTTTTTAGTTGTCTAACGGACGTGGCAGTAACTTCCATCTTCTAGATCAAATCTTTTATAACTTTCTCAAGCATGACATGAATCCATGAAGTAATTTTTCAAAATTAGTCCCTACAGACCAATGGTCAGTGGGGTATTTTTTTCTCGTGATAAAAAAGACGTCATTTTTTAGGCCTTGGGATAAGAAGTAGGTAAAAGTTATCACTGTATTTTACAAAAAAGCTGGAGTATTTTGGATTGTGGTTGTCCTCAATCAGTAGTTACGAGCCTGCCGTTGTTTTATCATAGAGGTGGGAGATTATTTTATGAAGAAATTGCAATGGCAAATACCGGATTTGCTAGATCTGGAATATTTTATTCAAAAAGACAAGAAAATTGCCCAGCAATACGGGATTGAATTTTTAAAGAAAAGAGACAGGCAGCTTTACCTTCGCGAGATTAAACCACAGCTACAATCTCCCCTTCTCAAAAATCAGAAAAATATGCTTCTCTTGTGGGTAAGGGCTCTGAGAAGAGAGGCGTTAGAGAGAAAAGAAGAATGTGCAGGAAAAATATGGCAACAATTTGACTGGTTAATAGGTTTTCTTTTGGTGATTCTGGGGCTTATCTCAGGTGCTTCCACAGTACTTTCAATCCTTGCTTATAGCGGCAACAATCCTGTCAATATCTTTGAATTTTTCTTCTTTACGGTAATCGGACCATGGTCATTTTTGTTACTGGCAGCATTTTTAAAACTTTTTAAGATCACTGATAACGTGGGTGGGGTTGCATCAACCATTCTGCTTAAGATCTTTAAAAAATTTCTGCACCACCTGCAAAGCAAGGCAGAAAATTTTGCCAGGAGCCATGACGATCTTGGAAACTTGATAGGTCAAATTTGGGCAAAGTTTCATAAATATAAAGGCATTTTTGCAAGTTATGCCCTTTACAAACTCCAATTTTTTACCATTTCCTTTGGACTTGCCTGTCTGTTGACATTGCTGGTGAAGGTTTGCTTTTTTGATTTGGCGTTTGGTTGGCAGACCTCTTTAAGTGTAGGGCCTGAGTTTTTAAAAAATATTGTTAGAATAATAGCTGCGCCGTGGTCATGGTTTTTGCCAGAAGGAGTAGCCTATCCTACATTGGAGGAGATTGAGGGAACGAAGATAGTTCTTAAAAACGGGATTCAAGCACTTCGTAGTAACGATTTGGTTTCTTGGTGGCCATTTTTAGCCATGTCTATTGTTACCTATAGTATATTGTTGAGAATATTGTTATTCATTTTTGCAAAATGGCGTCTTCAGAAACACTTGAACGAGATTCGGTTTTCCAGTCCGGTTTATCTTCAGATAGTATCTCGCATGTTGACTCCCGTGGTCGAGAAGGCTGGAGAAGAGGATGTAAGAGACGAAGATCTGGGGAAAGCTGATGATGGTGTAGCAGATCAGCCATCAAGGAAGGTTAGCCAAGTTGTAAGGGCGGAGAAAAATAGCCTGGTTTTTTTGCCCAAGGAAATAGCCGAATTCATTTCATCAAATGATCTGAAAACATTTCTTTCAAATTTCGGTTTGACCGAATTCGCTGTGTATAACTTAAATGAGCCCTTGATAGACATAGAAGGTTCCATAAACAGAAAGCTGTTAAATTTGTTGAGAGAAAATCAGGGAATTCCTCTGATAGTTTTAGCTCAAGAGGCATGGCAGCCTCCTTTGCAAGAATTTATTTCCTTTGTCAAAACTTTAAGGAAGACTTTTCCAGATGTGGCAGTTGTCATCGCTTTGACGGGTATGCCTTGTCCAGATGGGAGGCTGGTGCCTCCAACACATGATGAAATTGCAATTTGGAAGAGAAAGATTGCAGGATTGGGTGATGAAGATTTGTTGGTAGAGGAACTGATCCGATGTTAGAAAAGAAAAAATGTCCTCTTATAGTTGTGGCAGGCCATCCAAATGAAGGCAAGTCAGCAATTTTGGCAACCCTGGTAGAAGACGACAGCGTAAGAGTCAGTCCATATCCGGGGGAGACCAAAAAATCGCGTTCTTTTCCTATCATAGTGGATAATCACGAAATTGTTAGATTTGTGGACACTCCTGGCTTTCAAAATCCCATAAGGATTTTGGCTTGGCTTAAAAGGAGAAAAGGGGAAGACGCAAGGCAGAGCCTAAGAGAATTTATTTCCCAGTTTGAGCACAATGAAGATTATAAAGATGACTGTGAATTACTGAAGCCTCTGGTTAAGGCTGATGTGGTTATGTTTGTGGTGGATGCCTCCAGGCCAATACGCAAGGTGGACCAAGCAGAGATGGAATTCCTGCGACTTTTGGGACGCCCCCGTGTAGCCATTCTTAACTGCAAAGGTGAAAATGACGGTTGGCTTGAGCAATGGCGGGCGGAGCTGAGGCGGTATTTTAATTCTATTTTTCTTTTTAGCGCCCATAAGGCAGATTTCAAAGCCAGAATGGAGCTGTTGGAAAGTATAAAGGGAATAGATTATGAACTTGCTCCCCAGATTAGTCATATCATTCAGGCAGTAAAAAAGGACTGGTTATCCAGGTGTGAAGAAACAGCAATTTTGATCACAAACATGATAAAAGAGATTCTGTCCTTTAAAAGCAAAAAGACTTTTCATGGAGAGCTGTCAGAAAAAGAAGAGCAGAAACTAAAAAAATCCTTGCTTGAGCAATACAAGCGTTTTGCAGTTCTTGCTGAAGAGAAAACCTTTAAACAGATCCGTCTGCTATACAGGCATAGAGTTCTAAAGACAGAGCTGCCGGCCCCGCCTATCCTGGAAGAAAATCTCTTTAGTGAAAAAAACTGGAAGATGCTCGGGCTTACAAGAAAACAGTTTCTTGCAACCGGTTTCACAATAGGTGCATATACTGGGGCGATGCTGGATCTGGGGCATGGTGGGCTGTCCCTGGGGCTTTGTTCATTGCTTGGAGGAGTAATTGGAGGCGTAAGTGCCTATGCTGCCTGCAACTCCCTCTTGTCAGGACGCAATATAATGGGTTTCAGGCTTGAAGAATATTCTCTAACCATGGGGCCCGTTGCCAATATCCAGCTAATGTATATCCTGATCGATAGGGCACTGATTTATTACAGACATCTTATAACCTGGCCCCATGGAAGGAGAGATTATCAGAATGCAGAACAAGATTTTCAAACATACATGCAGACAAGTTTTGTCCGTCAGTGGTCTAAAAAACAAAGAAAGATTGCAGAGGATTTTTTCAAGTCTCTGACAAGTGAAAATTATCAGGGGAAAGAGCCTGAAGAGATAGAAGAGAATTTTATAAGATTGATAGAAAAATGTTTGTTGGAAATTTCCAACATTACCAACAAGTGTGAGGAATAGGAGATCCTATCAGCTGTTTTCCTGTAAGTCCGAGCATCTTCCGGTTTTTTTCACTAACCCGTTTCATTAATTCATTCATGCCCGGCTTACATGGATAAAAAAAGAAGGCCAGGCCGAGAATATATTCGGCCTGGCCTTGTATCGTCATCTAGCCTTATTTTTTACAAGATTTCTTCTTACAGATTTATTCCAAGGGCTTTTAACGTCTCGTATGTAATTCCTCCAGTAGCCAGCCCTTTGTCTTTTTGGAATCTTTCCAATGCTGCAAGGGTTTGTCTGCCAAGCTTGCCATCGACTTTGCCAGCATTATAACCCTTTTTGTTCAATGCCTCCTGCAAGGCAGCAATTAGATCAGGGCTCATGTTTGTTTTGCAGAGAATGCGCTGCCATTTTATGGTTGGCTCGGATACCTTCACTATCTTGGTCACAGTGATGTATTGGGCCGGTACAGGAATCTTGATAACCTTGGCTGGTTCCACAACCTTTGCCACCTTTATAGTTTTGAACTCAGCAGGTATGACAACCTCTTTTGTGGTTGCAGGTTGCTCTACAACCATTTTGGCAATTTTTACCGTTTTGGCAGGTATTTCTACCAGACATATTTGATGACCGGTGAAAGAAAATCCGCTTGCCGGAGATTCTCCAACTCTTTTCCACATAAAGGATGGTGGTGCTTCCAGTACAGTCTTTTGAAGCTGCTTACGTATGGCAGGTATTTTAACCTTTTTGATTTGAGCGGGCTGCACAAGTTTTTTGATTTTTATCGTCTTATATTCTGCAGGAATCTCAACAACTTTGGTGGTAGCCGGAGATTTGAGCACCTTCTTTTTTATGATCTTATATTTTGCAGGAATCTTAACTAGACACATTATGTCGCCTGTTGCTCCTGCAATCTTTTGGGCAGGGTCGGTTCCTTTTTTCCAAACGGTTTTTTCCGGTTCGACCAGAATTTTCTCTTCCACTATTTCATATTTGGCTGGTACCGGAACCAGTTTCTTGATGGGGGGCCGGACCATGACCTTTTTTTCGACCCATTCGAATTTGGGTGGAATTACTTCGATCTTTTCGCTTTCTTCTTTGACAACGATTTCTTCTGCTACTGTCTTGTATTTTGCCGGCGTATAATATTCTCTATAACATGTGTTGGGTTGTGTCCCGTCTATATCAACACCTGCAGCTTTTGCAGCGTTTAAGATCTCCGGGCTCACGGGTGGAGCATTTTTCTTCAGACTCGTAGTCCACTTTCTTTCTGCTTCCCTGATGGTAAAAGTTTCTGTAACCTTTTTATATTTTGGCGGTACAGGTACAATTTCCTTAATTTCTGGTCTAATTTCAATTTTTTCCTCAACCCACTCTATTTTGGGAGGGATTACCTTGATCTTTTCAGAAGGTTCTTTTACAAGCACCTTTTCCGTCCGCTTTTCATATTTAGGCGGCACTAGAACCCTCGCATAACATTCGCCAGGCTTGGCATTTTCAGGCACGGGTGATAAATCTGCACCTTGGGCAACAGATGCCATCATTATCAACGCGACAGAGATTGTTGAAATTTTTCTTAACATAGAATTTAACTCCTCCTCCTCCTTTAATTTTTTATGGAATTCACCAACATCCTTCTCTAAATCTCATACTTTAAAGAGGCACAAAATTCAAGTCATGGATCAAAATTTTATTTGATCCGTAACAAATTTTATTTGGCCCGTTTGCTAAAAAACGATTTTTTATTATCCTAATTATCCATTCCGTCTTAAGGAGAGTAATCAAGATATGGAGACTTTACAACTCCTTGCCACGGCCCTTGGCCTTTCGGCCCTGTCTGGCATTAATCTGTATCTAACCGTATTCGCCACCAGTCTTGCCCTCAACCTTGGCTGGCTCCATCTCTCACCAGAGCTCCAGCAGCTTCAGGTCTTGGCTAGTCCGGGGATCCTGGTTATCTCCGGCATTCTCTACTTCGTTGAGTTTTTTGCAGACAAGGTCCCTGGCATCGATTCCCTGTGGGATGCCATACATACTGCCATTAGACCTCTCGGAGCAGCGTTTTTGACCATTGCCGTGCTTGGTCAGACCGATCCAGCAGTAGAAGTGGCAGCAGTGCTACTTTGCAGTGGAGTCGCCTTGACCACCCATGCCACCAAGGCAGGGATCAGGGCCCTTATCAACACTTCTCCGGAGCCGATCTCTAACGCAGCGGCCAGCGTTACCGAGGACGTGATGGTGGCAGGCGGGGTGGGCCTGGTCTTCACACATCCCATGGCAGCCATGGTCATTACCGTGATCTTTGTGGCCGCTTTCATTTACTTTGCCCCCAAACTCTTTCGTCATGTAAAGGCCGTTATTACCTTTGCGCTTAGCAGGATTTTTTCTTTAGGCAGGGCAGTAGATAAAAAGAAGCCCCTCGGTGTGGATCTGCCGGAAAAAACTGCCCGGCTTGTAGCCTCTGTAATGCAGGACAATGAGAGAATCAGATGGGCTGTCAAAGCTCTCACCGGCAAGATGCCTGGTATTGGCGCCAACAGGCCATGCCACCTGATTTTGTTAGAGGATGCAGATCACAGGCCTACAAGACTTCTCTTTCATGTCAAGGGCAGGCCCTTGGTCATGATAGGCATGGACGACCTGGCCCTGTCCAGCCGTTCAACCCTGCTTTTTCATGAGATCACCCTTACCGACAAGAAAAGCGCATCCATCATTATTCTACGGTTTACCTATGCCCAGACCGAGACATGGCATGCTGTTATCCGGGAGTTGGAGCAGCAGAAACCACCGGTGCTGACGGAAAACTAACGGGAAAATCCATTTTTTCCATAAAAATCTGTTGCTGCATGCCCTTGTTTGGCTTCGGTGTAAATTCCTTGTCCCAGGTTTTTGCGGTTTAAGGAAAACACGGGCGAAGATATTTTCTAGAGAAAAAAGTTTCTCCATATGGAAGGTTTTTTCTCCATGCCATCCTTCCCATAATTTCAATGGTTATACGGACGATTTTTTTATCTCAACGGAAAGCCATTTTGGCATGCGTAATGCGTATATTGCAGGACGTCTGGAAAATTGGGCCTGCATGTTTGCAGGGGCCAGGTGAAAGGAGCGTTTGGGTACAGCTATGTTTTATTGTTCAGCAGTTTTGAAAACAATTTTTGTCACTTTTTGACTATAACTGTCCAAAACTAAATTTTATTAGGAGAAAAAAGATGCAAAATCTCAGATTGGTGGTGCCTTTGGTGGTGATAATTTTCCTTCACATTCTCTTGCCTGGCAGAGCATCTGCTTTGCCACGTTGGTTAGGTAATCTAACAGAGTCTGGAGCAGAATCGCTCTTTCTAAAAGGGCAAAGTCAGGAAGTTACAGCTACTTTGCTGCTAGAAAAAACAAAATGGCGGTATAGCCATGAATTTGGCATATATGGATTCAGGGCGACAGAAGACGGTATAGAAGTAACGGATATGCTTGCCATTTTTCATGGCAGTGATACCAGATTTGTCTCCAGGTCTATTCACTTTGATCTGGCTTCCGGTCAGGTCTGGTTAGATGGATCCATGGACAAAAAGAACATCGGGCCGGTTTTTGGTTTTTATTTAAAGACTCAAAAGAACAATTCCCAGATTTTCTACACCCATACAGTTCTTAACAGTGACAAAAAGGATCACTCTCAAATTTTTGAAACGGGCGGCAATACGCCAATTATCAGGCAATTGTATCCAGACGTAGTTATTGCCTTTGAGGATTGGAAAGGTGGCGGCGATGGAGATTTTAATGACATGGTTGTGGGAATGAAAGGTGTAACTACTGTGCCTGAACCCGTCACAATCCTTCTTTTGGGAATAGGGCTTGTTGGCCTGGCAGGTCTGGCACGCAAAAAAAGGGTCTGATGAAGAAAAAAGGATCAAATCGTAATCAGGGCAGAAACAGGCTGGTTATAGAAAGGTCTTTTAAGGGAGAAAATCAGAGATTTTCTCCCAATTTTATAATTTAAAATCACCAGCCAAATCAGGAAATGCAAGTAGGCGCTATTTTTTCCTGACCTTGACCCTTTCAACTATTTTTCTGTAATAGACCTGATTAACCTCTAGGTTGACAGGTCTTTTTCGCATCATATTCATCTTGGTAATAATGACATTCAACTTTGTTACCTGACGGTAACGCTGTTTCTCATCTTCCAGGCTTTCCAGCAGATCCACAGCCTGTTTGATTTCCTTTTCAGTTTGCAATTCAGGGGGCAAGAAACCGGCATTTTTTAAAATCTTATATGCCATCCTGAGATCTTCCGGAATCATCGAGTCGTCTTCAAAAACAAGGGGTTTGCCTTTCCCTGGCAGATTGTCAAATTGACCTTGTTGCATTGCTTTTTTGATTCTCTTTTCTGCAATGAGATGAAAAGCGTACATATTGAAATCACCTCTGAATACGCAGCGTTAGTAATGAATGTTAGCACGATATGATAGGTATTTCCAGTTATGTACCCTGCCCCTTCTGTTGTTCCATCCTTTTTAAATAGTTTCCTATGGAAGCCAGTCCCTTTTCATTTACTACCAAAAAGACCTTGCTGCCCGGGTAGAGCTTGTCGTTTCCTCTGGGAAGAACTATTTTCTCCCTTTTTTCATCCATCACTCCTGCAAAGACACAATCTGTGGCAAAGGCAGGGTCTTTAACCATGTCTTGGACCTTTATGCCCTCAGCAGGCAGGCTTTTTGGCAGTTCAAACATGACAAGCAGTGCCTTACCCTTTTCAATGGTGGTAATTACCTTTATCTGCGGGCTTTCTAGCTCTATTAGCACCTTGTTGGTGAACATGGAGCTCATGTCACATATGGAACTGACCCCGGCCACCCTGTATGGTTCCTGGTAGGCTGGATCCCTCATCTTTACCAGAATCCTTGGAACTTTGGCACTGTGGGCAAGTAGTGCAAATGTCAGATTGTCTGCATCAAGATACAGGGTGCCAAGGGCAGCCTCGGCCCTGTGTATGCCAGCCTCCTTCAGGACCTCGATCTTGCGGGCGTCCCCATTTACTGTCACGATTCCATAATTGGCATAGAGATCCTTGCATACGTCAACATCCTTGTCTATCACCACCACATCATGTTTTCTATCTATTAATTTATTCGCTATAGAGGCACCTGCTATACCACCTCCAGCAATAATGATATACATTACAACCTCCTAAACACGATAGTAACAAGTACTGCAAGCGGGAGTATTTCCAGTCGTCCAGCAAGCATTGCAAATATGTAGGTGAGCTTGATCACCGGGCTGAGTGTGGCCATCTTGTGCACGGAAAAGTAAAATGGCCCCATGTTGCCCATAGCAGAGGCCATGCCAGAAAGGGCCTGCCACGGACCAAGATCTGAAAAAAAGGCGGTTACAAATGCCCCTACCATAACTATGGCAAGCCATCCCCATACCAAGGCCCCGATTCTGTAAACCTCTTCGGGTT
The DNA here is from genome assembly GCA_027067775.1 of Deltaproteobacteria bacterium. Taxonomy (GTDB): domain Bacteria; phylum Desulfobacterota; class Dissulfuribacteria; order Dissulfuribacterales; family QOAL01; genus JAADCZ01. The sequence continues at coordinate 20,127 of JAMOVK010000118.1, forward strand.
CGACCACCTTTCCTGATATGACAAGAGGAAGCACTGCACGTCTGGGCATGACGAGTTTTCTTAGTTCAAGAGAGAAGAGACGAAAGAGTATCCCGGCTCTCATAACCTTGATGCCTCCCGCGGTGGAACCGATGCAGCCGCCTATGATCATGAGGGTTAACAATATCTGTTTGCTCAGGGCAGGAAAAAAGGGAGAGTTTATATCCACTGTAAGGTATCCGGTACTGGTTATAAGAGAGCTTACCTGAAATGCAGCTATGCGAAATATCTTAAAAAAATCCGCAAGATCAAGGGGTTCTGTTTTGGAAAAGGCAAGAAAATGATCCAGCATGATGGCAGACACTGCAAGCAAGGTAAAAAGCCAATACCATTTCATTTCAAAGTCTCTGAATATATTTTTTATCTTGCCCTGCAACACCCTGTAATGGATGAGAAAATTCGTCCCTCCTGCCAGCATTATGGCAATAGCGGAAAATTCAATAAACCACGGATGCCCGATCTTTTTTTGTTCCCAGTATGCTAAGCTTGCATCGTGGGTAGAAAATCCGCCAGTAGAGATGCAGGTAAATGCATGGGTGATGGCGTCAAAGGTGCTCATCCCGCCGATAAAAAATAAAAAAAACGACAAGATGGAAAATACTCCGTATATGCTCCAAAGTATTACCAGGGTATGGAAGATGCCAGGAGCTGGACGCGCAACCGTCACCTTATGGCCTTCTGCACTGAAAAGGGCTGCTGCTATGCTGCCTCCTCTGAAGCTGACGGCCATAAAAAAGGAAAGGATTCCTATTCCGCCAAGCCACTGTGTGAAGGCACGCCAAAAGAGGATGCACCTTGGCATGGAATCCAGGTGTTCAAAGACGGTTATGCCAGTTGTGGTAAAACCGCTTACAGATTCAAAAAAGGCGTCTATAAAGCCTTTCTTAAGACCTATTACATATGGCAACCCTCCTATAAGCCCGACAGTTAGCCAGCCAACGGCAGTGATTACCATGGCTCCTCTTATTGAGGGTTTTTTCAAGGGAAAATACAGACAGAGTACGCCACCCGTAAAGAGGGATATGGCTGCAGGAAAAATAAATGTATACAGGCTTTGTTCCTCATTGTAGATGAATATTGGAATGAGCGGCAGGAGCATGAAAAGCCCTGTAATAACAAGTAACGAGCCGAGATAGTTGAAGATATAAAGTCTTTCTTTAATATTCTGAAGAAGTTCTCTGAACATCCAAGGGCCTTTTTTTCTGTTTGTCTTTAAAAAATTAACATCTATTCCATGTGAGTGTATATTAAAAAATGAGAAAATTTGGTCGTCTCTTTGAGATCCATTAATACAGCAAGGAGCATCTATGAAAAAGGAACAGGGTCACAAGGCCATTTACATAACGTCTCTTGAGCCAAGGGCTGGAAAGCTGATGGTCACCCTAGGGATGATGGAGTTGATCTCGCGTGAGATTAGCAAGGTGGGTTTTTTCAGGCCCGTTATCCGTTCGGAACAGGATCCGGATAACGACCTGAACCTTATTTTGACAAGATATAACATAGACATCTCCTATGATGACGCGCATGTTTTTACGGTTGATGAGGTCCAGGCCCTTGGTGCGCAGGGCCGCTTTAAGGAAATAGTTCAGACTATTCTTGAAAAATACAGTCGTATTCAAAAGGACCATGACTTCATGATCATAGAGGGGTTCGAGTCTTCTGGCATAAGCAGCGGATTCGATGTGGATGTCAATATAAACATCGCCAAAAATCTGGGTGCAGGCCTAATTGGGGTTATATCAGGAAAGGGCCAGCATTTTAAGGAGATAGTTGAAGAGGTCAGGATTACAGAGGATACCATTTCAGAAGAAGGCTGTTTTCATCTGGCAACCATTGTAAACAGAGTGGATCCAGGATGTGTTGAAAGACTCCAGAATGCCTTTAAGGCCGATTCCAAGACAAGTCCGCCAGTCTATGTGATACCTGAAATTAAGGAGCTTTCCTCCCCAACTGTTGGCGAAATCATGGAGGGATTGCAATGCAAGTTCATCTATGGCGAAAAGGATAGCCTGAACAGGATAGCTACCCAGTTCAAGGTGGCAGCAATGACCTTGGACAACTACCTTTCCTATATTGAAAACGGGGATCTTATCATTACTCCTGGCGACAGAGAAGACATTGTTGTGGGTACTCTGTCGACCATATTCTCAAAGGCTTTTCCAAACATAGCAGGGATACTTTTGACCGGCGGGCTTGTACCAGGCCGACGTGTAAGGCAGCTTATGGATGGTATGCGGAAGAGGGCCATTCCGATAATTGGTGTGGATTCGGATACCTTTACTGCAGCAATGGATGCCAGTCAGGTCAGGCCTCTTATAAGGCCAGACATTCCCAAAAAGGTTGAGCTGGCCCTTGGAATCTTTGAGGCCCGGGTTGACATCTATGAAATAAAAAAGCGGCTCAACATCAGTGCCTCAGAGATAGTTACCCCCTTGATGTTCGAATTCAGGCTCTTTGAGTGGGCCAAAAAGGAGAAAAAAAGGATAGTACTTCCTGAAAGTTATGATGAGCGCATCCTAAAGGCGGCAGAGATACTTCGTACAAGGGATGTTGTTGACATAACAATGATTGGTAAAAGGGATGAGGTGCTCGAAAGGGCGTCAGTGCTTGGGGTGGAGCTTCCAGATGTTGAGATAGTGGATCATGCCAGCAGTCCCCTGCTTCCCCAGTTTGTTGAACAGTTTTATGAGTTGAGAAGGCACAAGGGAATCACAAAGGATGCTGCAAAGGATGCCATGCTGGATATCAACTACTTTGGCACAATGATGGTATACAATGATCTGGTGGACGGGATGGTTTCTGGGGCTGCCCATGCAACCCAGGACGTTTTGCGTCCTGCATTCCAGATCATCAAGACCAAGCCGGGGGTGCTTATTGCCTCCAGCGTCTTTTTCATGTGTCTTCCTACCCAGGTGAAGGTCTTTGGTGACTGTGCCGTAAATCCAGATCCCAATGCCCAGGAACTTGCTGCAATTGCCATAAGTTCTGCAGATACTGCTGCTGCCTTTGGAATAGAGCCTATTGTTGCAATGCTTTCCTACTCTACAGGAACCTCCGGAAAGGGAAAGGATGTGGAAAAGGTGGTAGAGGCAGTGAAGATTGCCAAGCGGCTAAGACCTGATCTTCTTATAGAAGGTCCTCTACAGTATGATGCCGCAGTGGATATGGATGTTGCCAAAAAGAAGGCGCCTGGCAGCAAGGTTGCAGGCAGGGCAACGGTCTTGATCTTTCCGGATCTGAACACCGGAAACAATACCTACAAGGCAGTGCAGCGTTCATCGAATGCGGTTGCAATAGGCCCGGTTATCCAAGGTCTTAAAAAACCGGTAAATGATTTGAGCCGGGGTTGCAAGGTAGAAGACGTGTCAAATACAGTGGCTATCACAGCCATACAGGCCATGCAGCAGTAAAAATCAGGTTAACTTCCAGCCAGCCGATAAGAGTATAGAATACCAACAGTACAGGTCTGCGAAATCAACATTATGAATTCTATCTCCTCATACCTTCTTGGAATACTGCAGAAAAACTTGACCGCAGCCACCGGCCGGCCAGGAAGTGCTGCTGGAAGCCTTTGCGATTCCAAAGGGGATTTTCCAGTAGGAAAGTTGGCTGTGGGAGAAGTCCTGGAAGGCCGGGTTCAGGTAAAGACCAGAGATCTTACGTTTATTGGTACTGACAAGGGGGTGCTGAAGGCAAAGGGGGCAATGGATATCCCTGTAGGGGCAAGGGTGCGCCTGAAGGTGGTAATGCCTGGTTACCCTGCTAGGGTAAAAGTTGAGTCATGGAAAATTGATGCGCGGCAGCCCTTCTCCAAGGTTCAAGGGCTAATGGCAAAGTCACTGTCAAATCTTTCACGGCTAGGTTTCATTGCTCAGGAGATAAGCCGGTCCGAGACGTTTTCCCATGCAAGGCCTGCTCATGGGGAACAGATATCTGAAAAATCTTTCCTGACCCTGTTAAGGCCTTTTGAGGTTGGAACCGGCCAAGAAAAGGGACTGAGGGAAGCAGTCAGCTTGTCTCCGGCCTTTTCAAGGGTATTAAAAGGTATTTTTTCAAAAAGTGCACCAAACACCCCAAGGGCCTGTGCGCAAGGTGGGGATATGGAAGGGGAAAAAGCCCATAAAGACGGTTTAATGGCCAGGAGGACCGGAGGTTCTGTTGTTGAAAAAGGTGGAATAGCAGGGGAGGCTAAACACGCCGTCAAGGGTCAAAGTTATCAAGTGAGAGGTGGGAATGACAACATGGCTGTTTCTGACAACGTGAGAAAAAAACTGTTGCCAGAGGCAGAGGTTCAAGAACCGGAGGGTGATATCATTGTAGGGGATGAGGAAAGCGGGATTCGTGTTCCAAAAAGGGATTCGGCAATTTCAGGCTCTTGTCAGAATGCCGCCTCCAAAAACGTCTCCTCCCAGTCTGTGTCACAGTCTTCCAAGATGCAGGTCCGCCCTGAGTCCTTTCAAAAAGGGGCGTCAGCTCCGGCACACTTGGAACAAGGGGTGCTCGGTGAGCAGGACCCAACCCGCGTTGAACAGGGAAAAGTTTCATTGTCAAATGGAGTGTTATCCAGAGGTTCCACTCATACATCTCAAAATGATTTTAGAAGGGCTACCGTGGTGGTTAGCAAAGAGTTTGGCGAGGTTTTGTCAACGGCGGTGGATAAAGGCCATGCTGAAAAAAATGCCTCTCTGCCCGGGGCAGATCAGGGGGAGGGCTTATTGTCAGAAGGCCGAGGGGGCAGTGGTGACAGTGAGGCAAAAAGGGCAGATGCTCAGCTGACGGACAAGGGGTACAGTAGGCCTTCTGGCAAGGCGGAAGGGCAGGAAAAGACTGGCAGATCTACACAGTTTTTGGAAGACAGAGGCATGGAACGTGGATCTTATGATGCATTCTCTAAAAGACAGGAAAATGTCCATTCCTTTTTTAAGGGGTTTGCCACACAACTTGAGATAGCTCAAGATATCCAGGCACATTTTGTTCAAAAGGGGCTGGAGCTTGTTGTGATCCCGTTTTTGTTTCATCAGTTTCAGGGGGTGGGCCAGTGGATATATTGGCAGGAAAAGGACACCTTGTCAGATAGAGAGGGTAAAGGCACATTGTCGCATCTTGTTTTTGACCTGAACCTCAACAATCTTGGCAAATTAAATATTCATCTTCTCAAGGACAGGAATATCCTTTCTGTTCAGATATGGGGGGAAAGGGAGAAGATTCCTCTGGTTAGAGAGGGCATGATGGATCTGGCCAATGAGCTCAAATCAGCAGGTTTTCAAATTGGCAACCTGGATGTTTCAGTAGCAGGTGAAAATGGAGCTGGTTCACCAGATGAATCCGTGCCAGTAATCGATGTTCAGGGTTTTCACGTAATCACCTGAGTCCATGAAAAAGAAAGGACAAAAGATAAAAAGCGCTGTGGCCTTGAGATACGAGCCAGGAAAGGACTCGGCTCCAAGGATCACTGCCAAAGGTCAAGGAAGTGTCGCTGAAAAGATAATAGAAATTGCTCAAGAGGCGGGAGTTCCAATTAAGGAGCAGGCGGATCTGGTAGAAATACTTTCAAGGTTGGATCTGAATGCTGAAATTCCTCCAGAGACCTATGTAATAGTTGCCAAAATATTGGCATGGGTTCACGAACTGAATAAAAAGGCAGAAAGTTGACAGAATATTCTGTTTCATCACGCCTTGGCCTCTATGGCCTAAATGGATTTCCTGCGCTTCTCCATAAAAATCTGGAATAAAAGGGCCGCTTGAGTAGTATCGAAAGCCTCTTTATAGAGTATCCTAGACAGTCAAATACTATACCGTTTTATGTAATATAAGGCAAACGCCAACATTAACCCAGTCATTATAATCTGACCCCATTCATTCATGGTTGGTACTGCTATTATACCCTGTAGGCCTATTTTTACAGTTACTGTTGCTGTAACAGTATGTCCATTACCGTCACTGATTGTATATTCAAAAGTATCGGTTCCTTTAAATCCAGGATCCGGAATGTAGGTTATTGTTCCATCCGGATTTATTATTACTGTTCCGTGTGCAGGTTCCGTTGTGCCTGTAATTTCGAGGTTGTCACCATCAGGATCTGAATCATTTCCTAATACATCAATGGTTACAGGGGTGCCTGGATCTGTGGATGACAAATTGTTTGTGGCAATTGGGGGTTGATTTCTCGTTACCCCCGTAACTGTTACCGTTACCCTCGCCGTGTCTACTCCGCCATTACCGTCATTGATAGTATATGTAAACATATCGGTACCGATATAGCCATGATCTGGCGTATAGGTGAGTGTTCCGTCTGCGTTTATGGTAACATTACCATGTGTAGGGGCAGTTGTTCCTGTTACAGTCAATGGGTCCATATCAGGATCTGAATCATTTGTAAGAACAGATATATTCACGGGTGTATCCACATTGGTGTTTGCACTATCATCTACTGCGTCCGGTGGATCATTAGAATTCGTAACTATAATATTCAGGTGTGCGGTATCTGTTCCGCCATTACCGTCACTTATCGTATAAGTTATGTCTTCAGATAAAGCTCCGTTATAATCAGGGGCAGGTATAAAACTTAATGACCCATCATTTGAAATGCTCAAAACACCTTCCGGCAAATGTGCTGAGCTTCCAGGTGTGTAATCGGTGCCATCTATTGTAAACCTAGTTACTGTCAATGTATCGCTTTCTGGATCACTATCTGCTCCATTGCCATTATCTCCTGTTATAACATTTCCGGTAATCGTACTATCTTCATTTCCCGTAAATACGTCGTCAGTTGCTGTCGGATGAAGATTTTTAACTTCTCTCCAGTCTCTATCATTACCGGGATTATCCAAATCGGGATAGCTTGTCGGAGTTGTGTCGTTGGTGGGATTGATTTTCGTATCATCATTGTCATATGCATCATCTAATCCGTCTCTGTCGGCATCGGTTCCTGAAGGAATGATATCCGGTATCCCATCGTTGTCTCCATCCCAACCTTCAAGGGCATCGTTGTCACCGTCATTATCGCTGTCTATATCTAAATAGTCAGGAGTACCATCGCCATCAGTGTCTTCTATACTAATAGGAGTACCACCATTGTCCGGATCATATGCATCGTCCCATCCATCACCATCCGAATCTTTACCAGTAGGCGCTGCGTAATCATCCGTGGGTTGGCTTTCTATGTTGTCTGGAATACCGTCGTTGTCACTGTCCAAATCCAAATGGTCAGGTATTCCATCGCCATCGCTGTCTTTAGCAGGACATAATCTGAATGAAATTCCATTGTTGAGAGGTGTATGTGTTGAGGAAAGTTCAAAAACTGTTACAAAATCATTAGACTCCCATGTTAAAGAAGCTGTATTGGTAATGGATGATGAAGTGGTATTTTTTACATAGTATTCATTGTTGTTTACCCCTGATATCAATCCATTGTCTAAAGTGGAAATGAAGGTGTAAGTGACTCCATCTAATGAATATACCTGATCCTTTACTCCAGCTGGCACTACTCTTCCATGATTAATTTTGACTTTTACAGGAATTTTTCCTGAAATTTCAACAAAAGTATGGTGGTCTGCTGAAACAACCAAGGTTCCATTACTCTTGGTATTAGCTTTGGTTAGCTTTATTAAAATACTACCTGCAGGTAGATTAAACATATTACTTACATCCACTGGAGCAGGCATAGTATAATCAACAACATTAGCAGGAATATTTAAATCGCTGCTTCTTATTAATGTATATGCTGTACAGCTATATTCTTCTGTATCAGGAATTCCATCATTGTCATCATCTATGTCAACACGGTCAGCAATGCCGTCTCCATCACTGTCCTTAATGTCACGGTAATCCACATCTCCGCCTGAAACATTAAAATCACCATCCTCATCTCCCAAATTGTTGGGACCTGGAGGATTGATGCCGTTGTTCACATTATTGGGCACACCAGTTTGACCCGGATTAGATTGCGTGTCAAAGTTATCATCCAATCCATCGCCGTCGCTGTCATTACCTGATAAGATATTCATGCTATTTCCGTTTTCGATAATATCCGGGATACCGTCGTTATCACTGTCGTTATCCACATAATCAGGTGTGCCGTCGCCGTCAGTGTTTTCCACACTGATAGGTATGCCTCCGTTATCCGGATCATATGCATCATCCCATCCGTCGCCATCTGTATCTTTCCCGCTAGGAGCTATGTAATCATGCGTAGGTTGGCTTTCAATATTATCCGGGATACCATCATTGTCAGAGTCGATGTCTTGCGTATCTGGCAAACTGTCACCGTCGGTGTCAGGATTTGCCAGCGGAGTACCGCCTTCGTCTGTATCAACTATATCACTTAATCCGTCACCATCTGTGTCAGTTATTGGTCCTGTACCTATAATTCCATCACTATCAGGATCCAATCCGCCGGCTTCTACTACGTCGGCAATGCCGTCGTTGTCAGAATCTAAATCAAGACGATTGGGAATGCCGTCGCCATCAGAATCTAATGAAATATCACAATATGCGATATTAGAAATGGTTAAAAAAGTATTATTTACAACATTCCTATTTCTATAAGATAGAACAATTTTTGTTACTTCTTCCGGAATATCCAAACGGAAAACCCCATTATTTGAATTGGGAGGGGAATCTCCAGTACCCCACAAAGTCGCTACACCATCATAATTTAATGTACCTGGAACGAGTATAGTAAAATTGGAGGGACCCAGAATTACAGGATCTGTTCCGTTATATGCATAAACAGTTATTTCTTCATTTGAAGAAGTGTTATCTATGTCTCCTACATATAAAGAAACATTTGAAACTGGTACTCCAAAATTAATTTCAATAATTGTGGGATCGTTGACTTGGGTATTAGTGAATAGGTATCTATATCCTGCAAAATTATTACCGGTAATTCCACTAGACCTATATGTTTGTGTCTTTAATGAGGAACCATTGCCTGGTGTAATTGTAATGGTTGGTGTTATGCTACCTAACTGCGCAATAGCACCCGGATTAGGCACTGATGATCCATTGGAATACGTACCTCCAACTGACATATCCGACACACCACAAATACTTTCCTCTGTATCAGGAATTCCATCATTGTCATCATCTAGGTCTAAAGCATTAGTAATGTTATCATTGTCTGTATCTATCGAATCTGAATAACTTAAAACTGGATAACTTATTAAAAATAAAGCTAAAAATAGAAATAAAATCACTTTTTTTTTCATAATAATCTCCTTTATAATATATACTTTTTACTATTTTTATTAATTTTGTAGAATTGGAATTATCTGATATAGTTATAAATTTTCATATTCTAATCTACAAAATCTTTTTAAAAAGTTATATATATTATTTTTATTAACTAATGACTTTTTAATTAATAGTAAAAATTCACTGACTGAAATGTCAAAAAATGAGTTGTCTATAGATGGGATATATCTATGTATATTTTTAAAGAAATTTATAAACTTCTTATTCTTTTTTAATAATTTCCACAACTTCATATAACTTTTAACTTCATTATCAACCTTATTTCTATTTGAGAAAAAATTAATATAAATTAAAATATATGTCAAGAAATTTTTATATTTCAATAAAATTTACCATTTGATTTATATATTGACAATGAATTCTTTCTTAGTAAATTTAACGACAAATAACTATATTTTATAAATTACACAAA
>JAMOVK010000119.1 GCA_027067775.1 Deltaproteobacteria bacterium
TGCTCCCCTTACCATTCTAGTTGCCCTAGGCCTTACCCTTTTTGTTGCATTGCTGAAATGGCTGCTTATAGGTGTCTATGTACCAAGGGTAAAGCCAATGTGGTCAAGCCTTGTCTGGAGAAGCGAGCTCATTACAGCCCTGTATGAAAACGTTGTGGTTCCATGGCTGCTGGCAGGATTTACTGGTACTCCATTTGTAAGATCTATTCTTTGGCTCCTGGGTGCCAAGATTGGCAGGCGTTGTTTTATTGAAACAACATTTCTAACTGAGTTTGACCTGGTTGAAGTAGGTAATGAAAGCTGCATAGGTCCTTTTTCTTCACTTCAGACCCATCTGTTTGAAGATAGGGTCATGAAGATGTCTAGGCTTCGAATTGGAGATAGATGCAGTATCGGGCCTCGAGCCGTTGTCCTCTATGATGCCGTACTTGAAGAGGGTGTGAACCTTGACGGACTTTCCCTTGTGATGAAGGGAGAAACCCTGGCCCGAGAAACGGCCTGGCATGGTTCACCTGCTGTGAGAAAAATTAAATACAGAAATGACAGGGAATGGTGATATTGTGATATTATTTTAATAAATTTAGAAAATATATGGAGGATGACCAACATGGTGAGGCCTAAATTCTCTCTTAGCCTGTTTTGGGTTACTCTGATATCACTGGTGTTCCTATCTAGCAACTGTTTGGCTGAAACTTGGCACGGTATCGGAATAACTACTGACATTTCATGGGATTCTGGTGACTATGGTGGCGGAGATACCATAAATACCTACTCTGGCACCATAACCATTGATTACAGTGTGACTCCAAGATTCACCCTTTCCCTGTCCATTGTTCCCTATGTGTACCAGGACGAGACATATACAGATGTAGTGTTGGTCAGGAAAAGAGTGGTGCACTATAAGGATAAATATGGGACAAACCCCCATCACAAAAGGGATGCTGAAGCTGGAAATGACGGAGCCAAAAACCATACAAATAACAATTCAACAGGAAGCTCCGGTGACAGCGACTCCTCTAGTGGAACAAGCAGTAAAGTAACTCAAGATGGCGGCAGCACCGGTGACCATCATGACTCCAGGCATACCAAGGATAGTGATTCCCAAAACCATTCAAAGATCCATGACAAAACGCATAACACCACTGGCAACACAGAAACATCCGGTGTTGACGACTCCCATGACACTACTGATACATCACATGCAGATGTAAAAAACAGTGGCTCATCAAAGTCTAAAGATTCAAAAGATAAAATATCTTCCATGAAAGCCCAGTCCAGGGGAAATGACGGATCGGCTCAAGGTGATAAGGCGGGCAAGCGGTCGAAACCCAAGAGGAAGAGATACAGACGCCATGGATCTGCTGGCGGCTTTGGTGATATGACACTTAAGGCCTCATATTATGTTTTGAATGAAACGGATATTATTCCTCTGACCGCCTTGAAGGCCGGGGTGAAATTTCCCACTGCAGATGAGGATGATGGTCTTGGAACAGGGGAGTTTGACTATCTGTTTGGCATGGATCTGAGTAAGGAGGTTGGGCGCTGGAGTCTGTTTGGGGGAGTCTGCTACAATATCCTGGGAGACCCGGATTATTATGATTTGAATAACTATGTATCTGGTTACGCAGGGGTCTCCACAGAGGTTCTTCCCAATTTTTATACTTCACTGGAGGTGGATGCTGCAGGTGCAGCTTCTGATGAAAGTGATTCCGAGCTGAGCCTCGGGCTTGAGCTTGGTTACGATTTTGGCAAATATGGCTACCTTGCTGCAGGTGCCAGTAAGGGCTTTTCTGATGGAAGCCCTGATTATGGGGCCTATGTGAGTTACTCAATTAGCTTTTAAAAATACTCTTTATGAGTTGGCCTGAAGGATGAAACGGCTTCTGATCATAATCTCCATAGCCCTTTTCACCGCATCATGGCCCTTTGCCACGAACTGGGGACTTTTTTATAAAACCACGGCATTTGCTGAAAAGATCTCCAGGGGACATGACATAAAGGGCCATCCAAAAACAGGCCCAAGTCATAAATCAGGTGGCACAGCCACATCCCTTCGTTTCCATACACCTTCCAGAGTTTCTGTGAGAGTTAGCAGTCACAAAAAGGGCCATTCTTCCCATTCTGTTACCAAACATTCCACAAGGCCAACAAAAGCTCACGGACCATCGAGCCATAAAACCATCACCACTAAAACCCATAGATCTGTACACACAACCCATACAACAGTTAAGCCAAGGGTAAAAAGGGTCCCAAAATTCGTACACACCCCGAAAAGTATAAAAAGGCTAAAGGCGCACAAGACCCATGGGGTGTTGCCCCATCATCCAGAACCATGTGCCACTACCACCACAAGGTTATCACCCAATCGGGAAGGGAAAGATGTGGATGATGGCACTTCACAGCTTTCTGGCCAGGATAGTGTAATTCAAGATGAAGAAGAGGAGGAGAAGAAGGAAGACGGACCGGCCAGCCACCTTGCGGATAGAAAATGGCAACACGAGCCTCTTGTCTTGCTTGCTGTGGATATGGCCCCTCAACTGGCTGAGGAAGCAAAAAGGGCAGGATTTGAGATAATTCAGTTCATAACCCTGAAGAATCTTGGCATCACCATTGCCAAGATAAAGGCGGAAAGTCCCGAACAGGAAAGAAAAATCAGGAGATGGTTTAGGAAACGGGGGGTTGAGTTTGTCATTTATAATGACTTTTATGTCCTCAATCAGGGAAGTGCCCTTTACGAATTTCAGGAAAACTATCCCTGGTCCATGCTTGGTTGGCCATATCCATGCTCTGGATGTGGACGGGGCCTGAAAATTGGCATGGTGGATACATCTGTTGATACATCAATTCCAGTGCTTTCGTCGCGGAAGATATTCCAGAAAATGTTTGTCAGGGCCCCTTCGAGTGAAGAATATTTTGAGCACGGCACCTCCATAGCGGCCATCTTGGTTGGCAACTGTGAAGGGGAGTTCTGCGGACTTTTGCCTGAGGCTCGATTGTTTGTTGCGGCAACCTTTGAGCCCCTGGAGGAAAATAGCCCTCGGGCCACTGCACTTTCCATCGCCAAGGGTTTGGACTGGCTTCTTGGCCATGGGGTGCAGGTTGTAAATCTAAGTTTCTGCGGGCCCAATAATCCCCTGCTTCACAGGGCCATTAGCAATACCCTTAAAAATGGCATTCCAGTTGTGGCAGCGGCAGGAAATTATGGGGAAAAGGCCCCCAGTATTTATCCTGCCGCATATAAGGGAGTTATAGCAGTTACTGCCATAGATAAATTCGGACATCCGTATCCTGGGGCAAACAGGGGAAGTTACATCTCCTTTTCTGACCCTGGAGTCAGGGTGCCAGTGCCAAATGCGAATGGAAAGATAAGCTTTAGGTCTGGCACCTCCTATGCCACTGCGTACTGTACAGCCTTAGTGGCCATCATGGCGGAAAAAGGACGGAATATTAAGTCAGTCAACAACGTTATAGAAAGAATAAAAAGGGATGTCATTGACTTGGGACCTGCCGGCAAGGATGAAGTCTTTGGTTGGGGACTTGCACGGTGTGGCGAGGAATGTAAGGCGCATTTGAAATGAGGGGGGTGGATAGGGGGGCGGAACAAGAGTTTCGCAAGGAACTAGTGGCACTGTTGCCTAGGCTTAGACGGTTTGCCTGGTCCTTGACATCAGACAGGACGGAAGCAGACGATCTTGTTCAGGCGGCGTGTGAACGGGCCCTTTCTCACATGCATCAGTGGAAGCCAGGTACGAGGCTGGACAGTTGGATGTTCAGAATCTTGTACAACCTGATGATTGATGAGACCAGGCGGAGTCGCAAAAAGAAGGTTCACATGCCCCTTGACGAGGAACTTCTGGCAACGGCCCAATCAGATGGCACCAGGCGCATGGAAGCCAAGGTGCAACTTAAGCAGGTGCTGGAGGCCATGATGAAACTTAACCCTCAGGAAAGGGCACTGCTTTCCCTGGTTTGCATTGAGGGAATGTCATATAAGGAAGCTGCTGACACCCTAGGTATCCCGATAGGTACTGTAATGAGCCGTCTGGCAAGGGCCAGAAAAAAACTTTACCAGATGGTGAAGGGTAAGAAATAGGATAGGTGGAACGACCATGGAAAAGTCCATAACTGATGAACTCATAATGGCCTACGTGGATGGAGAACTTGAAGAGGATGAAAGACGCCTTATAGAAGAGGCCATAAAGGATGATGAGCATCTTAGGGAAAAGGTCCGTATGTTCAAGGAGTCATCCCAGATGTTACAAGGCGTTTTTGATGCACCTATTCGTGAAGAGGTGCCTCAGCAGCTGATTAGGCTCATAGAAGGATCTGAAAAAAGGAATGTGGCTCCTGGGTGGTGGGAGCGGCTGACCAGGTCAGTTGGGAGGTTTTTCGGGTTTCAAGCCCCTGTCCCTGCCTTTGCGGTAACTGCCGCCTGTATCCTCATTGCTGGTTTGGTGGCGCTTATTTACTTTAAGAGCGGCCCTTCACAAAATAATGGTACTGGTCCCATAGCCCTTTCACAATTTGCCGACTTCCAGGAGGGGATTTCCAAAACCCAGAGTGGGGCATCCTTTCTCATAAAGGAGGCTAAGGTCAAGGTCACACCTGTATTGACCTTCAAGGACAAGGAATTTCCATACTGCAGGGAGTTTGAAGTCATCCCTGTTGGCTCTGACAGATCCATGGAGGTTCCTGCAGGAACCGGCATAGCCTGTCTATCCCAAAGGAATCGCTGGCAGGTCATTACCTATGTATCCATTCCAAAGATTAAGAAGAAAGGGGTTACGCAAAATGGCTATGAACTGGCAGGCAGGGAGAATCCTGTGGATGCCCTGGTTGAAAAAAGGCGTGATGGCTCCCCCCTTTCCAGGGATGAAGAGTTAGAAAAGATAAAAAGCGGCTGGAGATAACACCCTATAAGCCTTTGCGCAGGGCCATGATATCATGTTGATTACAGGCCCCTCCCTAGGCATCGCGGATTCAAGTCATAAGTGCAACTCTTAAGGTTAGGGGTCAGACGGTGGTAGCATTACAGCATTCTCTAACCATGACGAAAGAGGTGCACTATGAGAAGGCTGCACGCAGCCTGCCCAGGAAGAACGATACCAGATTTATGCACTTTTGAAAGGTGAAGTCAAAGTATCTTTTAAGCTAAAAAGACGGACACGGGCAGATACAAACTTTATACATGGAAATCCGGGGCCAAACTTTCCTATTTGTGAAGGACACATTCTGACTGGACAGCATCCTGCTGAAAGCGAAAATATGTTGACAGCCCTCTAGTAAACATATCACTATTCATCCTTCTTAGTTTTAAAAGACACCGGTGATGAAATGGTAAAACTTGTCCAGAATCCATCCATATCTTTTGAAAGAGAACTGAACGCTGCTCAGTATGAAGCCGTCATGCATGAAAAAGGGCCACTGCTTGTTATTGCTGGGGCTGGCAGCGGCAAGACTCGAACCCTTGTGTACAGAGTGGCACGACTCATAATGGATGGTGCTGATCCTTCGTCCATATTGCTTCTTACCTTTACAAGAAAGGCAGCTGCCACCATGCTTGAACGAGCTGCAACTTTAGGCGGACAAGGGTGTCACTATGTACATGGCGGCACGTTTCATGGATTCTGTCACCGTATGCTAAGAAAGCATGCACGTCTTATTGGTTTCCCGCCCGGCTTTACCATAATGGACCAGTCTGACAGTCAGGACCTCATCCACCTTCTTGCAAGACAGCTGGAATTTTCCGGAAAAGGCAAAAAATTTCCGTCAAAAAGGGCCCTTTGCACCATATTCAGTAAAGCGGTCAATTCTGGAGGAATGATAGATGAGACAATCCAGGGCTACTACCCACACATGATGGAGCACAGCCAGACCATTGCCACGCTTTTTCAGGCTTACAAGGACTACAAAAAGGCCCACGCCCTGATGGATTACGACGATCTTCTGCTGCACTGGCTAAGAATCCTTAGGGAATTTCAGGATGTACGAAAGACGGTATCCGAGACCTACACCAACATCATGATAGATGAATACCAAGACACCAACAGTGCACAGGCTGAAATGGTAAGGCTCATGGCTCAGGGCCACAACAACGTAATGGCCGTTGGAGATGACTCCCAGTCTATCTACTCCTTTAGAGGGGCCAACTTCAAAAACATACTCGAGTTTCCAAAAATCTTTCCTGGCACAAGGATCATCAAACTAGAGAAAAATTACCGCACCACCCAGCCAAATCTTGACTGTACAAACGCCATAATCGCAAATGCCAGACAGAAGTTTACCAAACACCTTACCGCTCATAGGCAGGGGGGGACCAAACCCATAGTGTTTGTTGGAATGGATGAAGAGGAGCAGGCAAGATTTATTGTTAAAACGGTAAGCACCTACCTGGATCAGGGGGTTGAGCCAGGAGAAATCGCTGTCCTTTTTCGGGCCGCCTTCCACTCTTTCACCTTGGAGACACATCTTGGACGTGCCGGCATCTCCTTTGTAAAACGTGGCGGAATGAGGCTTGTGGACGCAGCCCATATAAAAGATATCATCTGCCTTCTTAGGGTTCTTCTGAATCCCCTGGACAGGTTAAGCCTCAACCGGATTCTCCTGTTAATAGACAGGCTTGGACCCAAAAGTGCCGAAAGGATATTTGAAACCCTGGCAGGTTCTCCCTCTGGCCTTGAGGCCCTGGCAGAATTTAACGGCCGAGCCGCATGGGTAAAAGAGGTAAGA
>JAMOVK010000120.1 GCA_027067775.1 Deltaproteobacteria bacterium
AAGCGCATAACCTGCATGGGCTATGGATGAATAGGCCAGCATCCTTTTGATAGATGTCTGACACAACGCTGTAATGTTACCGATAGCCATGGTAAGAAAGGCCATAATTATCAAGGCGGTCATCCACTCGGTGTGGGCATTTGGAAATGCCTGCATCAGTACGCGGCCTAGGGCTGCAAATCCAGCGGCCTTTGGCCCTACAGACATAAAGGCTGTCACTGGTGTTATAGCGCCTTCGTAGGCATCTGGTGTCCACATATGAAATGGAGCAGCTGCAACCTTGAAGCAAAAGGCTATAACGACAAGTCCCAGTCCCATCATAAAGGCGGGATTTGACATCAAATCGCCACTGGCCATTGCGTTGGCTATTGCATTCATGTCTGTAGTACCAGTGGAACCATAGAGATAGGACATGCCGAATAAGAGCAGACAAGAAGCAAAGGCCCCAAGCAACAGATATTTTACAGCAGCCTCAGAAGCCCGCGGATCGCTCTTTAGGATTCCCACCAAGCAGTACACACTCAGTGCCATGAGTTCAAGGCCAAGATACAAGACTATAAGGTCGGTGGCAGAAGACATGATCATCATGCCTACACAGGAAAATATCATAAGGCTGTAATACTCGCCGATTCTCTGAACCCCCATGATATCAAGGTGGCGTAGAGACATTAGTACTGCCAGTATTAAGCCAAGAAGACATATGATCTTGAAACATGCACTGAATCCGTCAACAGTGTACATTCCGTCAAACGAAATGCCATGGGCCCTGGTAACCATTAAGACCACCGCTGCTGTACCTGCCATTGCCACTATAGGTACCACGTAGCGCTGTTCCTTCCAGATTATGTCTGCAAGCAGTACAGCGCATCCGATTACTGCAAGAAATATCTCGGGTCCCAAGGGTGCGATAATAGGAAGTGAAAATCCTGTAACCATGTCTCTACTAGCCTCCTATGAAACGAAGTGCACATTCAACAATGGCATTGGTATTTGCCTGCACACTTCCTGTTGAAGCATTGACCTGTTGCAGAAGATGGGCAACTGACGCATGCATATAACTTAAAAAGACGTTTGGATATATTCCGATCCAGAAGATGAGAACCAGCATGGGGAGCAGGGTAGCTAATTCCCTGCTGTTGAGATCCCTCAATCCCAGGGAAACCATCTTTGGGTTTTTCTCCATGAAGAAAATTCTCTGATACAGCCACAACATATAACCTGCACCTATTATGATACCGGTGGCTGCCAAAAAGCCTGCCCAGGTGCGAGAAGCAAATCCGCCCAGGATTATAAGAAACTCACCAATGAATCCGTTTAGCCCGGGCAACCCGATGGATGCCAGGGTAAACACCATAAACAAACCGGCAAAAACGGGGGTGAGTGACGCCAGTCCTCCATAGTCGGCTATTTCCCTGGTATGGGTCTGCTCATAGATTATTCCTACCGAGAGAAAGAGAGCGCCTGTAACTACCCCGTGGTTCACCATCTGAAGTATAGCGCCTTCCAGTCCATGAAAGTTAAGTGCAAACATGCCCAGGGTAACAAAACCCATATGACTGACAGAGCTGTATGCAATAAGCCTCTTCATATCATCCTGGCCAAGGCAGATTACAGCCCCGTATATTATTGCAATAATAGAAAGGATAAGCATGGGCACCGCCATAGCCTGGGTAGCCTGTGGAAACATAGGCATTGAAAATCTTAGAAAACCGTAAGCACCCATCTTGATCAATATTCCGGCAAGGATGACAGATCCGGCTGCAGGAGCCTCTGTATGGGCATCTGGCAGCCATGTATGAACAGGCCACATGGGAACTTTTACGGCAAAGGCAGCAAAAAAAGCCCAGAACAGGATCATCTGCAACTTGAGCGGATATGCCTGCGATGACAGCTGAAGTATGTCAAAGGTATGGCCACCTGTAAAATAAAGGGTAATTATGCCAACCAGCATGAGAACACTACCGACCAACGTGTAGAGAAAGAACTTTATGGCAGCATAGAGTCTTCCTGGCCCTCCCCACACACCAATTATTAGATACATGGGAATTAGCATGGCCTCCCAAAAGATGTAAAAGAGAAAGAAATCTAGAGAGCAGAAGACCCCAATCATTGCCCCTTCCAGGAACAACAAGGAGGCAAAAAACTCTTTCACCTTATCTGTAATGGCTGTCCATGAAACCAGTACACAAAGTATGGTTATCAAGGTTGACAGCAATACAAACAGTATGCTTATCCCATCTATTCCAAGGTAGTAATTCACATTCCATGCTGGTATCCAGCTATGTTTTTCCACGAACTGCATCAGATGCGATGTCTTGTCAAACTGGAACCATAGGGGAATGGAGAGCAAAAATTCCACTATGGAAATCAGAAGAGCCATGCGCCTGACATCGCCTTCATTTGAGCGCGGAATAAACAAGAGTGCCACAGCCCCAATTATCGGCAGAAAAATCAGGGAACTAAGTATTGGAAATCCGTAATCCATAATTTGCTATTCCTCCCCTTGGTTACATCATGAATATCCAAAGAAGAATGAAGGCACCAACAGCCATAACGCCGCCATAGTGCTGAACTCTTCCATTTTGGAGTCCGGCAAGCAATGTACTGAACCTGCCAATTAAACCTGGTACACCATTGACAACTCCCTCTATGATCTTTCCATCGACTATACCTCTTAGGACCTTGCGACCGCAGTTAATGGTTGGCTCTACTATAGTTGCATTGTAAAACTCATCCACATAGTACTTGTTGAAGAGTATATCGTAGAGCTTGGGATGTTTCTTAGCGAGCTCGACCGGAATCTGCGGTTTAACCATGTACATCACATAGGCCAGATATATTCCTGTCAATCCTGCAGCCACCGAGATGGTCATTAATGCCCATTCTGTAAAGTGACTGAGATGTACATCAGGATGGCCTACCACTGGTGCGAGAAAGTGAGCCCAGCCGTTTTCTCCTCCAAGAACCTCTGGCACGCCCACCCAGCCGGCTGCCAAGGCACCCAGGGCAAGAAGAGTAAGGGGTATAGTCATGGTAGGTGGAGATTCATGCAGGTGTTTCTTCTGCTCCTCAGTACCTCTGAACTCCCCGTGAAATGTAAGGAAGATAAGCCTGAAGGAATAAAAGGCAGTCATACCGGCCACAACAGTTCCAACAAACCATGCAAATTTTCCAGCCCCTACTGGCGAGGCAAAGGCCATGGCAAGGATCTCATCCTTACTAAAGAACCCTGCAAAGGGCGGAATACCTGAAATGGACAAAGAGGCGATCAGAAAAGTAAAGTATGTGACAGGCAGATATTTCTTAAGGCCACCCATCTTACGAATATCCTGTTCATCACCCATTGCATGAATAACACTACCGGCACCGAGAAATAACAGGGCCTTGAAGTACGCATGGGTATAGAGATGGAAAATACCAGCCCCATAGGCACCAACGCCGCAGCCTATAAACATGTACGCCAGCTGGCTTACGGTGGAATAGGCGATAACCCGCTTGATATCCACCTGGACAAGCGCGATTGTTGCGGCAAAGAAACAGGTGAGCGCGCCTATGATGGTTACCAGATTCATTGCTGCCGGCGACAGGCTGAAAATAGGATTGCAACGGGCAACCAGAAAGACACCCGCCGTGACCATTGTAGCAGCGTGGATAAGTGCACTGACCGGTGTAGGACCTTCCATAGCATCTGGCAACCACACGTGCAGAGGAATCTGTGCGGATTTGCCCACAGCTCCACAAAACAGCAGGATTGCCATTAGGGATATCACGTCAAAGTCAATGCCAAGAAAGTTGAAAGTCTGACCTACAGCCTGATGAACATTGGCAAAAACAGTGTCATAATGGACTGAGCCGAACACGAGAAATACTACTATGATTCCAAGCCCAAAACCAAAGTCTCCAAACCTGTTAACTATAAAAGCCTTTTTACCCGCATCAGATGCAGACTTTTTGTGGTACCAAAAACCTATCAGCAAATATGAGGAAAGTCCCACAGCTTCCCAACCAAAGTAAAGCTGCAAAAAGTTATTCCCAAGTACAAGCATCAGCATGGAGAAGGTAAACAGGCTCAGATAGGAAAAGAACCGGGCATATCCCGGATCGTCGTGCATATAACCAACAGAGTATATATGCACCAAGCTGCTGACAGAAGTTACCACTATGAGCATAACTGCTGTTAGCTCATCCAGCAGAAACCCGACTGATGCCTTGAACTTGGCCGATGCAAACCAGGTATACAGATCTGCGTTAATATGGGTACCGTGCAGGACCTGATCAAAGGCATAGCAGGCACAGAGAAAGGATATAAGCACTGCTATAATAGGAGGCCAATGCGCCTGTTTTTTCAACCTTTTTGCAAACAGGAGTGTAAATATGAACGAAGCCAAAGGCAAAAATGGGATCAGTAACAAATATATGGGCATGTTCATCTCTCCCTATCCTTTCAGAGTGGTAATGTCTTCAGTGTAGACTGAACGATGGTTACGGAACAGGGTTACTACTATTCCCAATCCGATAGCTGCCTCAGCTGCAGCTACTGCTATGATGAAAAAGACCAGCACCTGTCCCCTGAGATCTTCCATGTAGTGACTCATAGCAGCAAGATTGAGATTCACCGAATTTAGCATGAGCTCAATTGACAACAGCATCATTATAATGTTCCGCCTGGTCAGAAAACCAAATACCCCAATACAGAACAAGAGTGCTGATACAGTCAGATACCAGCTTAGATGGACCATTTTTCGCCCCCCTATTTTTCCCTTTTTGCCATAGCCAGTCCGCCAATAACAGCCACTAGCAAGATTATTCCAGCTACCTCAAACGGAAGTATGTATGTTGTGTATATTGCCTCTCCCATTGCCTTGGTGTGGGTCATCTGTTGAATCTTCTCAATGGTATACTGCCCATGGGGTCCAAGAGAGAAATTCATGACGCCCCGGAGAAACGTCAAAAACAGTGCTATAGCCCCTACTATTCCCAACCATTTTCCTTTTTTTATAAAGGGGCTCATCTTTACTTCTTCTCTCAAATCGACCAGAAACAGAACAAAGAGATAAAGCACGAGAATAGCACCTGCATAAACGATGATCTGAACGGCTGCCAAGAATTCTGCATTCAAGAGCAGATACAGCCCTGCCATATGAAAGAAAAGAACCAGCATTAAAAGCACGCAATGCACCGGATTCTTTGCAGTCACTATCCTTAAACCCAGACCAATGACTACCAAGGCAAAGTAAAAAAATAGCAGTTGAACCATTTATCCCTCCCTAATTAGAAGCGGCTTCCTTGGCCGACACGGCCTTTCCGTCCTTCCAAATCACCTGACCCTCGTATGTCCATTCCTCTGGCACGTCTATCCTCTTTCCAGCAGGCAGCTCTCCAAGAGGAAGCCCCCTGGGCCTGAGAAAAGGATTAAGATACTTGTCAGGTTCCAGATTGTTCTTTTCAAGGAACTCATCCCAGTTCTTGAGCAGCCTTTCCATGTCAAAATGAAAGGGCTGTCTGGTATAATCCGAGTACTCGTAATCCTCAGTAAGCACAATCGCATTAACTGGGCAGACCTCTTCACAGTATCCACAAAAGATGCAGCGCAAGGCATTGATCTCGTAAGAGTCGACCTTCCTGGCCCTAGTTTTTTCGTCTACCGAGTAGCGGATAGAAATGCATCTTGCTGGACACACGCTCGAGCATCTCATGCACGCAACACACTTGGCCTGATTGGTCTCAGGATCCCGAATAAGGGCATGCTTGCCTCTAAAACCCGGGAAGAGCTCCTTTCTTTCCTTTGGATACTGAATGGTAACAGACCTAGAAAAGAGTCTTCTGAGGGTAAGCCACAAGCCCTTTAGAATCTCTAGTAAAAAAATCTGTTCGGCTAACTTCTTTTTGGTATCGTATTTGATTCTCATATCAACCTGCCTACACTAACCGAATAAGGATTTGATAGTCCCTGTCAGCACTATGTTGAACAGGGCCAGTGGTATAAGCACCTTCCATCCAAGGGCCATAAGTTGATCATATCTGTAACGGGGTAACGTTGCCCTTACCCAGTAGTAAAGAAATATGAAAAAGTAGGCCTTAAGAAGGAACCAGAAGAATGGTATGCCTGGCACATCAAAGGGACCGCTCCATCCGCCAAGAAAACACGTTACCGCCAAGCAAGACATGACTATCATTCCTATATATTCCGCCATGAAAAAGAGGGCAAAGCGCATACCGCTGTATTCTGTACAGTACCCTGCAACTAACTCCGATTCCGCCTCTGGCAAATCAAATGGAGTCCTGTTGGTCTCAGCAAACATAGCCACTACGAAAACGAAAAAACCGATAATCTGAGGAATAAGATATATCTTGTAGGGACTGTTCATCTGTGCATGTACGATGTCTGTAAGATTAAGAGAACCAGACAGCATCATGACACCAACAAGACTCAGTCCCATGGCAATCTCATAGCTTATAACCTGCGCTGAAGAACGCAGACCGCCAAGAAATGAATACTTCGAGTTGGCAGACCAACCGGCCAAGACCACACCGTAAGAGGCCAGGGAACTCATGGCGAAGATATAAAGCAGGCCTATGTTAATGTTGGCAATGGCAAAACCTTCGAAAAAGGGCAGAACGGCCACAGCACTGAGGGCTGAGATCAGACAGATAAGAGGCGCCGCATAAAACACCTTCTTGTCTGCCTCTGCAGGAATTATGTCCTCTTTGAAAAAGAGCTTCAGACCATCGGCTATTGGCTGAAGTATTCCATGTGGACCAACCCTCATGGGTCCCATACGCACCTGCATATGGCCTATTACCTTGCGTTCAAAATAGGTGGCATACATGACATGAAGCATTACCACCGCAAAGACAATTACGATTTTAATGAGGATCCATAACAGTTCCATTTATCCCCCAATCCTTATCTGTCACACTCTCCCAGAACTACGTCTACACTACCGATTATTGCTATGACATCAGCAACCATCTGACCTTTACAAAGGAAGGACAAGGCCCCTATGTGAATATATGACGGTGACCTTATGTGCATTCTATAAGGCACTCCCTTGCCGTCACTGACAAAATAGAAACCCAGCTCTCCCTTTGGCACCTCTGCTGCGACGTATACATCGCCTTCAATGTACCGTTCGCTATCCTTGACAAGCTTTATAATTCCAGAGGAAAAAGTTGCATCTGCAGCAACCTTTTTCTGGATGCCGTACGGCATGACCAGATCTGGCGCATCTGCAGCACGAATCGGACCTGTAGGAAGGGCCTCGATGCACTGCCTTATAATGGAATTGGATTGGTGCATCTCCTCCATACGGCAGCGGTACCTGTCGTAAACATCACCCTTTGAACCTATCGGCACCTCAAACTTTACGTAGGGATACGCATCGTAAGGCATGTGCTTGCGCACGTCATAGTCAACTCCAGAACCCCTAAGGGTTGGACCAGTGAGTCCCAGACTAACCGCATCCTCAGCCGATACTATTCCAACGTCCTGGGTACGCTTCAGCCAGATCCTGTTCTTATCGATCAGGGTTTCATACTCTTTTATTTTTGAAGGAAAATCCTCTGTGAAGTCGTAAAGACTTTCTAAGAAATGGCCTGTCACGTCCTGCCTAACTCCCCCAATACAGGTATAGCTAGTGGTAAGACGGGCACCACAGATCTCCTCAAACATGTCCAAGAGAATCTCCCTTTCCCTGAAGCAGTAGAGAAAGACCGTCATGGCGCCGATATCAAGGGCATGGGTAGCCAGCCAGAGCAAATGACCAGTCAACCTAGCCATCTCCATGACCATGGTCCTTATGTACTTGGCCCTGAGAGGAACCTCTATGTCCAAAAGTTTCTCAACAGCTATACTGTAGGCAACATTGTTGGCCATAGAGGCGATATAATCAAGACGATCTGTAAGAGGAAGGGTCTGGGCGTAAGAGAGGTTTTCTGCCAGCTTTTCCACCCCCCTGTGCAGAAAACCTACAGTAGGCTTGCATTCCAGTACTGTCTCCCCATCCAGCTCCAGATCTAGCTTGAGCACCCCGTGAGTAGCAGGATGCTGAGGTCCCATAGCTATGGTATAGGGCTCGTGGGTAGCCTCATCACCTTTAACAAGTCTGAGTTGTGCTTTATTCTCTAGCATCTTCTATACCCGTCTTTTTGGTAGGATCTTGATAAGTTCCGTAGAAATCATACTTTCTTAACTTCTTGGATCTCTCTAAAACCTTGTCGTATCCGCTCCAGTTCTTTCCTCCTCCATCAAGGGGATAATCCTTTCGAAGCGGATGGCCTTCCCATCCATCGGGCAACAAGATTCTTCTTAGATCTGGATGTCCGCCAAAGGTGATACCAAGCAGGTCGTAGCATTCTCTTTCGTGCCAATCAGCTCCCATCCAAATGGAGGTCACGGACTCGATCTGGCAGTCGTCTTCTGGAACCTGCGCCCTTATTCTGATACCGTGGCGAAGGGGGATAGAATAAAGGTTGTAAACCACCTCAAACCGCACATCCTTTTTCCCCAGGTAATCGACTCCACACAGGTCAGCCAAGTGATTGAGATGCAAAGCCGGATCATCGTGCAGCCACCGCAACAGCTCCACTATGCGATCTTTCTTTACGATAACTCCCACCTGACCACGATGCTCCTCCACATCTATCACCTGATCCGGGAATCTTTCCTTGATTTTTTTGGCTATCTCCAGCGGCTCCACCTCATCTCCTCCTTCATCATTTTCTGCTGGAGCTTCATCAATCCCTCCAGCAGGGCTTCAGGTCGTGGCGGACATCCTGGAACATAGACATCCACTGGCAAAAATTCATCACAGCCCTGCACAGTGTGATAGGTCTTAAAAACCCCACCACTACAGGCACAACTTCCCATTGCCAGTACATATCTTGGCTCAGGCATTTGGTCATAAACCCTTCTCACCACCGGTGCCATCTTTTGAGTAACTGTCCCGGCCACTATCATGGCGTCGGACTGCCTAGGACTCGCCCTGAAGATTATCCCAAAGCGGTCCAGATCATAGTGGCTGCTTCCAGCAGCCATCATCTCAATGGCACATCAGGCAAGGCCGAATGTAACGGGCCAGATGGAACCAGCTCGACTCCAGTTGACAAGCTTGTCAAACTGCATCAAAAACGTATTTGCACCAGGTATAACTTTGATGCCTTCAGCTACTGGCACAACATCTCGGGAGGTTATCTTTCCCACTCCAAGGCCTCCTTTCGCCATGCATATGCATATCCAATAAGTAACAAAAATATGAACAGAAACATCTCTATCACGGCAAAGATACCGATATTGTCATAAACAAGCGCCCACGGGTAGAGAAAAATGGCCTCTACATCAAACACCACAAAAAGAATGGCAATCAGGTAGAACTTTATTGAAAACCTGAATCGCGGAGGAGCTGAGGGCGGGTTACCAGATTCGTAACCCTCCAGCTTCTCTTCATAGGGCCTTTTCAGTCTGAAAAACCTTCCTACCCACAAGGTAACCACTCCAAAACCTGTAGCGAACAAGAGCATGATAAGTATGGGCAGGTATTCAGTTGGTAAGTAAGTTCCTGGTGTCATGATTCAGCCGTCCTATGCCTGTTTCATAATCTGTTCAGCAAAGTCTTTGCGCTTCTTTTCCGAAGCCTCCTCCGGGGTAAGAAACTGCAAAGAACCGGTAGTACACTTTGTAACACAGGCGGGCTTTAGCCCTTGATCGAGCCTGTCCTTACAAAGATCACACTTTCCAACCTTGCCTGTATTTGAATCCCATTGGGGGACACCCCAGGGACAGGCCTTTATACAGGCCTTGCATCCAACACACAGGTCAGCTTCAACGAATACAATTCCATCCTTCTCCCGCTTCTGCATAGCACCTGTGGGGCAGGCATCAACGCACCAGGGCTGCTCGCAATGAAAACAGGCCATGTACACATGATTAACTACAGGAACATTTCTGATCATTCTCGGCCCCACCGGAATCATCTTGCAGTAGTGGGAGCCTACCGGAACATTATTTTTATCCTTGCACGCTGCCTCGCACGCCAAGCAGCCAATGCACAGGGTTATATCCTGATCGACATGATATATACTCATCTCATACCCTCCTTATGCAGGCGTGACCTTTACAAAAGACTCGCAAAGAGAAACACTTCCTCCTGCCTTATCCCAAACCTTCAACAGCCCCTTCATAAATATCTGGTCGGCCAGACCTTTTTTATAGGCCCTTGTCTGAAAGGGGATAGAGCGTCCGTAACCATGCAACATAAACACAGCCTCTGGATGTATAAAATCGGTAACCCTGGCCCTGATCTTTCCAGTAACGCCTTTGTTGCTTACCTGAACCTCCTGGCCATCTTTAATTCCAAGTTCCTTGGCAGCCTGGGTATTTATCCAAAGACAGTTTGTACCCATCAGCTCAGATATGATTGGATTGTTCGTTGTCTGGCCATGGGTCTGATAACCTGTACGGCCAAAAAGGAGCCTAAACTCGCCCTTTTCCGGTTTCTTTGGACTCTCATAGGGAATAAAGGAAGGAATATCTTCGTCTTCAAGCCGCTTTGAAAACAACTCTATCTTGCCTGAAGGAGTTGGAAACTTAAGCTTGTCCCTATCATACCAAATAGGTTCTTTGGCAAGCCGCACAAAACCCTTTTCGTCAAAATCCTGCAATTTTATATCAGTGTCAGAAAGCTGATATCTCCAAATGTCTTCGATGGTCTTGTAAGGAAAGTAGTTACCCTTGCCAAGCCTGTGGGCCAGCTCTGTCCATATCTCCCACCCTGCCTTGGTATCGTAAACAGGTTCTACAGCCTTTTTCCTCATGCTAAAGCCTGGCTTCAAACCCTTGTCTGTCCTCATCATGGTATCCCGTTCCAGATAAGTGGACTCGGGCAGCACCACATCGGCAAAACCAAAGGTCTCGCTGTAGTTCACGTCTACCACCACTATCAGATCCATCTTGTTCAATATGCGCTTTTGTTCTTCAGGATCAGGAAGGGCAAGAAGAGGATCATGCCTTACCACAAAGTAGGCCTTTATTGGATAAGGATCTTCCGTATCAACGGCCTCATACATAAGCTGCAAGAGACCGGGACCACCATCAAATCTCTTGTACTTCCAGCCACAGCCATCGGCCCGTTTTTCCTCCACCTTCGGAATATCTGCCCCCAGGCTCTTGAGCCCTTTGTAACCTGCATCCTTTGGGGCCTTTGGATAGAACTGGCCACCTGGCACCTCTATGTTACCCATCAAGACGTTAAGGATATGGATCATCCGGCTTGCGTAGAACGAATCATTGTACCTAGAAAGGTGCCAGCCAGGATGAAAAATCACCTTGGGCTTGTCAGCAGCAATCTCCTTGCAAAAGGCCACTATTTCATCAGCGGGGATACCGGTTTCCTTTTCTGCCCAGCTGGGAGTGTACTGTTTTAGAAAGTTTTTAAATTTTGTGATGCCTGTAACGTACTTCTTTACAAAATCCTTGTCATAAAGGCCATCTTTCACTATCACATTCGCTATTGCCAGAAGAAGTGCGTAATCGGTTCCAGGCCTTATCTGCCAATAACGGGTAGCCTTTGAAGCTGTCAGAGCCGCCCTTGGATCAACATAAGTGACCTTGGCTCCGTTCTTGACTCCCTGCATGAAAGATTTAACTTCCTTGACCTTGATGGATTCAACCATGTTTCTTCCAAAAAGCACGATATGCTTGGCATTCTTAAAATCGTAAGCCAGGCCTTTTCTGCCAAGGCCATAGACGGACTTGGATGCATGATGTGTATTTCTTCCACAGGTACAGTCATGATTGCAGTAATTAGGAGAACCCAGGGCCTTCATAAAGGCCTTGCGCATATCAGCAAAAGGACCTCCCCTATCACTTAACATGATGGCCCTGCTACCATGCTTTTGCATAATGTCATTTAGCTTGGTGACGATGTAATCAAAGGCCTCGTTCCAAGAGACTCTTTTCCACTTGCCTGACCCGCGTTCTCCATCCCGGATCATGGGATACTGTAGCCTTTCATCATCATAAAGCAGCGCTCTTCCAGCTACACCCTTTGCACAAAGGCTGGTGCCCATACCCGGATCATTGGGATTTCCCTCGATCCAGGAGACCTTGCCGTCTTCAACTTCTACGCGAATCGGGCAACGGACTGCACACATTCCACAGATGCTGTAAACAGAACTTGCCATACTGCAATCTCCTTTTTGCTTTTTTGATCTTTCTGATCAAACTCCCTGGTCTTGGCTCTGGCTTATTACTGACAAAAAAATATTGTCAGTACGGTTGTCCTTTATGCTTAGCGAATTCTTGTCATTTGTCAATAAAAAATATAGAAAAATGGAGAAAATTAAAGCTTTCACAATATATATTGTGATCATTATTACAAACAGGCAACTTCTATATAAATTATGATTTTTTTCACAGATTTGAGATATGTTTAGAGATACGCGTTAGTGACTGGTGATAACTTAAAGAAAAATAGCTTATTAAGGTTTAAGCTAAAAATTTCTATTACTTTTAAAGGACATCTCTAATTTCCAGAATCTTTATCTGATTTTCTAAAATCTGTAACTAAAGTCACAATCTGGCTGATCAAAAAAAATCGTGAAATGGCAGAGGAAATGATGCCCTTTAGACTTTTTATTAATTTTTTAATAAACTGGGATTTCTCTGGATTTTTTGGGATCCTTGGGTCTATAACGCGGTAGATCCCCAACAGAATGGCTATATACCATTGCGTTTAAAAATATGCCTAAGGCTGAAGCATTTGGAGGCATGCCCCAAAAGCTTGAATTTTTTAAAAATGGATTATTCAAGCTTGGCAGCATGAAGCATTATCTTAGCGCATGCAACAGCATCTGCCAGGGGATCGTGATGTTTGTTCAATGTAATGCCCAACACTTCACACACATTGGGCAACCTGGCTGGCTGAATTCCTAGGACATTCCTTGCAAGTTTGACAGTGCATTCAAACCGAAGTTCAGGTAGACCTATTCCATAATATTCACATGTCCTTGTCAGAACCGAGCGATCAAAGGGAGCATTATGAGCCACCAAGAAATCGCCTGTTAACAGCTCAGGCTTGATAAAAGGCCATAACTCAGCAAAGGTGGGCATATCCTTTACATGCTCCCATGTAAGCCCGTGGATATAAGAAAATTTAAAATAACGTTCTGGTGGCCGTATAAGGAATGTCTTTTTTGAAACAATTGTGCCGCTTTTAACCTGGACAAGCCCTAGGGCACACGCACTGTAACGATTATTGTTTGCAGTTTCAAAATCAATAGCGGTAAAGTTTATATCATGGCTGCTGGTAAAGGCGATCATCTCTTTCCACTAAACTTAAACATCCTGGCAAATCCAGGCAGCTAAAAAATACAGCCTATGATCTTGCAGGGGGGAACGTCTTCAGCAGCTCCATTGCTACCTGACGTGCATATTTCATGCGCTCATTTGGATCTTTAAATGACTGTAGCCGGTCTGTGGCCACACCACGCCAAAATATGTTTCTTGTCTTCGGGTCTAAGGCATCAACCACTATTTTCCCTTCTTTGTATTCATATTCACGCTGTATAGGAACCATTGCATAAGTACCAAAACCATAGGGATAGAGGCCTACCCTTTGATAGTCAGTTACTACCTGACGTTTATTTCTGATATTCGTATGAAAAACCACATAAAAGTCGGCTTTGTCTTTAGGGGCTGGAATATAACCTTTTGCTTTAAAGGCCTCTGTCAAAGCCTGGACAATTCTTTGCTGCATGGGCGAATTGCCCTGCTCAGGATAAACAATAGCAAAGGTTTTGAGCCTTGAAAAATCAAATCCGGCATTATAATCACTGCTCACCTTTAGAGTGGAACAGCCCCATGTAAAAAATAAAAGAACTCCACACATTACCAAACGGTTTATCATGATAAGCCTCCTCCCGATGATCACAAAATTGTTTTTTTAAAACACAAGACTCGATACATGAAAAAATACTTAAAAAATAATTACTAAAATGGATAATTTTAGTCAATATAATCCAATAATGTGGGCAAAAGAACGGGGCCAGCTCAAAAAACTTGGAAAAGAAGCCAATTCATT
Source organism: Deltaproteobacteria bacterium (assembly GCA_027067775.1). Classification (GTDB taxonomy): domain Bacteria; phylum Desulfobacterota; class Dissulfuribacteria; order Dissulfuribacterales; family QOAL01; genus JAADCZ01. Next base: position 14,079 of record JAMOVK010000120.1, read on the forward strand.
AGGCTGGCTGACATTCTGCAGGCTCTGGCCAGCCCATTACCCGCGCCTTGTACTTGTTGGAAATCTTGAGCTTTACATCAAGAAAACGAAAGACTGCTGCAGCAACATCGATCCTGCATGTCTTCTCCAGCCCCTCGAAACCGGGAGAAGAATTTACCTCAAGGATCTTCATTCCTACTTCATCATCATAAAGGTAGTCCAGGCCAGCCATGTCCATTCTTAGGACCTTCATGGTATCTGCCACTGCAAGCTCGTTCTTCGGTCCATATTCAAATGGTTTGGCACTGCCACCTTGGGAATAGTTGGATTTAAACCCTTCTAGTGCTATTCTTTCCATAGCACCAACAATAAGGCCACCTACAGAAAGCACCCTTACATCCCTGCCGCGGCTTTCTGGAAGAAACTGTTGCAGAAAGAGTTCTGCCGCGGGATTGTTGGCCTCGACGAACTGCAGCAGGTCGTTAAGCTCCTGGCGGGTTTCACAAAGATGCACACCACTACCTTGGGTCCCTACCCTTGTCTTTACTACAGTAGGGAAACCTATCTCTTTTTCAACAAGGTCAATGTTTACTGGAAACTGGACAAGTATGGTTTTGGGCACAGGAAGACCAGCATCCGAAAGCCTTTGCAGATGAAGCAGCTTGTCCTGAGCAAGAGCCACAGCCTCTGAGCTGTTCAGACTGTAAACCCCTAGCTTTTCCAAATGACGAAGAGCAGCCAGAGCAAAATAGCTCGTTGCTGACCCCATTCTAGGGATGACAAAATCAGGAAGGATATCAACATGCTCTCCTCTTAGAAACAGATCTGGCTTACCATCCATCCCTATCACGAATGAAAGCTCATCAGGGTTTACAACTTTGATCTTGTACCCATATCGTGGTGCCGTTTCTTTAAGACGATCTATCTCATAACTCTCCTGCTTGACGAGACTCCTGTCCGGTCTGTACAGAATCCAGCCCTGTGCAACATAATTTTTCATAAAAAACCTTCCTTTATTCCACAGTCCATCAAAGACCCTGCCGTTACTTTATCCAGCCAAACACATCTTTGGCTATAGACCACCGGCCTTTTTTATTTTCTGTCTGTTTACCAAGAATCCAATAATCATAGACCTTTTTTGTCAACCCGGATTTTATAGCAGTCTCTAGCCAAGTATTTACATACCAGCACCACTGCATCTGATTATGCGGAAGCGCAAATGCCATGGGACATTCATATCTGAGACCTTTTGGAACAACCACTGTCCACTGTGGATACACCAAGGTCCATGCAGTAGCAGTCTGTGCCGTATAAACAAGGGCATCGACTCCTTTTACATGACCTTTAAAAAACTCCCTTGGCGAGTGGACAACAATAAGCTTGGCATTGGGGAAAAGACGCTGAGCTGCTCCTTCCTTCAGTCTAAAAGGTGTGACACCCAGCTTTAGCCCTTCCATTTCCCTAATTTTGTCATAGGATGAAAACTCGTTGCGCCTGTAATCCGGCACTACTATGCCAAGATATTCGTCAAGATAGCTTTTTGAAAAGACAAAACGAAGTGCCCTCTGTGCACTTATGGTTATGCCACCAACAGCCATATCGATCCTGCCGCTGTCAAGCTCCTTGTCAACATTGTTCCAGTCAATCTTGACTATATCTAGGGCTACTCCGAGATCTCTTGCCAGGGCATGAACCAGTTCCATGTCATAGCCAACCACATGGCCCTTGGCATTGGTGAAGGCAAAGGGAAGCCTGTCCTTGGAATAGCCAATCCTCAGGACTCCTCTCTTTTGGATAAGCTGAAGCCTGTCTGTTAACAGTTCGTCCCCTGAAAGAGGAGCTAAAACAGAGGGCTTTTTCACCTTGGCCAGAGGACCAAGCAGTTCCATGTTCACAAGGGTTTTATAACCTCTGTATTCATAGGGAATGGCCCGGGTCAGGACAAAGCCAAGGATTAGCATTACAACGGCAGTGATTCCAAGACTGACTATGGCCACCTCCACCATTTTTCTCCACCTGAGACGCCCTGCCATTGCGCAGGCACCAAGCAGACAGATTATTACTCCGTGCATGGCGGCCATGGCAGTAGCAAAACGCATGGTGAATACACTGCCAAGGAGATAAAGCTGGAAGAGGTCCGCAGGCAGCTTGAAAAAGTCTAGCATGAACGGTATTGCCACTGCCATTGAACCAAATGCGGTGAGTATGCCCATGACACAAAAGGCTGGATAATCAGATATGCTAAGAGGAGAACCAACGAACCATGCAGCAAAAAGGATGAAACCGATACCAAGAATAGTACCCACACTTGGAAAACTGTAGGTAGTGGGCACTAGGGCATCCACTGCAGAGATGGCAATATCGCTTTTCATCCCTTTTCTTTCAAGAAGCTCCTTTGTTTTTTCTGCTATCATTGGAAGCACAACGAGCACAGTGCCTGTTGCAAATGCAGTAACCATTGCAAGCCTTGCATCCTTTATCACCTCCCTGTAACTGAAAGGTGTAGCTCTTGCAGCAAGGGCTGGAAGGGCAAAAAATGCAAGGATGAGCCATGCAGCCAGATATACCCACAGGTATACCTGCAAACGGCTCAATTCCTCTACCCTCAAGGTTCCGGCTGCAGCAGCTGAAAGTGCAAAAATTCCAACAGGGGCTGTCTTTGCCACCACAGAGGCCATCTTCATCAGGGCATCACTAAGATTCTGCATGCTCAGTATAAAGCCTGTTTTTCTCTCTACGGTAATTAATGCCACCCCGAGAAAGATACTGAAAACCACTATGGCCGGCACAATTGTGTTTGCCATGGCATAAAAAGGATTTGCAGGAATATATAGATCTAAAAAGTTGATCTTTGCCGATTCAGCTACCATGCTGGTACTGAAAAAAGAGGCGGAGGTCCAGTCAGGATAGGCAAGGGGCAAGAAGGTAAGGGTTAGGGCCGTCAAACACCACAAAAACAGGATCAGCATGCCTCCCCGTATACCAATAAGCTTGGCCATTTTCAGATCTAACCTGCCTAGCCCTCCAATGAGCGAAACCATTATGTAAGGGATGACCGTCATCTGGAGGAGCTTGATATAGATGTTTCCAACAATGTTCAGCTTGCCCGCAGGTTCTCCAAGGAAGATTCCAGCAAAAATCCCCAGCAACAGACTTGCAATCACTCGCTGGAATGGAGACAGCTTCAAAATATTTAATGTCATAGGTTTTTGTGTACCATTTTGATTGAAAAATTTTACAACCTGCTTAAGTATATCTTTTACTCTTCACCAGGGAAAGGCAGGGCTTTGACTGGTTTTCTGCTCTTACTGGTCTTATTCATGGTGAAATTCAGCTGGTCAATAATCTTACTCTCCTTTTCAATACATTGCCCAGGACGATTTCTGTTTCTCGAAAAATAAAGATTACCTATAAAATTTATTCATTAAAACCCTGAATATATCCAAAGCAGCATGGTCTTCCGTGCCAGCTTCGTCTTGCGGGTGCAAGACCTCGAGTTTTCTAAGGATCAATCACCACAAGATTTCCATGAATCAATTTTGAGGGTTGAGCTCTTTTATCCCATTTATCTGGTAAATTCAGGCTGGACACTATAACAGCAACTTTCTGTCCCTGATTAAAAATTTTTCCGACATGAAAACTCACAAATCCGTCTCAGCCTTGCCAAACAAGCCCCAACCGAACACCACTTGACAAACCCTCTTTCAGAAGCCCTGCCTATTTGTTTGTTGACAACATAACTGACCTATATTAGGGAATCAAAACCATGAACCTGTAAAAGGGAATCTGGTGAAAATCCAGAACGGGCCCGCCACTGTGAGCGAGGACGAAACCTGAATGGTGCCACTGTTACGTAAACGTAACGGGAAGGCTTAGGGAGTAGGATGATGCGCAAGTCAGGATACCTTTTGCAGGATTCATCGCTAGCTTAAACTACCAGCGGGGACCTGGCAGTTTGAGTCAAAAGGCTGCGGGAAAGACGGGAGCCCGTATCCATATTGGGATACGGGCTCTTTTCATTTTATTCATCTGTAGCCCCACTCGAAACCAAATGGTCCCCAAAAAATTCCTAAGGAGGGACTTATCAATGAAGACCACCTTTTATCTGCTAAATGTATTACTGGCCTCGATAGTTTGTATCGTTTTTTCATCAAACGTATTACTTGCAAGTCCACAGGTGCTCAGATTTTTAAAACCGGAAAAAAAAGACCTGAAACCGGCCATAGTGCTGACAGCCTTTGGAACCAGTACCAAGGCGCAAAAAACCTTTGACTTTATGGACAAGGAAATCCGTGGGGCCTTTCCCGGCTATGAAATTAGATGGGCGTTTACTTCACAGATAATTCGCAACAAAATGAACGCGATCTACAAGAAAAAGGGGATAAACAAAAGACTTCATAGCCTTCCCGAGGTTCTCGCCTCTCTCAAAGCAGCGGGCCACAGAAAGGCAGTGGTTCAGTCCCTGCATGTATTTCCTGGTGCCGAATATATGCATATGCTCAACCAGGCCCGCATGGATGGAATGAACATCTCCATAGGCGAACCCCTTGTTTCTCAGTGGGAAGAAGTGCACGAGCTTCTAAAAAGGATATCCAAGGACTTCTTAAAGAAAGAAGAAGGATGCAACGTGTTTGCTGGTCATGGCTCCCCAAATACCTACAGTGCACCTTCTACTGCAGTCTACCTGGCCTTTGACCGGTTGCTTTCGGTTCACTATCCGAACTGTTTTTTGGGAAGCGTTGAAGGGGTACCAGACAGAAAAGACGCGCTGGACAGGGCAAAAAAGTATAGGGGGGATAAAGTCCGTATAATACCGTTTATGCTTGTGGCAGGAGATCACATAATGAACGACATAATGGGAGAAGAGCCAGATGAAGAGGGTGATATTTCATGGGCTCTGGAATTAAAAAAGGCGGGCAAAAAGGTCTCATGTCCTGAAATAACAGTTAAAGGAGAAAGACTGTACAAAGGTCTTGGCTTTTATCATATAACCAACGAAATCATTGTTAAGCACATCAAGCAGGCATTGGCCGATCTTTAAATCCATTATAAGGGAGGGAAATCGATGAAGATCAAAGCAGTAGTGTCTTTAACCCTGCTAGCCTTGTTTCTTGCATATGGAATGGCACTAGCAGGAGGAGCAAAAACCGACAAAGAGGGCCAACTTGAAGAGTTGGTGAGGCAGTTGATCGAGGAGAACAGACAACTTAACAGGCGTCTTCAGGCAGTGGAACAAGAACTTTCCCAGATTAAGGCACAAAAAACAAACACCGAATCCACCGAGCTGGTCCAGTCGGAAGGAGAAGAGGGCCAAGGAGAACAGCACTGGTATGAAAGATTTGGCCTTAGTGGTGGCGTTACAGGGCTTATCATGGGAACCTTGGGAGATGCCAACAGTGTGGATAATATAAGATCTACCCAGGATGCATCCTATACTATTGACCTAAACATCGATGCAGACTTTGCCAAATGGGGCAAATTCTTTGTGCACCTTGAGGGGGGAGATGGAGACGGCCTAAACAACGATGTTCCCAGTTTCAGTGTTCCAAACTATGACTCCTACAAGACAACCATAGGATTAGATCAGGCAGCACTTACCATCTCTGAGGCCTTTTATGAATTTTCCTTAAACGAAGACCGGTATGGCTTTGACATTGGTAAAATGGATATAAGTGTACTGTTTGATGAAAACAAGGCCGCCGGTGACGAAACCACCCAGTTTTTGTCAAACATATTTGTCAAGAGCATGGGTATCAACATACCGGAACCAGACAGCTTCTATTGCCCTGCATTCATGCTCAGGGGCCAACCCGTAGACCTTTTAGAATTTAAGGTGATTGGTGCAGGGGTTGCCGAACATGGAGACGACTCTGTGTGGCATAACCCCTTTGACAACGGCATGATCGTAGGTCAGATAAACATAATGCCAGGACTGTTTGGCAAAAAAGGTAACTACAGATTCTACGGCTGGCTCGATAAAAGGCGCTACATTAAAACCAGGGAACTTTCCAAATTTCCAGAATCAGACCATGATGCTGGTCATAAATATGCGGATGATTCCCTCTCTGGATGGGGACTTTCCTTTGATCAAGAAATCATCACCGGGGTTACCAGCTTTGCCAGATACAGCCAAACCATAACCGATGACAGGGCTCTTTGGAATGAAGATGATAAGGCATGGACACTGATCCCTATAGATCAAAGCTGGTCAATTGGATTTCAGCTGGACGGGGGGTTGTGGAATCGAGGTGGTGACGCCTTTGGGTTTGGCTTTGCACAAACCCTCCTTGCAGACGACTATGAAAAGACACATAGCCACACAGCCAATGAGAAGTATATAGAGGCTTATTACCGTTTTGTTGTGGTTGACCGTTTTGCACTTACAGGAGACTTCCAGTGGATTCAAAACGCTGGTGGAAACTCAAAAATGGATGACATATACATCTGGGGAGTTAGAAGCCAGATAGATTTTTAACAAAAAAATGCAATGGGCCTCTTTTGGAGGCCCTCTTTTACCTTATCTTAAAACGCTTCTCAAATTCTCTGTCAATGGTCTTTCTTTTAAGGGCCTCTCTTTTATCATAAAGCTTTTTACCCTTTGCAAGGGCTATCTCTAGTTTAACCTTTCCGTTAGATAAATATACCTTAAGGGGAATAAGGGTAAATCCTCTCTCTTTTACCTTGCCAGCCAGCCTCTTTATCTCCTGTTTATGCAGCAGGAGCTTTCTGGGTCTGAGTGGATCTGGTTTTGCCGTATTGGTTGCATAAGGATATGGGGAAATATGAACATTCTGGAGCCATGCCTCGCCGTCTTTGATCTCCACATACCCGTCCTTAATGTTTATACGCCCTTGGCGAATTGATTTTACCTCAGGCCCAAGTAGCGCTATCCCTGCCTCAAGTGTGTCAACTATATGGTACTCATGCCTGGCCTTACGGTTTTGAGCAATTATCTTTATTGCATCTTTACCCATCTCTATTTCCTCTTAGCTTGCCACCTAGTTCCTTACCAATCCATAGGCTTGGCAATAATCCGTCTAATCTTTAGATTAAACAACTTGTTAGACGGAACTGGCTTTATCAAACAGGCAGTATCTGCCCCCCTGACTGTACCAGCAACAGCAACAATATCCTTGCCCTCCAACAAACCGGCATCATAGGCCATAAGGGCAATCTCCACACATACCTTAACACCCTGGCCCAAAAGACGAAGGGTATTGGCAATAAGATCCTGCTGTGAATAACCAAGGCCTTCTCTGATAGCGGTTCCGATATTTCTAAAAGGCATGGTACCCGTATAAACTACGGCACCTGTATCCGTAAGTTTTTTCTTGGTATCTTTGGCCATTTCAAGGCCAGGCTGCCCCTTAAAGCCGTAGTTATGGGTTACAACAATGAGCTTCAGGCCATTTTTCCCCTGTTTATTAATAAGTTCTGCTGCCTTTACGCCAGTTTCACCAAAAGTGGAAGCAACAACTAGTTCTTCGATCCTGTGTTCCAGGGCATAGGTAATGGCCGCCTCCAGGGTTTGCATGGTGTTGTTTCTGCCTGCCTTTTCAAAAACCAACATTTTGCGATCTCCAGTTTACTTAAATTTCCCAATTTACCTAATTTTATTATACAAAAGTGTAACAAGTGTTCTGCCCACATACCATATGTCTTATCAAAACTTATAGGCTATCTAAGAGAACTATTTTTGTAAAAGCTTTTAAACCGGCTTTTAAAACTATTTGGACAAAATTTATTTTTTTCCTGTAAATTCTAGATATCATGATTATAATTTTAAAGACGTGTATAAAATATGTCGTTATTACAAATAACCCTAAAGAGTTGCAACTGTCATACTGTGTCTACTGAATCTGTCAGGATTATCATCAAGGAGCCATTATGGGAAAAATCAAGAGGGTGCTTGTACTAGATGACGAAGAAATGATCCTTGATCTGGTTACGGATATTTTTCAGCTTATAGGTTTTGAGGTTGTCCCTGTAACCAATGCCAAAGCAGCAATAGAAGAATTCCAAAAGGCCAAGGGAGAAGGACAGCCCTTTGACCTGGTGCTCTTTGATATGACGCTGCCAGGTGACATGGATGGAGCAACCGTCCTTAAAGAAATCAGAAAGATCGACCCTGATATCAAAGCTATCGTATCAAGTGGATACTCTCAGGAAGAGCTGAAATCCAAGGCAGGTGAGACCGGTTTTGATGCGGCTGTTCCAAAACCCTATTCCATCACTTTGTTAAAAGAGACTGTAGAGGAACTTTTGACAAAGTAAAAAAGCGCCAATAAACAATTGTTAAGGGGTGCCAATGAGCACCCTGTCCCTTGTTTTTGATATGCGTACACTTACTATGGAGCCAGCAAGGTCCTGGTCTGCCTCTACTAGCACTTCCATGTAATTTGAGCTTTTTCCAGTCCACAAGGCACCCTTTTTGATTTTTTTCTCAACAAGTACCTCTTGGAAACTTCCAAGAAGTCTGTGACAAAATCTCTCTTTTTTTTGTTTACCAAGGGCAATAAGATGCCTGGCCCTTTCCTTTGCCTCTTTTCTGCTGGATTTAGAGGCCATGGCTGAAGCTACCGTTCCAGGACGTGGCGAATAGGGAAAGGCATGGAGGTAGGAAATGGGTATCCTTTCAACCAAGGCAAGGGTTTCATGAAAATCCGCTTCTGTCTCTGTAGGAAACCCGGTCATTATGTCTGTACCAACACCACAAAGTGGAATGTGTTTTTTTATTTTGAAAACCAGATCCTGAAAATCTCCAGGGCTGTACCCCCTGTTCATATCCTTCAAGACCTTGGCTGATCCACTTTGCAAAGGGATATGAAAATGCTTACAAAAATTTTCTGTCTCACTTGCCCAGACAATGAACTCGTCTGTCACCTCTGTTGCCTCTATGGAACTAAGCCTAAAACGCATATGCGGAAAAGCCGGGCAGAGATCTTTGAGAAGAGAAAAGAGCGATACCCCTGGCCCAAGGTCACGTCCATAGAAACCTATATGTATGCCGGTCAGTACTATCTCCTTTACACCAGCATCCGAAAGGTCGCTAACCTGTTTAAAAACGAGCTCTGGCGGCAGGCTCCTGCTTCGCCCCCTGGCATATGGAACTATACAGTAGGAACAAAAGGCATTACAACCATCCTGAATCTTAACAAAGGCCCTGGTTCTACCCCTAGGAGGTCTGGAGATCAGCAGTTGCCCGATCTGTTTGACCTTTGATATCTCACTTATAAATATCCCTGTGCAACCTTTGTGCTTAAGAGACATGGAGGCGATAAGGGGCTTTTGTTCATTGCCGGCAAGACAGATTCCACTTCCAACCGATTCGATTATCATGGCGGGCTGGGTCTGAACATGGCATCCCGTTGCTATTATCTTGGCAGAAGGACGTTGTCTTTTAAGCCGGTTTAACATCTGCCTTGACTGATATGCAGCCTTGGATGTCACTGCACAGGTGTTAACCACATAGATGTCTGCCTCATCCTTCCAGTCTACGATCTGACAGCCCTGGGACTCAAACTGTTCTGCCATGGCCCAAGACTCAAACTGGTTCACCTTGCATCCAAGGGTGTAAAAGGCTACGCGCAAATCCTTCCACCTCCTGCCACCACCTGGCCTGCATAAAATACTGCAAACTGGCCCGGGGTAACTGCCCTTTGAGCCGCATCAAATCTAACCTTAACCCTTGTCTTATCTTTTTTACGAGGAAACGTTAATATGGCTGGCACAGCCCTATGCCTTGATCGTATTTTTACATTGAACCTCAAAGAAGAACATGCCTCAGGCTCTACTATCCAGTTCACATCCTCTACTAGGACATCCTTTTTGAACAGTTCCTCCTTCTTACCAACAACTATCACGTTTTCATCAGCCCTGATTTCCATCACATAAAAAGGAGTGGCATCAGAAATACCCAGCCCCCTTCTCTGCCCCACTGTATAAGAACAAATTCCATGATGGGTACCAACTCTTCGACCTTCTGTTGTAACTATGGGACCAGGACGTAAAAAGGCCTGTGATGCCCCTTGAAAATAGGCACGGTAGTCTCCCTTAAAAAAGCATATATCCTGGCTCTCGACATCTAACAAACCCAATAGACCAAGTCTTTCTGCCATCTTTTTTACTTCTTCCTTGGAGATGTCTCCAAGAGGCAAGATCATTCTCTCAAGAGCCTTTGGTCTAAGCTGATGAAGAAAGTAACTCTGATCCTTTTTGGGATCCCTGCCAGCCAGCAAGAGGGATTGTTTCCCCTTACGCTGAATGCGGGCATAATGTCCAGTTGCAAGAAAATCCATGCCAAGCTGTTTAAGAACTTCGAGACCTGTCTGGATCTTTATCCTCCAGTTACAGACACAGCAGCAGTTCGGGGTTAGGCCGGAAAGATAGCTCTTTTCAAAATACCGGATTATATCCTTTCTGAATCTGTCCCTTACATCTTCGACACGAACTCTTACTCCAAAACTGTCACAAATGTGCAAGGTGCGCTCTAGCGCCTGTTCCTCTTGTGCCAGGCCCGTCATCCTCAGAAACAGGCCCTGAACCCTAAAACCCTGTTCACGCAAAATGTGAGTGGCAATGGAGCTGTCTACACCACCGCTAACCAGTACGAGAACCGATTCATTCATTGGTGTCAGCTAAGTAGCTTCTCTGTTGCAAATCTTATCTCCATAGCCCTTACCGGACACACTGCCACACAAAGACCACATCCCTTGCAATGTTCAGGATCAAAAACCACCTCTCTGGTCTCCTGATCTATATAAAGGGCCCTGGTTGGACAAATCCCTGTACAAGCACCACACATAAGGCATAACTCGTCGTTTCTTCTAATTTCTTGGGCCACTGACTTTACCTTAACACCTTGACTCCTGAGGTACCTTAACCCTTCTTGGACCTGCTTTTTGTGACCACTCAGTTCCAAAATCATTATTCCTTCATGACCTGGTAATATTGTGGCCTTGAGTATATTGAAACAGAGGTTATATTCCCGGCTCAGGCTGCAAACTATTGGCTTGTCTGTAATCTCTGGGGGAAACCTCAATACCAGCATGCGCTTGTGCATATTCGGCTCCTATGAGAAAGTGATATGAAATAACCCTATGAAGTTACACCAAAAGGACACCATGATAAAGATAAAACCCAATGATATAGCCTTCGATATAGACGGAGTAGTAGCAGACACCATGTCTTCCTTTATATACGTGGCAAAAAAAGAGTTTGGCATAAACACTATAAAAAGGGAACAGATCACGTCTTACTGGCTAGAAGAATGCCTCAACGTGCCAGAAGAAATCATAAAGGCCATCATCAATCAGATCCTCGAGGACCCATTCAAAACCAGATTAAGACCAATAGAAGGAGCAACAGAAACCCTTGGCCTCCTTTCAGAGTTTGGACCTATCCACTTTGTCACTGCAAGGCCCATTAAGGAACCTATAGAAGACTGGTTGAAAACGGTCTTAAAAAAGGTACCTTCACGCAGAATCAAGGTCCACGCAACGGGTCAGCACGACATTAAACCACAGGTGATCAAGAAACTTGGGAAAACGTTCTTTCTGGAAGATCACTTAGAAACCTGTAAGGCAATCCATCAAGCAGGCCTAAAGGCAATCGTTTTTGATCAACCCTGGAACCAGGGACAAATCCCGTTCACAAGAATAAAAAGCTGGCAAGAACTGAGAAAACTTCTGGAGCTGACCTCATGAATTTGCAGGAAATACTCAGCCTGGTCAACAAGCCAGGCAGATACCTAGGCGGAGAAAAAAATGCCTGGAATAAACCTTGGAATGAAGCACGCTTAAAAATGTGTTGCATCTTCCCTGACCTATATGAAATTGGTATGTCTCATCAGGGGCTGCTCATACTGTATGATATAATAAATCGACAGGAAGGTTTTCTTGCAGACCGCTGTTACTGCCCTGATATGGATATGGAAGGGCTCTTACGGAAAAACGGCCTTCCCCTTTTTGGGCTCGAGACCAGAAAGCCCCTTAATGAATTTGACATACTGGCAATTACCCTTCCCTACGAACTTTGCTACACCAATATCTTTACCATCTTGGCACTGGCCTCTATACCCTTTTTCAACAAGGAACGAATGGATGGACAATGGCCCCTGATTCTAGGAGGTGGCAGTTGTTGCCTCAATCCTGAGCCTGTAGCTGACCTGTTTGACGCCATAATAGTAGGTGACGGAGAAGAAGCCATTATAGAGGTGGCTGAGACGGTTGAAAGATGGAAAAAGGAAAAGGCTTCCAAGACCCAGCTTTTAAGGATGCTTTCCCTTCTGGATGGACTCTACATACCTAGATTTTACATACCTGTATATGACAAATATGGAACCTTTAAAAAAATCGAAGTCAACCAACACAATATTCCAAAACGAATAAGGCGACGAATAGTATCTGAATTTTCTCCCTCCCATGAGATACAGTCGCCACTTGTCCCTAATATACGTATTGTCCACGACAGGTTGGGAGTCGAGATTGCAAGAGGATGTACAAGGGGATGTCGATACTGTCAGGCGACCACCATCTACAGACCTGTGAGGGAAAAATCCATAGAAGAGATCATTGATGTAGCCTTAAATGGGATTGAGAAAACCGGCTGGGAAGAGGTCTCCCTGCTATCCTTAAGTACCGGCGACTATTCTGCAATAAAAGAGCTTATAACAAGGGTGATGGACGAGTTTGTGCCCAGAAACTGCTCCGTATCCCTTCCCTCTCTCCGGGTTGGAACCTTGACCCCTGAGATAATGGACCAAATAAAAAGGGTAAGAAAGACAGGTATAACCCTTGCGCCTGAGGCCGGAAGCGAAAGATTAAGAATGGCCATAAATAAGGGCATAACAGAAAAAGATCTCTTGGATACGGTAAAAGAGGCCTTTGAAAGGGGATGGCGTAATATAAAACTGTATTTCATGATAGGCCTCCCTGGCGAAACCGAACAGGATCTAATGGAGCTTGTTGAACTAGTGAAAAAGGTCAGGTCTCAGGCCAAACAGGTAAAAAACTTCAGGGGTTCTGCACAGATTACTGCGAGCATCGGAACCTTTGTCCCAAAGCCTCAAACGCCCTTTCAATGGGAAGGACAAATCTCTGTTGATGAGTCAAGAAGGCGCCTTGCACTGATTAAAAAAGGGCTAAAACAAAAGGCCTTCAAGGTGAAATGGCATGAGCCAAGACAGTCCTTTCTTGAAGGGGTGTTATCCCGAGGAGACAGACGCCTGGTCATGCTCTTGCACGAGGTATGGAAAATGGGGGCCCGGCTTGATGCATGGACAGACAACCTGCGCCCTGAGCTTTATGAAAAAGCTGCCTCAAAACTTGAAATCGACCTTCAAGATTATCTAAATCCCATAGATGAAAAGGCCCCCCTTTATTGGGATCATATAGACTCTGGAGTAACAAAGGCCTTTTTCAGGCTTGAGAAGAAAAGGGCTCAACAGGGCAAATATACCCCTGATTGCCGTTTCAACGAGTGCCAAGGCTGCGGCGTGTGCGACTTTAAGAGCATTAAAAACGTTTTAAAGGGCAACATCCATAGGAATAGAAAGGCCCTTAAAAAACTTGAGAAAAGACCAAAAACCCTAAAAGAACAGTCCTTATTTTTTGTTGTTAAATATGCCAAGCTTTTTCAGGCCAGATTCATTGGGCATCTAGACATGGTAAGACTCTTTCACCGTGCAATTCGAAGAGCAGGCATAACTGTTGCCTATTCCAAGGGTTTTCACCCCATGCCTAAAATCTCCTTTGAAAATCCGATTTCCCTTGGCATGGAAAGCATGTCAGAAAGGTTCATCATAGAGCTAAAAGAATATATGCCTGCCCTAGAACTAAAAGAGCGTCTTAATGCCCAGATGACCCATGATATCAAGATATTAAGCGTAAATGTTACTCCTAAAAAACAGCAACTGGTGCCAAAAACCAGACAGTCCTTTGTAATTGTCGTTCCAGATTTGGAACCAGAAGGTGTTGAGGAACACCTAACAAGATTTAGATCTGCAGATAGAATCGAGATACAAGTCAAACGAAAAAAGGGAGAAATGGTCTTAAATTTAAAGAATAGGGTGGCCTTTATAGGCCTCTATTCAGAAGCTGCTGAAGCTCAAGACGAAACCGGATTTGGAATTGGAACAGATACAGAAGCAAAAACATCAAGTGACAGTGCTATCCAATCTTGGATATCCAGGGTCATTGAAGAGATCTCAAGCACTAAATGGTCTGCATTAAAACTGACCCTAGATCAGTCGGCCTCTCCCACAGTAAAACCATCAGAAGTTATTGCTAACGTATTTGAGCTTAAAGAAAAGAGTGTAAGAATCTCTCGTTTTTTAAAAATATAGTTTAAGGAATGCAAGGGGATTGGGATGTGATTTTTTCCAGACAGAAATTCAGGTGATCTGACACTACCAATCCTAATCCATAAAAACCGAGCCTTTATTCTATGGTTTCCCGAGCTGGTACCCCCTTTTGAAATACCAAGACCGTTATTTTTTAAAGCCGGTTAAAACAAACTCTTCTGTCTTAATTTTCCACTACGGATCTTGCCCTTGCTATCCTTTTCTTGAAAAGAAGTTGTCTCTTTCTCCACAATAGGACTTATCCTTCCATATACGCCATCAAACCCTGGTACAACCTCCACCTTTTCCTTCCTCATTGCCACAAGCCTCGAAAACAACTCCTGAGGCAACAGCCGTTTCAGCTCCTCTTCTGGCTGCCATATCAAAAGATCAAATTCTGTCAGGGACATATCCACAAGGTGCAAATACTGCTTACGCACCTTTTTGGTAATGCTTTTGACACCAAAGGCCTGGGCCATCACTTCTTCCAGGGGAATCAGATGCACATTTGGAATGGCTTTTTCAGGCACAAATCCCTCTGGCCTATCTGCAAGATCGTCCACTCTATGACACACGCCTATGGTAAGAGGCCTTTTGCACACTGGACAGATTCCTTTGTGTTTCTTTGTCTCAGATGGAGAAAAACAGACGTTGCAACTCC
>JAMOVK010000121.1 GCA_027067775.1 Deltaproteobacteria bacterium
AGAAGCCGGTCCGAGCTTCTTAGGGAAGCAGCAAGACTTTATGTGGAAAGGCAACAGAAATGGAAGGAGATCTTTTCCTTTGCGCAAAAGGTGGCCAAGAAAAGGGCGTTAACAGATGCCGAGAAGCTTCAATTCCTTCAACCTGCACCCTACTAAAACCAGATATCAGCATAGATGCCGTTTCAGCAGATCCTGATGACAACCGGATCCTCGAGCGCACTATCAAGGCAAATGCCGACTTTATGTATGAGTTCAAGGCTTATGTTGACAGTTTTATCTACAAAGAAACCCGTTAGGGAAAATTGAGAGAAAAACCGGGACGATTTTTAGCCCTGATTCATCCCTCAAGAAAAAAGGGGTTGTCAGAAACTGCCAACCCCTTGATTTTACTGGCGCGCCCGGCAGGATTCGAACCTGCGACCTACGGATTCGTAGTCCGGCGCTCTATCCAGCTGAGCTACGGGCGCTTTGAGTGAACACTCTATATAATTTAGACATGGTAAGATTGCAAGCCTCCTTTACCCTTGCAAAAGGGAGGGTGCTAATGATAAATTTGCGAAAAATTTTTCAATCAGGAGGATGCTATGGCAGAGCCGGTAGTTACAGATGAATTTCTTTCCAATCTATTTCCGCCAGAACGCGCTGACGAATTCTTTGACGCCCTTTATGGCGGGGCAGAAGCTGGAGCATTTGATATAGGGCTTAGAAGTGCAGGATTTGATAGGCAGGGAAATACCTTAATAATAGAATTTGTACTGACAGAAAGACCTGGTCACTGCATGGCCTGTAACCTCACATATGGTCTTCCCCAAGTCTTTGAAAAACACCCTGTCATAAATCTAAAAGGCATAATAGACGAGATCAGAAAAATGCTCGAACCAAAGTGGCAAATAGAAGACTGGGAGATAGGCTCGACACAAGTGATTAACAGACAGGTTAACACCATCCCCGTATTTATAAAACTAAAAGAGACATGATGCTCTAATGGTGCTGCCTCAAAAAACCTAAGCTTCCAGGCAGCACCTACGTAATAACACCCTGAAACTCAAGCCTTACATAAACATTCCCTTTTTAGGCAGGTTCTTCATCCAATCGGGAGAATGAAACCAGTATTCTTTGAGTTTTTTAAGCTCACCAACTGCATTAAGTTTCATAAGAAGATTGTCAACCCAGTTCATCCACAAAAGGTCTGTTTCGGGCATGGCAACGCCAAGGGGCTCAAATGTAAAGGGTTCTGACACAGCCAAATCCTTATCCTGATTTCTAAAGGCGGCCACCACACAGAAGGGCTCATCTGCAAAAAGTGCCTGGGCCTTGCCTGAAAGCACCATGTTGAACGCCTCTTCCATATTCTTTGCAGAAACTATATTAGCCTTTGGCACCAAGGCCTTTGCAACCTGCTCACCCGTGGTGTTCTTTGCCACCACCAAGGTAAAATCGGGTCTATTCATATCCTCTGGAGACTTTATCTTGGTGACAATGGATTTCTTGCCAAGGATGGACTGACCTGTGACATAATAGGGCCCAAGGAACAAAACCTTCAGGTTACGTTTAGGAGTGATGGTTATACCTGCCAATGCAAGATCAATATCTCCTTTGTTTATCGCTTCAAAAAGTTCAGATATTGGCATCTGCTTAATCTTCAGTTCGACCCCCAGCTGTTTGGCCATTATGGTAGCCAGATCCATGTCGAAACCTATAAACTTCCCGCTTTTGTCTTTGACGGAAAAAGGAGGATAATAACCAGTTGTTCCCACAATCAACGCTCCTCTACTTTGAATCCGTTTAACCACATCCCCTGCAAAACTAGATGCTGAAAATAGACAAACGACCGCAAAAAAAACAGAAAAAATTATATTGACCCTTTTCATAAAAACACCTCCTTTCACCAAGGCAAATTATTACAGTAGCTCCCTGGTGTAAACCGTCAACTTCTTATTTTTATCAAAGTCACAAACAATGTTAGGCAGTGAGATTAACTAGAATGCCATAGGGCCTTCCAGACTCAAAAAAGGCCCCGGAAATCACATCTTCTATCGGGATCTGGCAAAGGATCTTGTTGGAAGATTTGCTCTTTATGAGCACAACAAAGGAATCATCTTGATCCAACTGTTGTAATTGCACCTTTAGCTCTTTATTACCAAGTAAAAAACCAGACAAGGCATCCAGGGCATATCTTGCCTCTTCTTCTCTAGAGACATGAGAAATTCCTTTATTGGCATCTCCTTTTGATTCATCTCGGTTTTTTGAGCGAAGCTTGGCCTTTTCTGACTTTTTTATAGGGCGTATTGCAGGTCTTTGTCTCCTATCATTCAAAAGTTGCTGGGCAGGCAAAAAATTTAGAGCCCGTATGTCTATGCCTTTAAAATCCATAAAGATTTCCTGAAAACAATACTTTCCTCTTTACACTTTTCATCGACCAAGGCAAACACAAGCTACAATTTGGGAACCATCTTTATAAAGACCTTTTCTCTCCAAGAAGCTTCATAAGCATAACTGGATCAACCCTTTGTCCCAGAAGGCTTACTCCCCAGTGAAGATGGGGACCGGTTACCCTGCCTGTTGATCCAGCAAGACCAATTAACTGGCCCTTGCCAACCCTCTGTCCCTGTTTAACCATGACTTTGGACAGATGAGCGTAGAGGGTATAAAGTCCTCCACCGTGATCAATAACAACTGTGTTACCACTTAGATAACAATCTCTTACAAGGACAACCACGCCATGATTTGGGCTCTTGATCGGAGTATTTTCCCTTGCCCTTAGATCTACTCCGGAATGGGGACTACGGGGCTTGCCATTAAAATAACGTCTTAGCCCAAAAGGGCTTAAGATCTTGGATTTTACTGGCCAGACAAAACCCTCCTCCCAGTAGATCTCCGGTCTGATCCTATTACATACCCGATGAACCGCCCTTTGATCTGCAAGGACTCGTTTCAAAATATCCGGTGGGAACGAGACCATCTTTTTTTTGACCTTTAGATATTCGGCCTTGTAGTGTTTCTTTTTTACCTGAATCTGCCTTGATAGTGTAAGGCGAGCCTTATCTCTCAGAAAATGAAACGTCAAAGGTTTTTTGCCTGGCCTTTCTTTCAGACCTGCTCCAACAATTAATACATAGTGGCCCTGCCCTTCATTTTTAAAAGGCACGGTTTTTTTACCAAAAGAGACCTTTTCTAAACGACATCCCCTGGTTACCTGTAAATCTATCCTTGCAAGACCTCCTTGATAAAGGGCTGCAGGCTCCATTTGGAATCCTGCCAGACACTGATCGTTGGCAGAAGCCATGCTGTTTAAGGTGAAAAGCCCTGCCCAAATAGAGCTAAGAAGAAAAATGCAAAACCTTATCATGATTGTTAACCTTCCTTTTTTGACCTAACCTGACACTCAAGTTGACCATTTGCCAGAATAACCGTTACAAAATGGCCAATGGTTACCTGATCTGCCTGGGTTACAATTCTGCCAGTTTGTTGATCAAGGACTACGGCAAATCCCTTTTTCAGGCAACCTTTTGGGTCCTCCCTTTCCAGACAAGAAAGAACGGTCAGCAACCTGGTTCTTTCGGCATGAATTTTTGAAAGCATAAGCCCTTTGATCCTGTAATATAGCTGATGAACCCTGCCTTTTTTCATCCCAACCGCGGATTCGGGGCTAACCGCCTTAAGCCTGGCAAAAAGATTGGAAAAAAGTCTTGTCTTCCTGGAAGACAGCTCGGTAACAGAAGAAATCAGCCTTCTTTGCATATCATCAAGTCTTAGTCTCTGTTCAATCACCCTCCCGTAGGGATGTCTCACTCCTGAACGCAAAAGGTTAAGCCTGTGAGACGCTCTCAAAAGGGCATGATTCGTTGCTGCCGCAAGCATGGTCACCTGGCGTTGCAGTCTATCTCGTAATTCAACACGGGAGGGGCATACCAGCTCTGCTGCTGCTGTCGGTGTGGCTGCCCGTTTATCCGCCACAAAGTCACATATGGTAAAGTCTACCTCATGGCCTATGGCAGACACTACAGGAACTTTGCAATCAAATATCCTCCTTGCAAGTCTTTCGCTGTTAAAAGCCCATAAATCCTCAATGCTACCACCTCCACGGGTCAACACTATAACATCTTCAGGACCTGCAGACTCCTCTGCAATATCAATGGCGTCTATCAACCTGTTTGGAGCATCATCTCCCTGAACCAATGATGGTACAAGAATAATACGTGCAGGCGGAAACTTGGCCCTTGCGGTCTTTAGAAAATCCCTGATGGCAGCCCCTGCAGGTGAGGTTATAACAAATATTTTCTTTGGCCAGCTGGGTATCTCCTTTTTACAGCTGTCATCAAAAAGACCCTGGTCTGCAAGCCTCCTTTTTAGCCTTTCAAACTCGATTCTCAAAAGGCCTTCACCCCAAGGCTCCACATGTTCAACAACCGCCTGAAGGGTACCTCGTGCCTGATAGACATTTAGTCTTGCAAGACAAAGGATCTTTGCCCCTTCTTTGATATGCCTGGCAGATGTGACCTGGTTTGACCTGAAACATACAGACTTGATACAACCTTTTTCGTCTTTGAGACTAAAATAACAGTGACCAGAAGGAGGCAAAGAGACCTGACCGACCTCTCCTTCTAACCAAACTGTCCCAAACTCCATATCAAAAATGGTGTTAATATGAAAAAGTAGCTCGCTGACACTCCAGATACGCCTGTTTTCTTCCCCTTCGCCCCTTGCTTCATCACCTTCTGATTCAGCCAACACATTGTCCAGGGCACCTTCTGGGAACAGATCTTCAAAAGAATCAAAAAAATCCATAATCTCATTAAAGACAGTCGGTTAAAGTTAAGAGACTTGTTTCATCAAAACAGATTGCCTAACTTATATGGTAATAATAATATTTGATAACTGCTCAAAAATACGGTTAGAAAAACTTGGACAAAAATATAATACAATATCTTAACGGGGGTGTCTTCATGGAGAATATGAAAAAAAACAAAACCGAAGAGAACAAAAATGAGCAGGCAAGGGTGGATGAAATACCTCTACCAGAAGTCACCTTTGCTACATTTATACTTTCTTTAAACACCTCTGCCTTGGTTCACCTTGGGGAACTTCCAGAACCCGGGAAGGAAGAACCGGTGTTTGACCTTAACCTTGCCAGGCATGCAATAGATACAATAGCCATGCTAAAGGAAAAGACAAAAGGAAATCTGTCTGAAGATGAACAAGCCCTTATAGATAACATACTTTTTGATCTAAGATTGAAATTTGTCAAAAAGGCTGGTTAATGCATTGGTTCAAATCCCCTGCAAAAATAAACAGGTTTTTGCATATAAAAACGAAATTACCTAACGGTTATCATGAAATAGTCACACTGTTTGAAAAAATCGCCTTTTTCGACCGTCTTGGAATAGAGGTTGAAGACGATGGCAAATCACAAACCAACATAGCCTGTCCTGACTGGTTACCAAAGGGGCCAGAAAACCTGGTCTTTCAAGCAGTAGATGTTTTTAGGGAAAAATCAGGCCTGAATTTCAGTGTGCTCATCGAGATTCACAAAGAAATCCCTGCAGGTGCAGGACTTGGAGGTGGCAGCTCAAACTGTGGCACCACTTTAAAGGCTCTTAATAATATCCTTGGTTCTGCCCTGTCAGAAAATCAATTATTTCAGGCTGCAGCATCCATTGGAGCTGATTGTCCTTTTTTTGTCTCGAACTGGATAGGTGCCCTTGGAACCGGTACCGGGGCTGAACTTGAAGACTTTCCCCTAAAACCCAATTGGTACCTTTTGGTGTTACCTGATTTTTCTGTAAGTACGCGTTGGGCCTATGAAAATTTCAAGTTGACAAGACAAAGCGATGAAACTATTTTTGAGCCTCGCAAGGTCTTGTCCGGTTACAAATGGATAAATGATCTGGAAAAACCGGTTTGCTCTAGATATCCGGCTGTTTCCAGGATAAAGTCTGATCTTTTAGAAGCCGGGGCCAAAAGGGCCTTGATGTCTGGTAGCGGTTCTACTGTTTTTGGTGTATTCGATACCAAACAGCAGGCGCTTGAGGCACGGGTTAAACTTGAAAACAAAACAGGATACAGATGCCTTGTAACCAGAACACTTGAACATGATGAAACTGTGTGAGTTGGGGCGTCGTCAAGTGGTAAGACACGGGTCTTTGGAACCCGCATTCGCAGGTTCGAATCCTGCCGCCCCAGCCATTTTTTGATTTTCAGGCCTTTAATCTGAAAATCCAAACACATAATTCATACTGGCAAACGAGAGCAAGAAAACAACACTGTTTTCGTTTAAATTTTGTTTTTTAATTGCAAATTTTGGGGGACTGAAAGCCAATGTCCATCAACAAAATCAAGGTCTTCACAGGAAATGCCCATCCTTCTTTGTCACAGGAGATCTGCGACTATCTTAACATGCCCCTAGGACGGGCCCAGGTAAAAAAATTCAGTGACGGCGAGACCTTTGTAGAAATTGGTGAAAATGTTAGAGGTGCGGACGTATTTGTTATTCAACCCACATGCCCTCCTGTTAATGATAACCTGATGGAACTACTCATAATGATAGACGCCCTGAGGAGAGCCTCTGCCCGACGCATCACCGCTGTGGTTCCCTACTATGGTTATGCCCGACAAGACAGGAAAGCCGCTCCCAGGGTTCCGATCTCTGCCAAGCTTGTGGCAGATATTATAACAACGGCTGGAGCGAGAAGACTTCTGGCAATGGACCTTCATGCCGGTCAGATCCAGGGTTTTTTCAGCATCCCGGTTGATCACCTTTTTGCAGCTCCTGTCCTTCTGAAGCATCTACAGGAGTTTCCCAGGGATGAAGTGGTTATGGTTTCTCCAGATGCTGGAGGAGTGGAGCGGACCAGGGCCTTTGCCAAGCGTCTGGGAACAGGTCTTGCCATAATTGACAAGAGAAGGGAAAAGGCCAATGAATCCCAGGTAATGCACATAATAGGTGATGTGGAAAACAAAATCGCCATAGTCCTTGACGACATGGTGGATACGGCCGGAACCCTATGCAACGCTGCTAAGGCTCTTCAGGAGCATGGTGCAAAGGAGGTTCATGCCTGCGCTACCCATCCGGTACTCTCAGGCCCAGCAGTTGACAGACTAAAAAAGTCTGTTCTTAAATCCCTCATGGTTACCAACACCATCCCTCTTGGAGACAAGGCCCAGGAATTGGGCGATAAAGTAAAGGTTTTCACAGTTGCTCCTCTTCTTGGAGAAGCAATATCAAGGATACACGATGACGATTCGGTCAGCTCACTCTTTGTATGACCGTGACAAAAAAATAAATAGCACATTAGGAGTCTAAAATGATTCAGATAGATCTGGATGCACAGATTAGGACACAAAGCGGCAAAGGAGCCGCCAGAAAGCTTAGAAAAGAAGGGAGAATCCCTGCGGTCCTTTATGGACCTAAAATAGACCCGGTAAGCCTTAGTGTAAATGCCCACGATTTTGACAAGATCTTAATCAAGGCAGAAGGAGAACAGGTCATATTTACACTAAAACTAGATGATCAGAACAGGCTTGCCCTAATCAAAGAACTGCAAAGGCATCCAGTAAACGACAGGGTACGCCATATAGATTTTTATGCAATCTCTGTTGAAGACAAGGTTGAGGTTGAGGTACCAATCAAACCGGTTGGAAAGGCCAAAGGGGTTGAGCTCAGTGGTGGAGTTCTTGAGATGATCCAGAGGACCATCACCATCAAATGCCTACCTCTTGCAATCCCCAAGGAAATAGAGGTAGACATCAGTGACTTGGATGTGGGCGACGCCATACACATAAGCGATCTTACACCTCCTGAGGGAGTGGAGTTCACTGAGCCACCAGACACCACGCTTATTACAGTAGTAGGTGGCACCGTTCAGGAAGAAGAGGAAGAAATAGAAGAGGAAGAGATGGAAGAGGAAGGCGCACCTGAAGAATCCTCGGAAGAAGAATAACAAGGCTTTTACCCGGCAGACCCTGTGTCTGCCGGGTCTGACATTTCTTTTTAATAAGGCTAGTTGAAAAAGTTCCTTATTGCCGGTTTAGGCAACCCTGGTCGCAAATATCAAAACACAAGGCACAACGTGGGCTTTCTTGTACTGGATAGGTTGGCTGCGGAGATACACACCTCCTTTAATGAACAAAATACTGCCCCACGTTATCTCATTGCCCAAAGTCATGTCTGGGATGCTAAACTCTTTCTCATAAAACCGCTTGAATATATGAACAGAAGCGGGGGACCAATTGCCAAGCTGGCATCATATTTTCAAATAGATCCCCATGAAATCCTGGTAGTACACGACGATCTTGACGTGCCATATGGTAGGATTAAGTTTGTCAGAGGTGGAGGTCATGGAGGACA
This sequence comes from Deltaproteobacteria bacterium, assembly GCA_027067775.1. GTDB lineage: Bacteria > Desulfobacterota > Dissulfuribacteria > Dissulfuribacterales > QOAL01 > JAADCZ01. The sequence continues at coordinate 8,348 of JAMOVK010000121.1, forward strand.
CAATGGTATACGTTCTATCATAGAGGCACTTGGCACCAAAGACTTTCCAAGACTAAAGATAGGAATCGGACGTCCTCCCAAAGGGATACCAGCGGACAAATATGTGCTTGGAACCTTTTCGCCTGACGAAAAAAGAATCATAGAAAAAGTTATAGATCTGTCTGTGGAAGGAATAAGGGAATTTGTAAAAAATGGCATAGATTCTGCCATGAATAAGTTTAACGGAATCGAGGTAACTGCCCTATGAAGAGGCTCTTTCTTTCAATAGTCATCATTCTGGTAATCAGCACGATAATTGCTGGGGCATTCTTAGGCTTTAAGCTCTTTGAAGGACAACCGCCCCAGATCACTCCTGTCAAGGTTCCTTTGATCGTTGGAAAGGAAGCAGAGGTCAGCATAAAGGTCACAGATGCAGGGGCAGGCATACGATTGGTGGAAGCAACAATAGAACAAGGGAAAAGGCAGGTACAGCTTGGACAAAAAGCCGTGCCCATAGGGAGTATCTGGACAGGTTCTCCTATGAAGGAAATAATCCTTTCTTGGCAAATCGACCCCAGAAAGGCAGGACTTGCCTCTGGCAAGGCCCTTCTCATCATAAGTGCCTGTGATGCATCTTTCAGAAACGGTTCAAAGGGAAACAGGTCCATTCTAAAGATACCTCTAAACATAGACTATGTACCACCCGTAATTACTGTGCTGTCTACCATACACAATGTTCGTGTTGGTGGTGCAGGGGCGTTGAGCTTTAGGGTCAATGAAAAGGTCACCAAGGCAGGGGTCAGAGTTGACAACACCTTTTTCAAGGCATTTAAAGGTCCAGACGGCATCTATCGGACCCTCTTTGCGATCCCATTCAATATTGACAGGCCAAAGACCTTTCAAGTAGAGGCCTCAGATATTGCAGGAAATACGGGCATTTCCGGATTTGCTTACAAGATCCTGCCTAGACGCAAAAGAGAGGATAAGATCAATATATCAGACTCCTTTTTACAAAAGAAAATGCCATCCTTTGCCAGCCGTTTCCCAGAGGTAGCAGCCCCTAGCCTCATTGAGACCTTTTTAAAGGTCAATCATGTGCTTCGCAAAAAGAACAACGACTTTCTCCTGTCCCTTTGCAAGAAAAGCCAGGACAAGATAGCCTTTGCGGGAGCCTTTGTGAGATTTAAGGGAGCCAAACGTTCTGGCTTTGCAGACAAACGTCATTACTTCTATCATGGCAAGGAAGTTGACCAGGCATATCATATGGGTGTTGACATAGCCTCTGTTGCCCATGCCAGCATACCGGCGGCAAACAATGGCAGGGTAATATTTGCCGGTTATAACGGCATCTATGGAAACACAGTGGTGTTAGATCATGGCATGGGCCTGATGAGCCTTTACGCCCATCTAAGCCAGATCGATGTAAAACCTGGACAGACCATTAAAAAAGGGCAACGCTTAGGGATGACAGGCACTACAGGACTTGCAGGAGGAGATCATCTTCACTTTGGGATGATGCTTGGTGGAGTTTTTGTAAACCCTGTGGAATGGTGGGATAAGCGCTGGATAAGAGACCATATAATCTATAATTTGTACTTTAAGGGAACAAATCCATAGACAGCTCCTCTAAAATGAGTCGAAACCATCTGATAGAAGATACCATGGCGGTAAAAACCCTTTTGATTCTTCTTTCCCTGCTGTTTCTTTACGGTTTCAGTTTCTCTGATCCAAGCAAGCTTCGGACAGAGATAAGAAAGGAGATAAAGGCAGAGCTTGAAAAGATTATTGAAAAGACCCCAAGTGGTAAACTAAGGACAACCTGGCGTCAAAAAAAACAGGAGGCAGAAAAAGCCCTAAATAAGGCGCTTTTCATGGACAGTCCGCGTTTTTGTCCTGAAAAGTGGGATGAAGCAGTTATGCTTTTCAAAAAAGCCAAAAAATACGCATCCAAAAGGGAGTACAGAAAGGCCATCTATCTTGCAAAAAAGACAATAGAATTTGCAACTGGTGCGGAAAAATGTGCATCCAGATACATAAAAGAACACAATGACAAACTAGAAAAACAATACACCACCCTTAGAAACCAGATGGATGAAATCATGGCCATGATCCCACCAGATGCTGAAGATCTTGTAAAGCAAGCCAGTAACCTGTCATTAAAGATCGAGGACATGTATTCTGCCATAAAACTTAGACAATTTAAAAACGCCAGGGACATTGCTGCTCACCTAAGGAAAAGACTTGCCAGCCTTGAAAAGGCTGTAAAGAAATACAATATGGAACATGGACAGGCAAACGAACTGTAACCGTTCCATAGCTGTCATCCTAAATGGTCCCCACCTAACACTGGCCAAAATAGGGGCCCTGTTTGATCAAAACAGACAAAATGATGTTGCCTATAAGCTTCAACCAGACTATAGCGACAACGGCTGCCTCATCCTCAGAGTCAAGCTCCCGGAAAAACTGGTAGATACATTTATTAATGAATTTTCTTCCCATCTTGAACAACTGGACCTGCGTGAAGATGAAGATAAACTGGATATTCTGATCATTGACCAGGAAAGGTCGGAATGTGTCATTAATGACCAAAGTGATATAAGGCTTTGCAAAGGCTGGCGGGTTAGAATTGTATCGCCAGAAGAAAAACCCGAGCTTTACGGATCCCCAAAGACCCTCTTTTTAAAAAAAGATGCAAATGCATTTGGCACCGGCCTTCATCCATCCACTAGACTCGCCTGCGAATTATTACTATATCTTCATAGTTGCAGTAAATTGGAGAAAGCAAACGTCCTGGACGTTGGCACCGGTTCTGGGATCCTGTCGATTTTTTTGGCTAAACTGGGTGTCAAAAAGATAATTGGCGCTGACATAGACCAGGGGATAATAAAAGCGGCCCAGGAAAATGCCTATTTGAACCAAGTGAACTCCAGGGTGTCTTTTACCACTCTACCCCTTTCCCAATTGCAATGGACAGGAGTGGATGGTATTGTTGCAAATCTTACCCCTTCAGTCCTGTTTGATCTTTTGGATACCATGGTATCAAAGCTTGATCGCAAAGGCTGGTTAATCTTGTCGGGTCACAGCCCTGGATTAAGAGACGAAATCCGTCAGCGCTTGGGAAAACACCACTTGCACATGGTCAAACATCTTTCCAGTCAGGGCTGGAGTGCAGAAATATTTTTTAGGAGTTAGACAATGAACATATCTCTCATCCTTGTTCCCACCGATTTTTCTGAATGCGCAATGAATTCCCTAGATTATGCTAAACACCTTGCACAACAGTTTGATGCAAGACTTATTCTTTTAAATGTAATAGACAGTAGAGAGGCCCAACACTTCGCTGCCTACTCCAAAGAACCTTTGGAAAAGGTCCTTGAAAGACTTATGAATCAAGGCAAGCAGGCGTTTAGGCGGCTCTTGAGCAATTGGGATGGCAAAGACATGGTACAGGAAAGCTTGGTATCTGTAGGAATGCCCTTTCAGGAAATAGCCATGAAGGCAAGGGATTTCCAAGTGGATCTTATACTGATGGGAGGCTATGGCAGCAGAGGAAAGGGAGGCACGATAGAAGAGATATTCTTTGGCAGCACAGTAGAAAAGGTGGTCCGCCTGCTACCATGCCCCGTACTGTGCGTTCCCATTGGCTGGCCGGAAGGACAGTAGCCTTAAATGATGGGGCTGGTATCAGATATTGGAGGCACAAATGCCAGGGTAGCCCTTGTTGACCATTTGCAGATAAGAACCGTCAAGGTCTATCCCACCAAGAAATTTAAAGGGGCTGCAGATATCTTCATCAGATTTCAGAAAGACATCGACCAGGAACTTCCCAGGAAATGGGCCATCGCTGCCGCTGGTGTTACCACCGATGACAGGATACGAGGCACAAACATTGGCTGGGACATTGTAAAAGATGAACTAGTAGCTGCCTTTCATCTGGAAACCTGCATTCTCTTAAATGACTTTGAAGCAGCAGCCTATGGCCTTTTAACCATTAAAAAGGACAGCCTTGTCCAGATAGGTGGTCAAATTCCTGGGAAGAAATGTACAAAGGTGCTTATAGGTGCTGGTACAGGTCTTGGAGAAGCTACATGTGTCTTTTGTCCAAATGATGAGTGGAAGGTATTAAAAAGTGAAGGAGGACACTGTTCCTTTGCTCCAACTGACCAGATAGAAACAAGACTTCTTGCATTCCTGAACTCAAAATATGGCCACGTAAGTTATGAAAGGATACTGTCTGGTGCCGGACTGGTGGATCTGTACAAGTTTTTGTTAAAGGAACAAAATGACCCCGATGCCGATGCAAAAATAGAAAGGCCAAGTCAGGTCACCAGTGGTGCCAAAAACGGAGACACCACATGCCAAAGGACACTTGATCTTTTTTGCCGTATTTATGGAGAGGAGGCAGGCAACCTTGCCCTTAAGACGTTGCCTGAAGGAGGAGTTTTTGTAGGGGGCGGTATTGCCCTTCACATACTTGATTGGTTACAAAAAGGGACCTTTCAGAAAGGCTTTGAGTCAAAGGGAAGGATGAAAGAGCTGTTAAAGACCCTTCCCGTATTCGTAGTGAATGAACCATATCTTGGGATCTATGGGGGGGCCTACAAGCTATTTCAGACCAGTATGTCCAAAACCGCCAGCACCTCTCTTGGTGCCTGAAAGCTCTGACATCTCCTGCCACCTGACCTTCCATACCTTACAGATCACTGCCTGGGCAACCCTCATCCCCCTGGTTATCTCAAAGGGATGCTTGCCAAGGTTTATCAGACCAACCTTTATTTCTCCCCTGTAGTCAGCATCAACAGTGCCTGGAGCATTAACCACGGTAACCCCGCGCTTGATTGCAAGACCGCTCCTTGGCCGAATCTGCATCTCAAAACCCTGTGGTATAGCCACCCGAATCCCTGTAGGGACAAGAAAAATGGAGCCAGGATCAAGTACCTCGGAATTTTCAATTGCAGCCAAAAGATCCATTCCGGATGACCCATGAGTGGCATAGGAAGGAAGTGGCAGCCCCTTATAGTGTGTCATGGGGGATATGGCTATTTCTATGCTCCAGGGACTATCTTCCTGCATTTTTCTCTCTCTTTTTCCGGTAACGGACCAAGGAGAGCAGCAGCCATCCCCTGGTCTAGATATTTCTTGGCACATGCCGCTATCTGACAGGCATCTATACCTTCGATCTTTTCAACTATGTGGTCGTAAGAGACGTACTTGCCCAGATCTATTTCATTTCTTGCAATCCTTGTCATGCGGGCATCTGTATTGTCCGCCGAAAGCAAAATTCCTCCCTTGATATTGTCTTTGGCTGCGGCCAGTTCGGCCTCACTGACCTCCTCGGAGGCAAGCCTTTCCATCTCCCTTCTTATAAGTTCCAACACCTTGCATGTATTTTCTGGAGCAACCCCTGCGTATATGCCAAGAAAGCCAGCATCTTGCAGGGTTGACACAAAAGAATACACAGCATATGCAAGGCCTCTTTTCTCTCTGATTTCCTGGAATAGCCTGGAGCTCATGGACCCGCCAAGTATGACATTCATGAGAAGAGTAGGATATCGGTCTGGATCCACCGAGGAAGGGCCATTAAGACCAACCATTATATGGGTCTGCTCCAGGTCCTTTTCCTTAAAAAAACAGTCGAAATTACATTTTGGAGGCCTTCTTGTGCCAGATGGGTCCCCGCTTGAAAGACCCGAGAAAAGGGCCTCTATCTTTTTGCAAAAGCCCTGATGGTCAATATTACCTGCAGCAGACACCAGCACCCGTGGAGCAGTTGCAAAACGGTCCATGTGAGACCTAAGATGGGGAGAGGTGATCTTTGACACCGTCTCAGGTGTTCCGAGTATTGACCTTTCAACAGGATTGCCCTGCCAGAAACGACTATTGAAAAATTCATGCACAAGTTCATCAGGAGAATCTTCAATCATGCTGATTTCTTGAAGGATGACCTGCCTTTCCCTTTCCACTTCCAGTGGATCAAATGTGGAATTAAGAAAAATGTCCGCCAACAGATCGAGAACTATATCCAGATGAGAATCAAGGACCTTGGCATGAAAACAGGTTGTCTCCTTGGAAGTAAAGGCATTAGAGAAACCTCCAAGACGGTCAAAGGTCTTGGCAATGTCAAGGGCGCTCCTGGTCTCTGTGCCCTTGAAAATCATATGTTCTATAAAATGAGATATACCTGAAAATTCTCCAGGTTCATCGCGGCTACCTGTGGCGACCCATATCCCGACCGATACGGCCCTGCTTGCTGGCAGCCTTTCCGTAAGCACCCTTACGCCATTAGAGAGGGTGGACTTTTGAAATTCCTGTTTCATCGTCCATAGCTCCTTGAAACTACAAGAGTGCTTTTCTGCTGAGTTTTATCCTGTTCTGGTCATCAATGTCTATTACCTTTACTTTTATCCTATCACCTTCCTTTAGCACATCCCGCACATTGTTAATCCGGTGATTTTCAATCTGAGAGATATGAAGCAGGCCATCAGTGCCTGGAAGAATCTCCACAAAGGCTCCAAAATCCACGATCCGTTTTACTACTCCATCGTATACTTCACCAACCTTTGGAACCCTGGTTATCCTTTCTATCTCGCGCACCGCCCTTTCAGCCGCCTCTGGAGAAGCGCTAAACACGTGAACCTCTCCTGTATCCTCTATATCTATCTTGGCCCCCGTATCGGCAACTATGGCCTTTATGGTTTTTCCTCCAGGGCCTATAAGGTCCTTTATCTTATCCGGACTGATGGTCAGGTTTGTCACCCTTGGGGCATACTTAGAAAGCTCATCCCTGGGCTTTTCTATAACCTCTTGCATCTTTGAAAGGATGTGCTCCCTGCCCTCTTTTGCCTGCTTAAGCGCCTTATGAAGGATCTCTTTAGAAATCCCCTTCACCTTTATATCCATCTGAAGGGCTGTAATTCCCTCCTGGGTGCCTGCCACCTTAAAATCCATATCCCCAAGGTGATCCTCATCACCCAGTATGTCTGAAAGTATTACCGCTTTTCCGCTATCCTGATCTATAATCAGCCCCATGGCGATACCTGCTACCATATCCCTAATGGGTACACCTGCATCCATCATGGCAAGACAACCTCCACAGACAGTCGCCATAGAAGAAGACCCGTTAGATTCAAGAACCTCTGAAACAACCCTTATGGTGTACAGAAAGTCATCAGGCAAAGGGACCACTGCTGCAAGGGCCCGTTCTGCCAGGGCTCCGTGGCCTATGTCCCTTCTGGCAGGTCCTCTGAGGGGACGTACTTCTCCCACACTGAAGGGAGTAAAATTGTAATGTAGGATAAAATGCTTGAACTCCTGACCTGCTGGTGACTCTATGCGTTGCTCGTCCTCAGATGAGCCAAGGGTTGTAACTGCAAGCACCTGGGTTTCGCCCCTTGTAAAAATGGCTGAGCCATGGGTACGCGGCAAAACGCCAACTTCACATGTGATGGGACGTATTTCATCAAACTTGCGCCCATCAATCCTGGTTCCCTTATCCAGAATCATTGAGCGCATGATCTCCTTCTCAAGCTCCTTCAAGATGGCAGAAACCTGGGCCTGACACTCGGGGTAGGCCACAGAAAGCTCCTCAATGATTTTTTCCTTTAACATTTTCTTGGCGTGGTTTCTCTCCACTTTTGCAGGGATGGTCAGGGCCTTGGCAAGTTCATCCTTGGCCATGGACCGCACCTTTTCCTCAAGGTCCTCATCCCTTTCAGGTGGATGGACCACAAACTTCTCCTTGCCTGCCTCTGCCCTCAACTTTTCCTGAAGTTCTATAAGCGGCCTTATGGCCTCCTGGGCAAAGAGAATGGCTTCGAGCACTTCCTCTTCCGTAACCACAGAAGCGCACCCCTCCACCATAACAATGGCATCTTTGGAACCTGCCACAATTATATTCATATCAGATTCCATAAGCTGGCTTCTGGTTGGATTCACTATAAACTGACCCTCCACATGGCCTATCCTGATACCAGCAATCGGACCGTTGAAGGGAATATCGGAAACAGTAAGGGCAGCTGATGCAGCTGTTATGGCTATTACATCGGCGTCTACATCAGGATCTACCGAAAGGGCAGAAACGATGATCTGTGTATCATAGTTATAGCCTTCAGGGAAAAGGGGCCTAAGCGGCCTGTCAATAAACCGGGAGGTAAGGATCTCTTTCTCACTTGGTCTTCCTATCTCTCTCCTGAAGTAATTACCAGGGATCCTGCCCGAACTGTAATACATTTCCTGATAATCAACCATAAGAGGCAGGAAATCAGCACCTTCCCTCGGTTTTCCTGAACTTACAGCAGTAGCCAGCACCACTGTTTCACCGTGACTCGCAAGCACTGCACCATTGGCCTGCTTTGCAAGCCTTCCGGTTTCAAGGACATATGGCAGACCATTTATTTCTATCTCTACTTTTGTCATTGGCATGTAATACCTGTACCTTTTTGTTTTTTTTAACGTCTTAGTCCCAGTTCCTGGATTATCTTTCTATAACGTCCGACATCCTTTCTTTTCAGATAATCAAGCAACCTGCGTCTTTGGCCAACAAGCTTTAAAAGACCACGTCTAGACGAATGGTCCTTTTTGTGCACCTTGAAGTGCTCGGTAAGATCCTGAATCCTTGTGGTCAAAAGGGCTATCTGCACCTCTGGAGAACCTGTATCACCTTCGTGCGTCTTAAATCTGTCGATTATCTCCTTTTTACGTACTGGATCTAGTACCACAACTGTATTCCTCCTTGTACATTTAGTTGTTTATTAAAATCAAAATCCATCAATTCGGGTTCCATACCCTCAAAATCTCGAGTCTGGCCCTGTGATCATTGAAATCTGGCCATCTTGCTATACACACGAGTCTTTGACCATCTTCACCATCACTTGCCATCACCCTTAGGTAATCGGCTTTTATTTGTGTAAAATCGGCCAGTTGCTCTTTCATATAGTCAATCATCTTTAAAAGACCTATCCCACGTCCTTGCTGTATGAAAAGTGCATCCCGGTTGTTGACAACCACCGAGGGAATATGAGACAGAACCAGCTCCACAGGCATTATCTTCTCCTTGATCTTGCCTGGTTCGCCTTTTAAAACAGACTCTACCGGAATGGCCTCATCTACAGAGAGAAAGCCGCTCCTTAATCTTCTCAGCCTTGAAAGTGTAGCCTTACAACCAATGGCCTTTCCAAGCTCGTGAGCGAGTGTCCGTATATACGTCCCCTTGGAGCAGTGCACAAGAAAATCCACATGGGGAGAGTTAAAGCCGGTTATCTGAAAATCGTAAATGTAGACCTTCTTAGGGTCTTTATTTACACTCACCCCTTTTCTGGCAAGTTTATAAAGGGGAACTCCCTTATGTTTGGCAGCAGAATAGGCAGGCGGCACCTGCAAAATGGCACCCTTAAAGCTGTCTGCAATCATTTGAATATCCTGGATACCAAGATCAGCAGGCACGGGTACACGTTCCACAATCTGTCCATCCAGGTCATAGGTGTCTGTTTCAATACCAAGGGTTATACGGCCCTGATAGACCTTATCTGCATCTGTCAGGAAACGGGCAAGCTTGGTGGCATTACCGATGCAGACCACCACAAGCCCTGTCGCCATAGGATCCAAGGTGCCTGTATGGCCAGCCTTTTTTACCCGCAGACGCCTTTTTACACACTCAACCACCTTGTAAGAAGTCATACCTTTTGGTTTATCTAAAATGAGAACGCCACTTTTCATAAAGCCTCCTTGCCCAAGTAGGAACCTGCAAGCTCTATGAGTTTATCCTTTACTTCATAGGGATTACCTGGCATGCGAAAACCGGCTGCATTAAAATGGCCTCCTCCACCAAAGTTGGAGGCAAGCTCGGCCACATTGACAAATCTCTTTGACCTGAGGCTAACAGACACAAATCCTGGTCTTGCCTCCTTGATAAGAGCCGCTATCTCTACGGTATCTAAAGAACGTGCATAAGAAACAAAATCATCGGTTTCTGCTTCCATTGCGCCACACATTTCAAACATCTCTGGAGTAAGGATCATGATGGACAAAAGACCATTGTAGTAGACTTCGAGTGTTTCAAGGGCAAGACCCAAGAGTTTAAGCTTGGAAAGAGGTCTTGATTCAAAGCACCGAAGTGCAATGTCATAAGGATCTGCCCCTGCCTCGACCAGTTCCTTTGCCAGGTCAAAGGTTCTAACACTTGTATTGGAATACCTGAATCCACCGGTATCGGTAAGTACGGCAGTGTAAATGCACGTGGCCACTTCCTGGGTTATCGGCCAGCCAAGATCTTTAAAAACCTGAAAACACAAAGAGGCAGTGGCACATGCAGATGTGTCTATAATACTTGCACAGGGTTTGGTTAGAGCAGAACAGAAACCTTTACCAAGATGGTGATCCAGAATTACCACACTTTCACAATCTGCCAGTGCCTTGGCTCCTTGCTGACCTATTCGTTCTATCTCGTTGCAGTCCAAAACCACAAGACAAAATGAGCCAGGCTTCCACCGAGGCAGCTCGTGAACTATTTTCGAGGCCCCTGGCAAAAAGGACAGGCTAGAAGGCACCTCATCTTGAGTATACAAGACCGTATCCTTGTGATTCCGCTTTAGCATGTGCCCCATTGCCAAAATAGAACCCACTGCATCCCCATCTGGCCTTTCGTGAGCGGTTACAACAAACCTGTCCCTTGATGACAGGAGAGCGGCCACCTCTTTTATCGAATCCTCATTTCTCTTCATGGATCTTCCTGAAGAGCTGTTCCAGGTGTGCCTGCTCTTTTAATGTCTCGTCCAGCTTAAAATGAAGCTCTGGCACCCGTCTCATACGCACACGTCTACCAAGGCTTCTTCTTATAAAGCCGCTGGCCTTGACCAGTCCCTTCATGGCCTGCTGCTCCCTTTCATCCCCTCCTAAAACGGACACGTAAAAATTTGCATGTCTCAGGTCCTTTGTTACCTTCACGGATATGACAGTAACCAGTCCCTGGACACGCGGGTCTTTAATCTCAAAAAGGAGCATGTTGGCCACCTCTTCCTTCAAGAGGTCGGCAACCCTGTCGGCCCTTGTAAAGGATGGCTTTCTCGACAGTATTCCATCAAAAATCTCGTAATCCATTGTTTAACTATTTACCCATATGAATGATCTCAAGCCTAGAATCTACTACATCTACAGGACCAGAGGTTTCCACAAAACTCAGGATCCTTTCCATTACAGAAGAGAGCATGGGTTCACTGTTACCAACAGTACACACCCCGATTTCGGCTGTCTGCCATACATCGTGAAAATTCACCTCTGAACACGCCACATTGTAGCGGTTTCTGACCTGGCTAACCACGCTCTTTACCACCTTCCTCTTTCCCTTAAGGGAATGGATTTCATGAAGGTGAAACTTGATTCTTGCAACTGCAACAACCATCTATTCCTGCTCTGACGTGTTCTTTTCTTCGCTATCCTCAATACTCGTACCGAGATCCGGAGCCACTTCTTCCATCTCAAAGGCCTCTATGACATCCCCAACCTTTATGTCATTAAATTTCTCCAGACCGATGCCGCATTCGTAGCCCGCCTGGACCTCTTTAACATCGTCCTTAAAACGGCGAAGAGACTCTATCTTTCCTGTATAAACCACCACATTGTCTCTCAAAAGCCTGGCCTCGGCATTCCTCTTAATGACACCTTCCAGCACGTAACAACCTGCGATAGTACCTACCTTTGCTATACGAAAAGTCTGACGGACCTCCGCCCTGCCAAGGGTCTTTTCCTTGTAAACAGGCTCAAGAAGACCTGTCATGGCACTCTTGACCTCTTCAAGGGCATGATAGATCACGTTGTAGAACCTGATATCCACATGCTCCTTGGCAGCAAGCTGCTTTGCCTGAGGACTTGGCTTCACGTTAAAACCAATAATTATGGCATCTGATGCAGAGGCAAGAAGAACATCTGACTCGGTTATGGCTCCAATGCCTCCGCGCACTATATCTATCTTTATCTTGTCGGTACTGAGTTTCCTGAGGGCATCACTCAGGGCCTCGAGGGACCCCTGGACATCGGCCTTCACTATGATATGAAGCACCTTGAGATCCTGTTCCTTCATCTTCTCAAACACCGTCTCAAGGCTGATGCGGCTGCTCTTTGCAAGCTCTGCCTCCCTGGCCTTCCTCTGCCTGTACTCAGCAACCTCCCTGGCCTTCTTCTCATTTGGAAGAACAACAAACTGACTGCCTGCCTCTGGCACTCCGGAAAGTCCCTGGACCTCAACAGGTTTTGAAGGGCCAGCCTCTTCTACCTTCTGGCCCTTGTCGTTGAGCATGGCCCTGACCTTTCCGTAATTAAGCCCGCACACCATGGCGTCTCCAACACGAAGGGTCCCCTCCTTGATCAGAAGGGTGGCCACTGGCCCACGTCCTTTGTCCAGCTTTGACTCTATGACATAACCTGTTGCCGGCCGATTTGGGTCTGCCTTTAACTCGAGAACCTCGGCCTGAAGGACCATCATTTCCAAAAGTTCATCTACGCCGGTGCCCATCTTGGCAGACACGTTGACAAAAATGGTATCTCCACCCCAGTCTTCAGGCATAAGCCCAAGCTCTGAAAGCTCTGTTTTCACCCTGTCCGGATTGGCCCCAGGCTTATCAATTTTGTTAACCGCTACAATAATGGGCACGCCTGCCGCCCTTGCATGATCTATGGCTTCCCTGGTCTGGGCCATTACTCCATCGTCTGCAGCTACTACCAAGATAACAATATCAGTGACACTGGCTCCCCTGGCTCGCATGGATGTAAAGGCCTCATGACCGGGAGTATCAAGGAACACCACCTGTTCACCAGAAGATAGCTCCACTTCGTAGGCACCTATATGCTGGGTTATTCCACCTGCCTCTTTGGCAGCAACATCACTCTTTCTGATTGCATCAAGCAAGGTGGTCTTACCGTGATCAACATGCCCCATTATGGTAACCACTGGAGGTCTTGGAACAGGTTCACCCCCCTTTACCTCTTTTTGCACCTGCTCGATTATATCCTCTGCTACACTCTTTCTTTCAACCTCGTAACCAAATTCAGAGGCAACCAATACAGCAGTATCATAATCTACTGTCTGATTGGCAGTGGCCATAACACCAAGGGCCATAAGCTTCATAATCACCTCTGCAACCTTCACACCCATCTTTTGAGCAAGCTCGCTAACCTGGATGGTCTCCACCATGGTGATCTTTCTCTTTTCGGCCTTGATAGGAGCTGTGCCAACACTCTTTTGCTCCTTCTGGGCCTTAGCACTTTTAGGGCCTTTTTTACCAACCCTTGAGATACCTGCCTCTTCCTTGAGTATCTCTCGAATAGCCTCTTTCTTCCCCTTTTTCTTTTGCAGCTTCCTCTTCTTTGAAAGGCCACCAAGATCCGTAGCCTTTACCACCCTCTTGCCCTTTTTCTTACCCTTAGCCGGCCGTGACGGCTTTTCACTAACAGGAGCCCCTGTCTCCATCTTGGCAGAGGGTCTTGGCGCAGGTTCCTCTTTCTTTTTTGCCTTCTTTATCTCGATCTTGGGCCGTTGAAGTATCTTTACGAACTGTTTTGGTTCTTTAGGCTTGGCAGCAGGTTTTGGAGTAGGCATTTCCTCTTTTTTGTCTTGCACTGCCTCCTTCTGGAGCTCTTTTTTTATAGCATCTTCCAACTTGCTCCCTTTTTCTGGCTCACTGACTTCTGTCTGCTCCTCAACCTTTGCTACCGGCTCTTCCTTTTTCTCTATCTTTTCTGATCCTTGACAGGACTCTTTAACCAAGCCCCTATCCTTTGCTGAGGTCTCTTGCGTCCCGGATCCGGAGCTTTCTTTGACTTGCTCTCTTGGAGGAGAAACCGGTGTTGCTACCTCTGTTTCCTCCTTTTTAGGGGCGGGCCTGATAATCTTTGCCCGTTGAACAGTAGCCTCTTGCACCGTCTGTTCTTTTTTAGGGGGTTTCTTTTCTACAGCCTTTTTGGCCTCTTGATCCCTGCCTTCTACCTGAACTGGCTCTACAGTCTGTACCTCTTCCGGCTCTTTGGGGGTGACTTCACTTGCCTCTTCTGAAGGACCTTCTCCAGGTGGTGTCTTTTTGATTATCCTCTTTATGTGAAGAACCTTGTGCCTTCTGCGGATAACCTTTTTCTTCGGCCGGGCCTCAACATCTTCTTCACCCTGACCGGTTTCCTCTTTACGAAGCCTCTTTCTTATCTCGTTAGCCTCATAATCCTCCAACGTACTCATGTAATTTTTTATTGGATAGCCAAGATCCTTTATCCTGGCCTCCATCTCTTTACTTGAAATGCCAAATTCCTTGGCAAGTTCGTGAACTCTAATCTTTGACATTTTTAAAAATCACCCCCAAAATTACATTAAAACTAAAAACCAAATAAGGCTGCATAGGTCTCTACTTCCAAAACTGCTTCTTTTCTTTGGGCACAAGTGCCCTTTTCAAGATTCCCCTAGTGTCATGCCGGAGCCTTTCAAGACATCTCCTGTCCATACAGCAATATGCGCCCCGACCTGGATAGGAACAAGTTTCATCCGCAGATACCACGCCATTTTTCAGAACAAACCTGCGCATATACTTTTTGGGAGAACGCCTCCTGCAAAAGACGCACATCCTGGTCGGCTGATGTAAAACCCCTTTTGCCATAGACTTCAAGCCTTGGAAAGCTCATTTTCCTTTTCGGCCTCTTCTGCGACATGGTCCTCGTCTTCCTGCAACAGACCGTCTTCGGCCTCTGCATGCCCTTCCTCAGAGGCGCCTTCTTTAGCTGCTGTATCAGACTCGCCAGAAGATGTTTCAGAAGACTCTTCATGATCCAGCGATTCTTGCTGTTCCTGCTCCTGGCCGTCTTCTGAAACCTCTATAAAGGCATGCTCTTGTCCATGTTCTTCTAAAAACTTTTGTGCTGCCTCCACAAAGGGAATGGCATCCTTTCTTAGTTCATCCGGATCCGCCTGGGCAAGCTGACCAATGGAACGGATACCCCTTTTAAACAGGTGATCCGCTATACTTTCACTCATTCCAAGATGTTCTATCATGGCCTGGTAGTTTGGATCCTGACTGTTTTTGTAACGGGTCTCACTTTTAACGTCTATTTTCCAACCCATAAGCTTGGCAGCCAGGCGTACATTCTGGCCCTGGCGTCCAATGGCCAGGGAAAGCTGATCATCTGGCACTATCACCTCAAGGGCCTCATTGGCCTCGTCTACCGTGACTTGGGTTACCTCTGCAGGAGCTAAAGCGTTATAGACATACTTGGCAGGATCAGGGCTCCAGGGAACAATATCTATCTTTTCGCCTCTCAACTCCTGTACAATCGTTTGGACCCTTGATCCCCTCATGCCAACACAGGCCCCCACAGGATCTACGTCGATATCACTTGAGCTGACGGCTATCTTGGTACGGCTGCCAGGCTCTCTTGCAACACCCATAATCTGGACAACCCCGTCTGCTATCTCCGGCACCTCGATCTCAAAAAGCTTCCTGATAAATTCAGGATGGGTCCTTGAAAGGATGATCTGGGTATCCCTTTGGGTCTTTTTCACTTCAACTATGTATGCCCTCAGTCTGTCCCCCCGCCTGTAGCTTTCTGTAGGTATCTGCTCTGAGGGAGGCAAAAGGGCCTCTGTGCCACCGAGGTTTATAATAACGTTTCCACGCTCAAACCTCTGGACAATGCCATTAACAACCTCTCCCTCCCTGTCCTTAAACTCATCGTAAATCACATCCATTTCAGCACTTTTCATCTTCTGGATAATGATCTGCCTGGCAGACTGGGCCTCTATCCTGCCAAGCTTATCCATATCCAGCACAGTGCCTATGCTGTCCCCTATCTCGCTTTCAGGATCCAGCTCTTTGGCCTCATCAATAGATATCTCTGTAACCGGATCCTTAACCTCTGGCACTACCGTCCTAAACTGGTATACCTCAAGCTCCCCCGTATTATCGTTGTAGTTAACCTCTATATCCATCTTGGAGCCAAAGCGTTTCTTCACTGCAGAGGTAATTGCCTCCTTCAGGGCGGAGATCAAAACACTGCGCTCCAATCCTTTCTCTCTGCTGACCTGGTCAATAATTCTCTTAAGTCCTAAATCCATATTTCTCCATCCTGTAGTCAAAGAATGTCTAATCTTGCCTTATTTATAAGATCGAACGGGACCAGAAACTGCTCACTGACCCCCTTGATGATTACTTCTTCATTGTCTGAAATGCCAATAAGCAAACCCCTGAACTTCCTTCGTCCATCTATTGGCTGGCTAGTCCTGACAAAAATCTTCTTACCCGAAAACTTCTGATAATCATCAAGACGTACAAGGGGTCTGTTAATACCCGGAGAAGAAACCTCCAAATTGTAACTTCCAGGAACCGGATCATGTACGTCCAGAAGATCACTGACAACCCTGCTCAGCCTGCTGCAATCGTCCAGGGTAACCCCCCCATCCTTGTCAATCACAAGACGAAGGATGTTGCCCCGGGGACCTTTTACAAACTCAACAAGGACAAGTTCCAGACCGTTGTAATTGGTCAGCGGCTCCACCAGTTCGATAACCTTGTTTTCTATCTGTTTCTTTCTTTCCTCAAAATTCATAATCAAATAACTATACTGGTCTACTACAAAAAAAAGTGGGCAGAGCCCACTTCTTTAGAGACAAAGATATAAATATTTTATACCTCCACTCATCGAAGTAAGCACTGCCATAATGCTGCTAAAACAGCATAAGGCAGCCAAACCTCAAAAAGGGATGGAGCGGGCGACGGGCCTCGAACCCGCGACCCCAAGCTTGGGAAGCTTGTACTCTACCAACTGAGCTACACCCGCTTCAACATCGCTGATTATTCAAAAAACTAGGCCGAATATCAGACGCAAAATAATATATGACCTATGTTAAAAATGTCAAGAATGGCCCAACAGCATATATCAATACTTGGTATAGCAGGCCCCTTGTGCTTCAATGAAACCAAATTACATTCTGCCTTGACGCAGAGATTTGCTGTACATAGGGTATTTTTACTGGGTATTTTTATTTTACCTCAAAACGGAAGCTGACACTATGACCAGAAATCTTCTTTTTACAAGTTGTCACAACCATAAATTCAAAAGGAGAAAAAAGCTATGAAAAAAATTGCTATAAATGGCCTGGGCAGAATAGGAAGGCTTGTTCTTAGACACTATATGGAGATGATGCCCGATTCATTCACAATAGTGGCAGCCAATGACTTGGTACCCACTGAAGATCTGGCATACCTTATCAAATTTGATTCGGTCCATGGTAAGGCACCTTTCCAGATTGATTACGGCAATGACTATATTCAGCTAGACGGACATAAAATCAAAATTTTTTCGGAAAAAGACCCTTCAAACCTGCCCTGGAAGAAACTTGATGTGGACATCGTCATAGAATGCACAGGCAGATTTACCAAAAGAGATCTTGCTGCCAAACACCTGGATGCCGGAGCCAGGAGGGTAATTATTAGCGCCCCTTCAAAGGATGCAGACTTCATGGTGGTCTTAGGAGTGAATCAGAACGAATTTGATCCAGACAGGCATTTTATAATATCCAATGCTTCATGCACCACAAATTCCCTTGCACCTGCTTTAAAAGTTTTATGTGATAAATTCGGTGTAGAAAAGGCTTTGGTCACTACCATTCATGCCTACACCGCAACCCAGGGGCTTGTAGACAGACCTGCCAAGAAAAAGATAAGGGGAAGGGCAGCAGCGGTATCCATTATTCCTACAACCACGGGAAGTGATATAGCGACGACACGGGTGTTGCCGGAACTGGAGGGCAGAGTGCGCGCACTGGCCGTTAGGGTTCCTATTCCTGACGGTGCTCTGACCGATATAAGTGCAGTACTCAAATCAGAAGTTACTGAGGAGATGGTCAACAACGCATTCAAAGAAGCTGCATCTGGATACTTAAAAGGCATCCTGGGCTATACAGAGGAAGAAGTGGTCTCCATTGACATAATTGGTGATACAAATTCAGGAATCGTACACGCACTTTCAACCAGGGTGATACAGTCGGACACGGTAAAGGTACAAGTATGGTATGACAATGAATACGGTTATTCCAGACGTCTGCTTGACTTGATAACCGCCTTAGATCTCTAGAATTATATTGAAAACGGCGGTCTTGCCCTGTCCTAAGCCTTCACCTCAAATGGGTTTTGTAGGAGGAATAGCCATGAAAATTTTGGTATACAGTGCCCGTTCATACGACAGGGATTTTCTTACCAAGGCAAACCGAAAAGGTCTCTGTAAATTTCATTTTACAGAGGCCCAGCTAAAGCCAGATTCGGTAATTATGGCTAAAGGATTCGATGCCGTCTGCTGCTTTGTCAATGACGACCTAGGAAAACAGGTGTTAGAGAATCTGGCTTCCTTTGGCATCGAACTAGTACTTCTTCGCTGCACAGGGTTCAACAATGTGGACCTGGAGACTGCGGAACAGTTAGGCATCACTGTCATGAGGGTGGCTAAGTATTCTCCTTATTCCGTAGCGGAATTCACTGTTGGACTCATGCTTACTCTAAATCGCAAGATACACAGGGCCTACAACAGGGTAAGAGAAGAAAACTTTCTTTTGGATGGACTGATGGGTTTCGACATGCATGGCAAAACCGTAGGAGTGGTAGGCACTGGCAAGATAGGCACTGTAGTTGCCAAAATCCTTGGCCAGGGCTTTGGCATGAATGTCCTGGCCCATGATCTCATAGAGAATCCAGAGGTAATAAAGTATGGAGGAACCTACGTGGCTCTTGATAATCTGCTTAGGGAGTCTGACATTGTCACCTTGCATATTCCCCTGACACCAGACACCTTTCACCTAATAGATAGAGACAAGCTTGCCATTATGAAAAAGGGGGCCCTGCTTATCAACACCAGCAGAGGCGCCATCATAGATACCCGCGCCCTTATAGATAGCATCAAAACAAAACACTTGGGCGGAGCGGGCTTGGACGTTTATGAAGAAGAAGGAGACATATTCTACAAAAACCTTTCCGAACAGATTATCGAAGACGAGGTCTTCCTTTTACTGCTCACTTTTCCAAATGTTATTGTCACTGGCCATCAGGCTTACTTTACCAAAGAAGCACTGACTCATATAGCTGAGACAACTATTCGAAATGTCGAAGACTTTATTGCCAACAAATTGAACGAAAACGTGCTGGTGGCAAGTAAGGTCATTAGAACTTTTAAAAAACAAGGCCGCAACTAAAGGCGTACAAGAGAATATTTCAGAATTTTAGCAAGTCTTAAAGTACCTAATAGCCACAACACAGTTTATGGTTCCTCAGAAAAAAGCCTATAACTGATGAAAGTGAGGCTTATGGCAAAAATTACAGCTGCGGTTCCTAACAGGACATTATAGTAAACAGGAGCAACCAGTGCCAACCGAATAATCATGGTAGAAAGGGCATAACCGGAATTTCTAAAAATGGAACTGGCAGATGGATTGAAACACTGTGCTACTAACACTATCAAGATATCTGTAATAATAAGTACGGTGTAAAAATCCTGAAAAAAATCTGTCTGGGCTATTCCTAGAGCGTTGGCATACAGGTTCCAGCTACCCATGCCTATAAAAATTGTCAGCAACACCATTGATATGGCCTTTTTGGCTGCTACAAATTCAAACAGTTCGGAAGACCATCTCACCTTCTTTGCCCAGCGCTTCTGAAGCATATAATAAAGCCCAAGAAGGGCGAATATTAAAAGAGCACCGAAACCATCGGCCAGGATATGGAGCACCTTATCTTGGTTTCCTGCAAAAGTGATGGGTTCGGGGAAATAGGCCAGCTCCTTAAAGGCGTTACGCATCAAAATGAGAGCCAGAATCTCAAACTGCTTGCCTACGGAACGAGAAAAAGAACACGGCAACACAAATATTAAACTTATCACCTCTAATATAAGGATTACTACAAATGCGGCCTGGACCGCGTGAAAATGATTCTCTGGGATAAGTTGACCAGCCTGGGCAGGCAATAGGCCTCTGCGATTCAGTTCAATGACAAAAAGACTGAACAAGAACAGGAGAACCAGGCCTATGGAGATCTTCCTATGAAGCTCTTCATGTTCCCAGAAGCCATGTAAACGGTCAAAGATAAAAGTTATCTGCTCATAAAATCTTTCCATTGGCCCTAATATATCAAAGCTGGAAACTTTTAATAGAGAATAGAGAGGTGAAAACAGAATTTTAAAATCAAAAATCTCTTTTTTACCTGAATTCAGGAAACTTTTAAGGTAGCAACCGACCTGTTTTCCATGCTGTGTAGAGAATACAAGCAATCAGGGCAAGTCCTATATCTACTGCAATAAAGCTTACTAAATAGACTGCAAGCCT
>JAMOVK010000122.1 GCA_027067775.1 Deltaproteobacteria bacterium
GACTATAGCTGGCCTTACAGGTATCAGATTTCTTATGCCAAGACTTGGAATTCCAGTTGTCTATCCAGGGCTGTCTTACGCTGCAGCACTGTTTTTTTCGGTTCTGACAGGCCTCATATCAGCTGCCATCCCAGCATCTAAGGCCTCCAAATGGGAGCCTGTCAGGGCCTTGAGGACGAGACTGTGATCATATCCATTCGAGAACTCATTGCCTATCTAAGTGTAGACAAAAAGAGGACCTTTATTGCCTTGCTGGGTATAGCCATGGGGGCAACATCTCTTGTCCTCATGGATACAATAAGTGGGGGTATGAAGAAAAAGGTGGAGGCAGAGCTTGGTAAACTTGGTGCCCTTCTTGTCATGATAGTTCCGGGACAGGTTAAGTCTATAGGTCAGAGAAGGATACAGTTTTCTCGATATACCACGCTAAAACTGGAAGACATAAGACAGATAAGACAGAAGATCCCCTTTGTGAAAGATGCCAGTGCTATAAAAAAATGCTCCCTTTCCGTAAAGGCACAGGCTAATGAATCCCGCCTTTTGATTAGCGGGGTGGAACCCAGCTACTTTCACCTGCTTGATTATAAGGTTGACAGGGGCAGAATCCTTGTGCCAGATGATGTGAAAAGGAAACGCAAGGTAGTAGTCCTTGGTGCGAAAACAGCAGCCACCTTTTTTCAAACAGGTTCTAATGCACTGGCAAGGGTGATAGATATCGGGGGAGTGTCCTTTAAGGTGATTGGAGTCCTAAAAAAAAGGGGGGGATTTAGTAACGAGGACTTTGATGAAACACTGTTTGTTCCCCTAAGCACCGAGATGACAGTGCTTGAAAATGTGGATTTCCTAGACGGGGCGGTTGTGCAGGTGACTTCCAGGCAGGAGCTTGATGAAGCCATAAGAGATATCGACCGTTTTCTTGTTATGAGACATGGGAAGAGGGATTTTACCCTAAATACCTATCAGGAGGTCCAGGGAACTGCCTCTAAGACCCTGAGGCTTTTTTCAACGCTGAGCCGAATAGTTGCCTTTGTAGCCTTTAGCGTGGGGACTCTTGGCATACTTGCCGTTATGGCCCTTTCCATATATGAAAGGCTCTTAGAGATTGCAATCAAAAGGGTCGCAGGGGCAAGGAAAAAAGACATATTCTTTCAATTTCTTTCAGAGTCTATGATACTTAGCCTGGTGGGTTCTGGCGTTGGCATCATCTTTTCCATATTTGTAGGGGTTATTGTGCAGCTTGCAGCCCGTTGGCCTTTTTTTGTGCCTATTGACACCATATGGATCTCCATCATACTCTCCCTCCTTACCGGGGTATCAGCCGGTCTATATCCAGCTGTAAAGGCCCTGGAGTTTGAACCAAGGACGATCTTGAGGCTTTTTGAAGAGCAGTAGGGTTACTCAAGGTTGGTATCCATATTGAATCTGCGGCCCCTAAGCAGGTTCTTAAGTCCCCTCCAAGAGGAAGGTATTCTGAAATTTTTTTGTTTTTTACCAGGACTAAAGCGCAGGTCAACAATCCAGGTATCTACCCCGATTTCAACAAGTTTCTGGGCAAGATGGACAAAGGATACTGGAGCGCTAGGATATAGGCATCCATAATCTTTGCCTCTATGCCAAAAAAACCTTTCCTTTCTCTGGCTTTCAACCGGTTTTTTTTGCTGATAGGTCCTGTGTTGGAGTCTGGTTGTAAAGAGGGGTATAAAGCCGTAAACGGTCAGAGAGACCTTGGCCAGGGTGTGGTTCAGGGCTTCTTTCATGTTTTTTATGTCTGTTTCCACGCTGAACTGGGGCCTTTGTATCCCTAGCTGTTGCAATTTTTCTATGGCCCGGGAGTTTAGTACATTTAATTCATAGGAAGAGGTAAGCTTGCAGCCCCTTAAGGGAAGGTGCAGGTGGCCGAGGTTTGATATCTGAAACTGGTAGAAACCTGTTTTTCTTGCAGCATCAACCAGGCTGCCAAGTTTTTTGATGTCTTGTTCAAAACAGATGGGGGGTAGATGCCATATAACATTTTTTCTTTCAGCGGCACTTTTGAACATCCTTTGGGCGTCACCAAGGTTTTTTCTTGAAAGGGGAAGGAGAATAGGGAGGGGGTATCTTTTTTTAGAGTGTCTTTTTCCCAGATCTAAATTTTTCAGGAAAAAGATCACCTCTGGTTCTGTTCTGTGTGTCTGTTTTGACCTTTTTTGTTCCTGGAGTCTTGAAAATATCCTGTCTGCCCTGGCCCTGGCCTTTTTCAAGATGCTTTTATCCTTAAATCTTGTGAGTGTTACGTGAGTCCACTTCTTTCTGTCATGCTCCTTTGTATCTGTTTTAAATACGAGTGCACCGACAGTTTGGGTGCCAAAATTTCCAGCCAGGGTGTCCTTGTCTAGGGTAAGCACTCCCTGTGGACCTACAGACTTGATACGGGCAGTAAGTTGTTTGTCTTTTTTTCTGATGACTATTCTAATCTTGTCTCCAGGAAGGATTTTTTGTCTGCCATCAAATGTCAAACGGCCTTTGTCGTAAGATGTTACCTTTCCAACGTAAAGCCCTGTATTTGCCGTTCTTGTGGGACTGATAAGATCTGTGGGGTTTTTGCTTAGATAAAATCCCTTGGTTAATGGGCGTCCCATTGCCTTTTGAATTTCTTCCATGGCCGTAGTGAGGACCTGTTCCGATATCTTTTCATGGGAGTCCAGGATGGTCCTGTACCCTTTGACCACATGAAATACATAGCCTGGTGGCTTAAGTCTGCCTTCAATCTTTAAAGAGGTAACCCCAGACTTGCAAAGGGAAGGGACAAGCTCCAGGGCGCAAAGATCATCCATGGAGAAAAAGGTTCCTTTTCTGCCGGCCCAATTGTAAAGCCTCCTGCAAGGCTGTACGCAGCGTCCCCTTGTACTTGATTTTCCACCAAAAAAACTGCTGAATTTGCAGAGCCCAGATATTGAAAAACACATGGCGCCGTGAACAAAGACCTCTGTTTCTATCGCAGCCTTGTTGGCGATCATTCCTATCTCCTTGAGGGTTAGTTCCCTGGCAAGTATCACTCTGGAAAAGCCAATGCGTCTGCAGGTCTCTACCCCCAGGCTGTTGTGTATGGTCATAAGGGTGCTGGCATGAAGACGAAGAGAGGGAAAATATTTTTGGGCAAGCTGCACTATGCCCAGATCTTGAACAATTAAGGCGTCAACGCCTATTTCCTGAAGTTGTGAAAGAAGTCTTAGGCATTGTGGTATTTCGTTTTCCTTCATTAAGGAATTTAGGGCTACAAACAGCTTTACGCCTTTTGTTTTGGCAGTTTGGGTGAGATCTGCTATCTGGCCAATAGAAAAATTTTTGCCATATGCCCTTGCATTCAATATCTTTGGGCTAACATAAATGGCATCAGCCCCTGCCTCTAGGGCTGCAAAAAAGGCTTCCATGCTGCCTGCAGGAGCAAGAAGCTCTGGCCGTTTACTTGCATGTTTAACTTTCAAGTTTTTGGACATGGTGACTCAATTGGTCTCGGACAAAAAAAGGTCCCTTGAAACCTGCCAAGGGACCTTTGGTGGACTTAGCAATTCTAAGGTCTATTAATGGTGTTGGGGGGAACCTTCTGGATGGAAGGGTGTTATCTTTGTTCCCTGTAGACCCAGGCCAGCCATAAGACCTTTTTGACTGAAAATAAAGGCATAGATGTCTTTTTTGGCCGTTGTAGTAGTTATGTTCTTGGCTGTTCCTGCATCAACTACAACAATGCTTGGCCCCACACCGATTTCCCAACCGTTGCTGTTCAATATGTACTTTAATGCATCATCAGTCATAAAGAAAAGGGCGTATCCAAAGGACTGAACTCCTGCCTGGAGGCCATAAGAGGCCCCAACACTTTTAAAGTAGGCTACAGAACGCCCGTTTACCCTCAGGGCACCTTCACCATACTGGCCTCCCACTATAAAACCGGCCTTGTATATTTTGGGGAAGACCAATATCCCCTTGGCCATTTTGGCAAGCTGACGTGCCTCAGGAGATTTGGCAAAAAGTTCCTGAAGGGCCTTGTCAACGTTTTTGTCTATCTCCTGGGCTGTTGAGGCAATGGCGCTGGCCGTTGTCAGTGCCAGAAACAGGATGGCTAGAAGGCCAATCAGCCGTTTGTTGTAACAAGTCTTGTTGATTTTCAAAGTACACACCTCCAAGTATTAATTGGACTACCAGCTGTAGGCAAGTCCAAGACCACCAATCCACTGGTTGGATGATCCCCTCTTGTCTACAACCGGGCTGTCATCCGCATCACTGACTAAACGTCTGTACTGGACACCTGCTGCCACGTGCCAGTTCATATTGAGATGCATTACAAACACGGGATTTATCCTTATGTCTTTTACACCACTGTCCGCATCAAAGACAGGCAGCCCGGTTCTGATCGCATCCTTTTTGTCTACTCCAAAGTAGGTTTTCATATAGTTGTCACTGGCATAACAGAGCACGATTCCAAAACCAAAGTCAAACATCTGGGATAACGGATACCAGAATCTTGTGCTTGCGGTTATTGTGTATCCATCGTGTTCATTGCCTACATCAGTAAGAAAATCAACATCTGCAAGGAAACGTTTGCGAGGATTGTCCTGATCTATAAATTCTACACCAACAAAACCGCCTGCCTCAATGGTGTCATCGATCTTCTTCATTTTTTTTACAACCGAGTCATCCACATCATGATCTCTTCCCCAGTGATAGTTTACAGAAGGACCTAAACGGAACCAGGAGTGATCAATAAGGTTGATCTGTAATTCATAGCCTTTTATTAGGATATACTGCTGGTGACCCTTGAATTGAAATCGTGCAAAGGGAGCAACTCCCACCATGTAGTCGTCAGAACCCTCATAATCTGGAGCAAATCCTACTCCAAGGCCAAAGACCCTTGGCATGTTGTCTATGACAAGATTCATGTCTGCTGCACAGACCTTCGGGCTGTGGCTGACAACAAGTAAGCTACTGAGCAGTGTGCAGAAAAATAGACACACAATGCCTCTGTTTTTATTGTGCATGATACCTCCATGTCGAAAAAATTTCTGAGATTTTACCAGTGATTAATTTGCACAAGGTTAATATGGCATGTAGTCAGGCGCAAGGTATTTAAAATTACTCAAGCTGGTTATGGATAATGTTAAGACAGCATTCACTTTGGTTAAGCCTGATAATGAATGGAGCTTCATTTGTTTTTAAAATAAATCTTTTTACTTACATGACCTCTCAGATATCAATCAACTGTTCAGGTCCTCTATAGTCTTTATCATTTTGAATAAATTTTATTCTAACTACTTGTCTTTTAGCTAAATATCGTATAGCCTTGATATAGCTGCATTTAAGCAGGGAGGGGAGTAATAAATGAGACGGCTTGTATGCAGATTGGCCTGCATCATTTTTTTGTCGGCCATGAGCATTGCATTATCAGGTTGCGGAGACAAGGAGAGAAAACTTCCCCGTTATTCATTAAAGTCTGTACCGCTTTTTGATCTATCCCGTTCTTACAGTAATTGCAGATGGCGAAACAATCTCAAATATCTTTACCAGCCTCTGCCCAAGCCACTTAAAGATGCCAAGATTGTGGTCAATAAAAAACGCCACATTCTATATCTGTTTTCAGGCGACACCCTTATGAGGATTTATCCTGTAAATCTTGGTCCTGATCCATTGAATCACAAGATTAGGGCAGGGGACGGAAGGACTCCAGAGGGCAGGTACTTCATCTGCAACAAAAATCCAAACAGCAAGTATTACAAATCCCTTGGTATCAGCTATCCATCAAAGGAGGATGCCAAAAGGGGGCTTAGGCTGGGTTTCATTACAAAAAAGCAGTATGAAGCCATTGTCTATGCCATTGACCACGGTAAAAGACCCCCTTGGTTTACTAGGCTTGGAGGGGCTGTATGCATTCATGGCGGGGGGATAGGCTGGGATTGGACAAGAGGCTGTATTGCCCTCAGAAATGCCGATGTTCAGGAGCTTTTTGAGGTCACGAGGGTAGGCACACCGGTGATCATAATCAGTGGTCTTTCAAAAAGGGAAAAACCTGTTACTCCAAAGCCGTCTTTAATCACTACTGCTAATAGTGGACGTAAACATAGG
Organism: Deltaproteobacteria bacterium; assembly: GCA_027067775.1. Classification (GTDB taxonomy): domain Bacteria; phylum Desulfobacterota; class Dissulfuribacteria; order Dissulfuribacterales; family QOAL01; genus JAADCZ01. Next base: position 6,094 of record JAMOVK010000122.1, read on the forward strand.
TCCCTGGATTAGAGCGAGAGGCCTTGATAAACTTTTTCTCTGGCGCCCTGGGAAGTGTCCAGTTGAAAAGCCAATAGGCATCCCTTGGAGCAAGGTTGACGCATCCGTGAGACTGCTTCATGCCAAAATTATCGTGCCAATAGGCCCCATGTATTGCAATTCCGGCTGAAAAATACATATGGTAAGGAACATCTTCCAAAAAGTAGTAGTCCACGCCTTTTTTGCCACCGCTCATCTTTGCCATTCGAACCTTACCCCAGATCCTGAAAAGTCCAGTTGGGGTCTCAAATTCAGGCAGTCCTGATGAAATCAAGGTGGCATAGACAAGGCTGTCACCCTCAAAGGCCTCAAGGACCTGTTCGTAGAGATTGATGTTTATCCATTTCTCTCCAACTGGCACCTTTAAAGGCCGTTGAGGATAGGTAATAAGGGC
>JAMOVK010000123.1 GCA_027067775.1 Deltaproteobacteria bacterium
AGCACCTGTCTGCAAGCTCTGGTTCAAGGCCGGACAGGGGTTCATCGCAAAGGAGTACAGGCGGAGACCACAAAAGACCCCGGACAAGGGCAAGCCTGTGACGCTCTCCACCAGAAAGCCCTTCTATGTTGTGTTCAAGGTCAAAGTGTCCAAGCCCTACCTGATCAAGTAACAGTTCCGCCTTGTCAGCATCGAAATGTTTGTAAGGACAGTTTCTAAAGAAAAAGGGAAAGGCCAAGTTTTGCCTGATCGTGCCTTGGATGCATGGGGCGTCTTGCAGAAGGAGGGTAACCCTGGCTCTCCACTGGGGCAGTTGTCTGTCAGGATATTTTTTTTCATTTAAGATCCTTTTGCCAACGCGTGCCCTGTTGAGCCCACATACAGCCCTTAGCAGAGAAGTTTTGCCTGAGCCAGAAGGGCCGCTGATTACACACAGGCAAGGTGGAGTGAAATTTAGGGTAATATTTTGCAAAAGATGGCGACCCATGGGGTCTGTAAAATCTATTGGACCGCATTGAAACTGTTTCAGGGGTTCAAAGCTGTTGCTTGACTGACCTTTTTCCATACTTATCTTTTTAACAAAAAGACTAGCAGGAGGTAACAAAAATGTTTGAACTTGCTCCTTGGAAACCTGTCTCAGAGCTATCCAATCTGAGAAAAGAGATGGATAGGCTCTGGTCCGAATTTTTTGGGGAAGGTGAACTGGCTCCCAGAACCGAAGGCTGGGTTCCAGCTGTTGATGTGTCCGAGACCAAGGATGCCGTTATTGTAAAGGCAGAAATTCCGGGTATGGATCCAAAAGACATTGATGTCTCTCTTTCTGGCGATACCTTAATAATAAAAGGTGAGAAAAAGGAAGAGAAAGAGGAAAAGGATGAAAATTTCTATCGTATCGAGATGAGAAGGGGAAGCTTTCAAAGGGCAATAAGGATTCCCGTGCCTGTTGACAAGGACAAGATCGAGGCAAAGTACGAAAAGGGAATCTTAAAGATAAAGCTTCCAAAAACAGAGGAAACCAAACCCAAACAGATTGAGGTCAAGGTTTCTTAAAAAACAGGTAAGAATGGTCTAAAAGGCGGTGAAAGGCCGCCTTTTTCTATTTAGGCATAAAGAATTCAGGAAAGTGTTCCTATCCCTTTATCAAGCTCCTCAAGAGCTTGCTTTTGCTTGGATGTCGCAGTTTTTGAAGGGCCTTAGCCTCTATCTGGCGTATACGTTCCCTGGTTACGGCAAAATCTCTTCCAACTTCTTCCAGGGTTTTGTCAGATTCTTCACCTATGCCAAATCTCATTCTCAGTATCTTTTCTTCCCTCGGAGTCAGAGTAGACAGGGCCAGACGCACCTGTTGCGTCAAGTTTGCCAAAATAGCGTGCTCATCAGGTGGCAGAGCATTCTTGTCTTCTATCAAATCCAGAAGCTCGCATCCTTCCTGTTCACCTATAGGGCTTTCGAGGGATAAGGGTTGGTTGATGAGACGCAGTATATTGACAAGTTTCTTTTCAGGAATTTTCATTATGGAGGCAAGCTCGGCTGGGGTAGGTTCGCGTCCGTGTTCGGAGATAAAGGCCTTGGTTATTTTGGCTATACTGTTTAGAGTTTCAACGGTATGAACAGGAATCCTGATGGTTCTTGACTGGTCCGCAATGGCTCTGGTTATTGCCTGGCGTATCCACCACGTGGCATAGGTGCTGAACTTGTAACCCTTTTTATATTCAAATTTTTCCACTGCCTTAATAAGCCCGATGTTTCCCTCCTGAATAAGATCAAGCAGGTGGAGTCCTTTGTTAACGTGTCTTTTGGCAATGCTGACAACAAGACGAAGGTTAGCCTTGACCAGTTTTTCTCTGGCATAGTTGGTGCGTTGCAGCGCGTTGTAATAACTTCTTACTATTTCATGCAGGGCCTGTTCAGAAAGACCTGTAGAGAAGAACAGGCTTTCCATGGTTTCGTTGGAAGAATTCCTTATGAACTGTTCAAAGCTAATTCTGACAATGTGTAAAAAGGCCTTTTCTATCCTGCCTTTTCCAAGAATTTCTAACAATTCCGTAGGAATATCTCTGATGGCCTCTGTTATTTTTTGAACCTTTCTAGGCTCTGATGAGCATTGTTTCAGTCTGTCAAGGAGTTCCCTGCGTCTTTTTTCGACAGCGCTAATCTTTTTTAGCAGTCTTTTAGTGGTCTTGTAACCGGCAAAACGCTCCTCTTGCACCGTGCGTACGGGTTTATCATCGGGACCTGAATCTTTGGACAACCTGGTGATTATATCCTCAACCACCTGCGGTATGTGCAAGGCGCAAAAAACATAGTTTCTCTCGCTTTCTTCAAGAAGGCGGGCGACCTCTGCTTCTTCCTCCCTGTTCAGGACCTTGCCGGTACTCATTTCCTTAAGATACAGTCTGACCGGATCAGTTACAGCCTTTGGAGTCAACTCGTCCTCTACAGGCTCATCTACACTTGTAGGAATTAAGACCTCATTGTCAAAGTCCAGCTTGGAAGACCCAGCAAGATCCTCCTGATTTGGTTCAACAGTTAGTGATTCAGGCTCAATACCATTATCAAGAACTTTTGGCTCCCGTTTGTCCAGGGACATAACCCCTCCCTTTGTGAAAGGCCTTATCTTAGACTCTGAAGGCTTTTTAGCAGGCTTTCCGAGTCTTCCTCTTCTCCCAGTTCCCTCATTTGCTGCATTATCTGCATTCTAAGCGCCCGTTTTTTTCTTTCAAGGCAATAAGACTCCAGATCTCTTACCATGGAATCAACATCTGTGCACGGTGGAAAGGCCGATGCCAGTCGCATAGCCATGGATCTGAGCGCATGATCGTGCTCCAGTCTCTGATAGAGATCAGACAGGTTTACCCTGCCAGTCATGGAGTAGAGGTGCAAGATGGCAGACCAAAGCTCAGACACAGTCTTGTTCTCGATCCAAAGTTCCGGATTTAGTTCTATAAATCTGTCCATAAACTGCGGGTAGCTCAAAAGAAAGCCAATTACCTTTTCCTCTGCCTTGTTTCCAACCCTGATTAAGGAAGAGGCAGATTTTTTATCATCCTTACCTTCCCCAGGCAGATTTTTTATTAGCCTTGGCCTTTGTGTCCTCTTTTTGAGTTCCTGCCACAGGCTTTCTTCCCTTACTCCCAGTTTTTGTGCAACCTGTCCCACCATCAGTGACTTGCGCACAGGATCTTGCACTGTAGCTATTGCATCCAATGCCAATTCCACAGTCTTTAGTCTGCCTTCGGTGTCTGTACCAAAGCGCTCTTTACCGGTTTCAATAAGAAAATCTATACCTGAAAGCGCTGCCTTTAAAAGCGAATAGAGTTCCTTTTGTCCGTGTTGCCTCACAAAACTGTCAGGGTCTTCTCCCTTGGGCAAGACAAGGACCTTTGGTCTTATGCCAGTCTTGTAACAGATAGGCAAGGCCCTGCTTGCTGCCTTAAGGCCTGCATCATCAGCATCAAATAACAAAATCCAGTCCCTGCTCACCCCTTTCATCCTTCTGGCATGATCTTCTGTGAGGGCGGTACCCAGGCTGGCAACAGCCTCACGTACCCCAGACTGCCACAGGCTTACCACATCCATGTATCCTTCTACCAAAAGTCCAAAGCCGGATTTTCTGATGGAAGACTTGTTTTGGAACAGGCCATAAAGCACTTTTCCTTTATGGTATATGGGAGATTCTGGAGAATTTATGTACTTAGGTTGTTCCTCTTGGCCAGGAAGGCCGATGGTGCGGGCGCCAAAGGCAACGATATCGCCTCTGTGATCCTTGATGGGAAATGTAATCCGGCCCCTGAATCTGTCATACCAGCCACTGGCCTTTGTGCGTTTGATGATAAGACCTGCCTGTTCAGCGAGTTCTAAAGGAAATCCTTTTTCTTTGAGAAATACAATAAGCCCATCCCATTTGTCTTCTGCCCATCCCAGATTAAAGGCCTTTAGCGTCTGTTCATCAAGCCCCCTTTTGTTAAGGTAATCTCTGGCCGGCTGGGCAGACAGGGAGGAACAGAGCAGTTTGCTGTAGTATTGGGATGCGGCAAGATTTATTTCTGTCAGCTGTTCATTAAGCTCTCTTTTTTTTCTTTCTGTTGTTGAAACAGGTCTTTTAGGAATGGTGATGCCATAGCGCTGTGCAAGAGTGGTTGCAGCTTCCTGAAAGGAAAGGCCCTGGATTTTCATGAGAAATTTAAATACATTACCACCTTCTCCACAGCCAAAACAGTAGAATATCTGTTTATCTTCATTAACAGTGAAAGAGGGATCTTTATCAGGATGAAAGGGGCAGAGCCCCACCCAGTTCCTGCCACGTTTTTTTAATGGCACAAATTCCTGAACCACCTGCCTAATATCAGCAGCTTCCCTTATGGTTTGAAGGATGTCTTCAGGAATGTATGTCATGATCCTGTCTGAAAGTATTTGTCAAAGGCCTTTTATCTTCGATGAGATGTCCTCGGGAATTCTTTTTAGTCTGCCTCTAGAATCTGCTGCTGCATGTTTGGTGTTCCCTGTAACGAGAATTCTGTCCAGGCGTTTGATCTCGTAGTAAAAGGTCAGGGTTACCTTGGATGTATCTTCAAGGGCAGTATAGATGGTAAGGAGGTCGTCATAGCCTGCTGGCGCCTTGTAGCGAACATGGGCCTCCACCACGGGAAAGAGAATGCCCGATGTTTCCAGATCTCTATAGGCCCTGCCAAGCATGTCCCTCATCCATTCCGTGCGTCCTATTTCAAATAGCCTTAGGTAATTTGCATAATAGACCACTCCTGCCCTGTCGGTATCTCCGTAAATAACCCTGTAAGAGACCGGTTGCCCCCACTTGAGTTCAAATTCCCTTTTCATGTTTGTGTGTTACTTTTTCTTTTTAGGATCAAGCTCCACATATCTTGGTTCTGCCCCTATGAAGTGGGGGAAAAGTCTGTGTCCCTCTTCAAATATGACTCCTGACTTTTCTGCCCATACTTCATCAAAACACACGTCGGGATTGTCTTTTACATCAAGGGCATCGTAGATCACAAAGGGTACAGGCCCCCTGGCATGTGTCCTGATGGATACAGGTGTATAGTGATCAGTCACCACCAGGAGACGGAAGGTGCAGTCCATATTCTTCAGACCGTCAAACACGGTTCCAACCACCTCTTTGTCAAAGCGTTCAATGGCCTTGATTTTTTCATTTATGTCTCCCATGTGTCCTGCCTCATCCGGAGCCTCAACATGAACCACAACAATGTCTTTTTCCTTTATTGCTTCAAGGGCTGCCTGGGCCTTGGCATGAAAGTCCGTGTCAAGATATCCGGTGGCCCCTTTAACAGTGGGTGTGTCAAGGCCAGCCCATCTGCCAAGCCCTTTAATGAGATCTACAGCGGCAATCACTGAACCCTCGAGGTCGTACTGTTGGGGAATTGTAGCAATTACCGGTTTTCTGCCTTGACCCCAGGGCCAGATGGCATTGGCTGGACGCTTGCCCTGTTCTATGCGCTTCAGATTTACAGGGTGCCTGTGAAATAGATTGATTGCCTTTTTTAGTACTTCGTAGAGTAGGGGCTCTTCTTCGTAAACCCTCCAAGCCTCGGTTACATCATGGCCTGTGTAATCATGAGGAGGAACCGTTGCAAGTCCTTCTGGCCCTCCTCGCCACAACAACAGATGGCGGTAGCTTACTCCAGGAAAGAGCTCAAAAGAGCGGCTTTTGACTATTTGGGCCAGCTCAGAAATAAGCACCAAGGCCTCTTCAGTGGAAATGTGCCCTGCACTGTAGTCATCCATAAATACTCGGCCGTCTCTGAAGGCAAGGGTTACAAGGTTGCATCTGAATGCCACGTCTTCTGGATTCATCTTCACACCCATGGCTGCTGCTTCAAGGGGCCCTCTGCCTGTGTAGTATTTATGCGGGTCATAGCCCAAAAGGGACATGTTGGCAACGTCACTTCCAGGTGGGAGCTCATCTGGTATAGTCTTAACAAGGCCAAACTCACCAAGCCTTGCCAACAAATCCATAAAGGGGGTACGGGCTGCCTGCAGGGCTGTCTTGTTGCCCAGTTTTTCAATTGGGAAGTCAGCCATGCCGTCCCCGATAAGCACAACATACTTGTCAACTGGATGGGAAATGGGCTCGAATTCTTCTTTTGTAGATTCTTTTTCCTTGACAGACTTTGCATCAGCCATGGCTATGATTCCTCCAACGCCTTCATGTCTTCTATACGGATAATCATTGTTTCGTCCAGTATGAAGTCCTGAGAATCGATTTCTTTTAGTGCCTTTTTCACCTTGCCTTCTGTTGCCTCATGGGTAAGCATCACAATTGGAACCGATGAGGTTTCATGTGCCCTGCCTTTTTGGACAACAGAGTGTATGCTGATCTCCTCTTTGCCGAGGATACCAGCGATCCTAGAAAGCACTCCTGGCTTGTCCTTCACAGAGAAACGGAAATAGTACTTGCACGAGACAGATTCCACTGGCTTGATGGAAGGCTCTTTAATGGATTCAAAAGGCAGGGACAGGGCAGGGACCCTGCCTGGACAGCCCCTTACAATGTCTCTCGATATGTCCACTATGTCCGCAACAATGGCACTGCCTGTTGGCATCTGTCCTGCACCCATTCCATATAACATGACTTTACCAACGCTGTCGCCAACAAAGTAAACAGCATTATATGCCCCATTTACTTGGGACAGGAGATGGTCTTTTGGAATCATGGTGGGATGAATCCTGACATCAACCTGCTGATCGCTGTTTTTTTTCCCAATGGCCAGCAGTTTGATACTGTATCCAAGTTCGGTTGCAAAGGAGATATCAAGCGGGGTAATCTTCGAGATGCCCTCTGTATATATGTCAGACAGTCCTATTTTTTGGCCAAAGGCGAGGGTTGACATGATGGCAAGTTTGTGGGCCGTGTCTATTCCCTCAATATCATAGGTGGGGTCAGCTTCTGCATAGCCAAGATCCTGGGCCTGTTTCAATACGGCATCAAAGGCAAGCCCTTCCTGGGTCATCCTTGTCAGAATGTAGTTGGCAGTGCCATTCATAATGCCAAGCACTGTGTTGACGTTGTTTGCAACAAGCCCCTCTTTTAAGGCTTTTATGCACGGAATGCCACCACCAACACTTGCCTCAAAACCCACTTCCACTCCCTTTCGAGATGCTGCCTCAAAGATCTCAAAACCATGTGTTGCAAGTAGGGCCTTGTTGGCAGTTACCACATGTTTGCCTTTTTCTATTGCCTTTAAGATAAAGGTGCGAGCAGGTTCGATTCCTCCAATGAGCTCAACCAAAATATCCAGTTCCGGATCATCTAGAAGACTATTTATGTCGGTAGTTAAAATATCCTTGGGGACCTCAAATCCTCTGTCAGTGGTGATATCCATATCACAGATCCATTTGAGACTTATTTGAGTGGATGTTCTGGCTTGCAGCAACTGACCCTGTTCAAGGAGTATCTTTGCAGTTCCACTTCCCACTGTGCCAAAACCAACAATTCCTACATTGACGATTTCTTTCATCTGTCACCCCGCAATTAGAAATATTAGCCTAACCTGCATGAAGTGGCTGTTAGTCTAAACAGTTATGCATATCCGGGCAAGTCCAAGCTAGAGATAAAGATTACTCAAAATAAGATGCAAAGAGATGTTTTTGATTAATTGGATTTGTTTTTTGTTGCAACATGACAACTTTTATTGGCGGCTATCTAAAATTAATTTTTGGCGTATCAGATATTAACAAGATTGTTCCCAGGTGCCGATAAAAATGCTGTGAACTGTGTAAAAAGATTAAAAAACGTGCCACCCGAGTCTATTGCTCTCACTCTTGCCCTGGTGTGGCTTGTTTCTATAACGCTGCTTCGTTTTTCCATAGACGCCAATAGTGGAACAAGGGACAGGCTCAAGGTGGGATATTTGCCAATCACCTGCCATCTATTGTTACCAGTTGGAATGGATCGGCAGGTCTTTTTCAAAAGAAACGTGATTCCGGTAAAGTTTACGTCTTGGCCAGATATGATTGAAGCGGTTAAGGGCGGAGAGCTGGATGCAGCCTTTATCCTGGCTCCCATTGCCTTGTCTCTCATGGATCAAGGCGTTCCGGTTCAGATTGCACTTCTTGGCCACAGGAACGGAACAGGGCTTGTAGTTTCAAATTCTGCTGACATTAGAGATGTCACGGATCTGCGCAATAAGATTGTTGCCATACCTATCAGGTTTAGCATGCAAAATCTGGCTCTTTTGATCTTGCTGGAAAAAAGAGGAATAGATCCTAACAGTGTAACAAGAGTGGAACTGCCTCCTCCAGATATGCCCTCTGCCCTGGCTTCTAAATCTATAGACGGCTACATAGTAGGTGAACCCTACGCTACGCAGGCAGAGCTTATGGGAGCAGGCAGAATCTTGAAAAATGCCTCATCTATATGGCCTCAGTTTATCTCCAGTGTTGTAATAGTGTCTAAAAATTCCATCAGGGCCCGTAAAGGTTTAATGGACAAATTATTAAAAGGGCTTTTTGCGCAGGGCCAGTGGATCGAAACCCACAGGAGGCAGGCTGCTATCATTGGGGCACGTTTTTTTGGACTCGAACCAAGGCTTATAAAAAGGGTGCTTTTGAAAAAAGAGGTTAGTTACAGGAACATTCTTCCAAGATCAAAAGAGTTCCAGGATATTGGGAAACAGATGGTCAGATTTCGTCTTGTAGACAGGTTGCCTAAAGTGGAGATCTACAACAGATGGCAGTAAGACGAGCAGGTTTTTTTTTGATATTCTCTTTGCTTTTGCTGCTTTGGCACAGTGTAACAACTTTTTTTGATATTCCTGAATATCTATTCCCCCGGCCTGATTCTGTTGCAGGGGCCATGTGGGAAATGGTTCTTGGCGGTCAGCTTTATCGCAACACCATTGCCAGCCTCTTTCGGGTAACCTGGGGTTTTTATTTGGCAATAGTTACTGCAGTGCCTCTTGGGTTGTTTATCGGGCGCCAAAGGTACTTTCGGGCCTTTTTGAATCCTTTGATACAGTTTTTAAGGCCTATATCTCCATTGGCATGGATTCCTATGGCCCTTATGTGGTTCGGGATTGGTGATAAGCCGGCAATATTTCTAATTTTTCTCTCCTCCTTTTTCCCTCTGGTGGTTTTTACCATAAGCTCGGTTCTAAATATAAAAAAGACATACCTGAGGGTTGCACAGAACTTTGGCCTAAAAGGTTCCAGACTCTATCTCAGGGTCATACTGCCAGCAGCACTTCCAGAAATCATAACAGCCCTCAGGATAACCCTGGGGACAGCGTGGTTGGTTATTGTCGCAGCAGAGATGATTGCTGTCAAATCCGGCCTTGGATATCTGATAATGGATGCAAGGAATTCTCTACGGATGGACAAGGTGGTTGCTGGAATGGTGGCCATTGGTCTTATTGGTTTGGTGCTTGATCATGTAATCCGTCTTCTTGAACGAATGCCAAGTGTTGAATGGAGCAGGATGAGACGTTGAACAAGATAGAGGTCAGAAATCTTAAAAAATCATACGTTGAAAGACGCAGCAAAAAGCGTTTCCTTTCCCAGTGTGAGCCCCAGGAGGACTGCAAGGTTCTTGACGGGCTGGATTTTTCCATTCCTGCCGGTTGTTTTGCCTGTTTTATCGGGCCTTCCGGTTGTGGCAAGTCCACCATGTTCAGAATAATCTCCGGTTTTGAAAAACCAAGCTCTGGCACGGTCCTTATAGAGGGAAAACCTGTAACAGGACCAAGCAACAGGCATGTGTGTGTCTTTCAGGAAGATGGCCTCTTCCCCTGGCTAACTGCCAGGCAGAATATTGCAATGGGTCTTACCAACGCGGCAGAGGAGGCTAGAGATGAGGTTGAGGAGTACCTGGAGCTGGTGGGACTTTCCGGTTTCGGAGATCACTATCCCCATGAGCTTTCTGGTGGAATGAGAAGGCGGGCCGAGGTTGCGAGGGCGCTGATAACCAACCCTGAGATACTTTTCATGGATGAGCCCTTTGGTGCCCTGGATTTTGTCACGAGATTACAGATGAGGGAAGAGATGGTGAATGTTCATCAGATGTTTGACATGACCATTCTTTTCATAACGCATGACATAGATGAGGCCCTTCAGCTTGGGGATAAGGTTATAATGCTAAGTGACAGACCAGCAACAGTGGCATGGGATCTGGATCTTGATTTTCCCCATCCCCGGGACCTTACAGCAGGCCCTTTGAAGGACCTGAGAAAAGAGATCTACCGGAAAATGGGACTTCATCTGGCCCTATGATATGCCAAATTCAAGGAACCACTGTTCAATCTGGGCCTTTGAGGGGATCTTGCCAGCACTTACAACCCTGTTGCCAATGACAAGGGCAGGGGTTTTTTCCACTCCAAAACGGTGGATTTCATCGCGATCTGTGACATGAAAGATATCGGCTGCAATGCCTCGTTCAGCAAGGATTTCAAGCACCAGCTTTTCTATCTGGTTGCATCCGATACATCCAGGGCCTAGAATCCGGATTGTAACAGATTCATGCTCCTTATGTTCTGTTTGATCAATAAGATTTTCAAACGCCTTTATATAGTCGTATTTGCTAGAAGCAGGGATGTAGTTTTTCTTTTCAACCATCTCTAGGAGCATTTGTGCCGCTTGGTGTTTGTCAAGTCCCTGTTGCCTTGCAAGACTTCGTGTTTTTGCAAGGGCCAGCTCCAGGCCGAATATTCCCACGGGTTTTCCTTTGATTTTAACAATGTTTGCCATTTTATCTGTGCCTTAAGACTATTTTTATGGGTGTGTGCGGAATGTTCAACTCCTGCCTGAAGAAATTTTTTAGATATCTGATGTAATGCTCAGGAAAAAGCTCAGGATAGTTTGCAAAAAACGTAAAGGTGGGAGGGCATGTTCCTGTCTGGGTTACATAGTAAAGCTTGAGGTAATGGCCCTTTGTGACCGGAGGATTTTTCCTAAGCATGGCCTGCCGCAGGATGCGGTTAAGGCGTCCGGTCGTCTCCTTGTGACAGTAGTCTTGATATACAAGATGAATGAGGGGAAGGAGCTTTTCTATGTTTTTGCCAGTAAGGGCCGAGACGTTTAGGTGGGGAGCATAGGGGACAACCTTTCTAAAAAACTTGGCCTCCTCATTTAACAGACGCCTGATCTTGGGGTCATCTTTTACAAGGTCCCACTTGTTAAACACGGTTATGCAGCCTTTTCCAAATTCGGCCGTGTAGCCAACCAGTCTCTTGTCCTGGTCGGTTATTCCCTCAGTGGCGTCAAAGACACAGATACAGATGTGGCTATCCTTTATGGAGTCGAGGGATTTGATGGCGCTGAACTTTTCTATCTTGTCCCTAACCCTGGCTTTTCTTCTTATCCCTGCCGTATCCACAAATATCACGGGTCTGGACTGTGGCCTTTCTACCAGGCAGTCGATGGCATCCCTGGTAGTGCCAGGGATATCCGATACAACCATTCTTGGCTGTCCAAGGATGCGGTTTAATATGGAAGACTTACCGACATTAGGTCTACCTACCACGCTGACCCTGATTGGATCCTTTTCGTCTTGTCCAAAGCTTTTTCCCAAGTGACTGTCTTTCTCATCGACTCCTTCCAAGGCCTTGGTTTTTGTTGCAGGAAACAGTTTGGAGATCTCTTTAGCAAGTTTTTTGACGCCCCTTCCGCTTTTTGCAGATATGGCAATAATATGATCCAGACCGGTTTCATAAAATTCAGCCAGATTCGCCTCTTTTTCCCTGGAATCTATCTTGTTGACCACTGCCAAAAACGGCTTATGAGATTTTCTGACCATGTTGAGCAGCTCCAGATCATCTGGGGTGAGGCCCTGGCTGCCATCAAACATCATTATCAGTGCGTCTGCTTCTTCCACGGCCTGTATGGTCTGATCCATTACGCTTCTGGCCAATGGATCATCCAGGTCAGTGCTTATTCCTCCGGTATCTATCAAAGTGATTTCGCCGTGAGGAAGTGTCGCAACGGAATATCTCCTGTCTCTGGTAAGTCCAGGGGTTTCTGCCACAAGGGCGGCCCTGGACCTGGTTAACCTGTTAAAAAGGGACGATTTGCCTACATTGGGCCTTCCTATCAGGGCCAGTTTGGGGCATTGAGTTTTTGGATTGCATTCATTACGTGTCATAAGATTTGTAATATCAGTTTAAATATTATAGAATTTGTTTGTGTCAATTTTTCAAGCCTTTGAAAGATAGTTGTTTTCTCACAGGCTTCAAGTGATTAATCCTTCTTGACCGGTTCTGTCCAAGTAGCATCAACTGGTTACAGCCTGGTCATTGTGACGTAAAATACAACGATACAATATAAATCTGGGAGGATGATATGTCTAAGAAAGCAGCCATTATTCTTGCCCCTGGTTATGAAGAACTGGAAGCAGTTGCAGTGGTGGACATACTGAGGCGGGCCGGGATAGAGGTTTTGATAGTAGGGCTGGACAAATCACCTGTTCCATCTGCTAGGGATGTCAAGATAGTACCAGATGCTGCTTTGGATGAGGTCCTGGACAAACAGTTTGATTTAATAATATTGCCAGGCGGCTTGGATAGCACAGAAACATTGGCCAAGGACGAACGGGTTGTAGGCATGCTCAGGAAACAGATTGATGGGGGACGCATGGTTGGTGCCATATGCGCTGCTCCAACTGTCCTTGACAGGCACGGTTTGAGCCAGGGCAAACAGATAACATGTCACCCTGTTTGCCGTGAGGCTGTTAGACATTCCGATCTTTCTGATGATAGGGTGGTGGCAGACGGTCTTCTGGTGACTAGCCAGGCCCCTGGTACGGCGTTAGAATTTGCACTTAGGCTTGTTGAGAAGTTGGAAGGTAAAGAAAAGATGGAAGAGGTTAACAAAGGGGTGCTTGCAAAACTATAGGGAGGAGGCATATGCCGGTTAAAAAAGAGAGGAAAAAGAAAAAGAGGCGGGGAAGGCCCAAGAAAAAGGCCAAAGCTGTTAATGAAAAGGACACCTTTCCTGCAGTTGGTGAGTCAAAAGACCTGATTCCCTTTGAGGCAGACAATCTGCAAAGATATCTTGCTGAGATCAATAAGTATCCTCTTCTTTCAAGGAAAGAGGAGGAGTCTCTCACCACGGCCTACTATCAAACACATAATCCCGTTCTTGCCCATAAGATAGCTACCTCTAATCTGCGTCTGGTAGTGAAGATTGCCCTTGATTTTCAAAAATTCTGGATGCAGAATTTTCTGGATCTGGTTCAAGAAGGCAATGTTGGTCTTATGCACGCGGTAAAAAAGTTTAATCCCTATAAGGGGGTGAAGTTTTCCTATTATGCTTCCTTTTGGATCAAGGCGTACATTTTGAAGTTCATAATGGATAACTGGCGTCTGGTAAAGATTGGTACCACTCAAGCCCAGAGAAAGCTTTTCTACAATCTGAACAAGGAAAAGGAGAGCTTGAGGGCCTTGGGATTCGAGCCTGTTCCTAAACTTATTTCAAAACGCTTGAATGTTTCAGAGCAGGACGTTATTGACATGGAACAGCGCATGGGATCGTGGGAAGTTTCTCTTGATGCGCCTGTCAAACACGATTCAGAAGACAGTTATATGGAGTTTCTTCCAAGTAAGGAGCCTGAAATCGAGCAGGTTGTAGCCAACCAGGAGATGAAAGAGAAGCTCAGGGAAAAGCTTGACGAGTTTGCCTCTAGTTTGAAAGATAGAGAAAAGATAATCTTTCAGGAAAGGCTTATGGCAGAGGAGCCCAAAACACTTCAGGAGATAGGTGAACGGTTTGGAGTTTCTCGGGAACGAGTGCGTCAGATAGAATCCCGCTTGAAGAAAAAGCTTGGCAAATTTCTGGAAAGCAATCTTCCAGATGTTGTACCAGATTCTGCATTTGTATAAACAGTTTTGTTAATTCTGTTAATAAGGTCTTCTAAGATGAGATATGTGTTTCATGATACGGTTGTGCGTCTGTTTTTTCTGTTTCCTTTGTTATTAGTCCTTTTGACAGGCCAGGCAATTTCCACTCCCCTTGAGTCCAAGTCAGGTTCCTATGCAGCCTATATGATGGGGCTTAAGGAGGAGCTTGACGGTAACTTGCTGGAGGCCAGTTCATGGTACAAAAAGGCCTATGAGCTTGATCCTAGCTCTGTGGACGTTATCAAGGCCCTTGCAAAGGTATCAATCCGGCTTGGAAAGCTTGACGAGGCTCAGGATTGGATCCAGCGTGCCCTTGAGCTAGATCCCGATGATCAGGACCTTTTACTTCTGCTGTCCAAGATATTTATTCATCAAAACAAGACCAAGGAAGCTATAGAGGTCCTTGAACAGGTGTTGGCCAAGAATCCAAATAACAGCCAAGCCCTTCTTGTTCTTGGAACCCTTTATGCTGAAACCCACCAGTGGGACAAGGCCAGGAAGAGCCTTGAAAAGGCTGCAAGTCTTAATTCTGACAAGGCCTTTATGGCCTATTATTTCCTTGGAAAGATGGCCAAGGATCAGGAACGGTATAAAGAGGCTGAGAAATTTTTTAACAAGGCCCTGGAAAGAAATGCTTTTTTTACTCCAGCCCTTTTCGAGCTTGCGGATGTATTTGAGCGACAAGGTCAGGTGCAAAAGGCCATAGACACCTATGAAGCAGTTATTCTTAGACAAAAAGACAACATAAAGGCAAGGCAAAGGCTTCTTTTTCTTTTTTTAGAGAACGGACGACAGGAGGACGCCTTAAAACAGATAGAGGTGCTAAAACGCATAGCAAAATCTGATGCTAACGTGCAGTTTAGGCTTGCACTGGTACTTCTTCAGCTTGACAAGGCAAAAGAGGCCCTGGATATCCTGAAAGACCTCAGAAAGAAAATGAAGGACAACGTCCAGGTGGCATTTTACCTTGGGCTTGCTCTTGAACGTCTTGGCAAGACCAAAGAGGCAGAAGGGATCTACGCATCTATACCCCTTAATAGTGATACTGGTGTTGATGCAGTTATTCGGTTATCGCGGCTTTTTCAAAAAGAGGGAAAGGGAGCCCAGGCCACATCCTTATTGGAAAAGGCGATTGAAAAATATCCTCACAGAGTTGATCTTTTTACAGCCTTAGCTTCACTTTATGAAAAAGAGGGTTGTGCTGACAAGGCAGTCAAGACATTAAAGCAGGGTATAAAGTCTAATCCTAATAATAAGGCACTAATAATGAGCCTTGTGATGTTGTTAGATAAACTTGGCAAAAAGGAGGAGGCCATCAGGTATGCCAAGATGATTTTAAAGACAGATCCTGATTATGTTCCTGCCCTTAATTACATTGGCTATACCTATGCAGAGCTTGGCAAAAACCTCAGGGAGGCTGAAGAACTTTTAAAGAAGGCAGTAAAACTTGTTCCAAAGGACGGATTTGTAATAGACAGTCTAGGCTGGCTCTATTTCAAGAAGAAAGATTTAAAAAAGGCGTATATTTATCTTAAAAAGGCTCGCGAGCTGGTTCCTGACGATCCAATCATAGCTGAACATATGGGAGACATATATTTTGCAAGACAGGAGTTTAAGAAGGCGGCCAAAGAATATGAATATGGTCTGAAAAAGGCAAAAGAAAAGACAGACAAGCGCCGCATTAGAAAAAAACTTATAAAAGCTAGGGAAGCTGTTTCAGATATGCCAGATTTTTGATCCAACTCAATGCTTGATTGCCGTGGTTATTTTTGTTATCAGTTGTCAACATTCAATCGTCAAAATTCATAGCAGATTCCTGACTTAACTTTTTCTTAAAGGGAGGCTCTAATCATTAAGCAAAAGAAGGAGCATGTTGCAGTTGAGGTAAGGTCTTTAAAAAAGGCCTACCGCCTCGATGGGAAATCTCTGGTGGTATTGGACGAGCTTTCGTGCGCCTTTTATCAGAACGAATCCGTCTCAATAGTGGGAGCATCAGGAGTGGGAAAGACCACCCTGTTACACCTTATAGGAACCATTGACAGGCCTACTAGTGGAACGATTCTCCATTTTTCGGAGGATGTTTTTTCATGGTCAGATAAAAGACTGTCGGTTTTTAGGAATCAGGAGATAGGGTTTGTCTTTCAGTTTCATCATCTCCTGTCTGAGTTTAATTGTTTGGAAAATGTAATGATGCCCTGTCTTTTGGCTGGCGAGAATCCAAAAGATTCTACGGAAAGGGCAAGGCAGTTGCTGGATTATCTTGGACTTGGTGGAAAAGAGGAATTTAACGTGAAGAAACTATCTGGCGGAGAACAACAGCGGGTGGCTTTGGCAAGGGCTCTTGTACGCAATCCCCGGCTTATTCTGGCTGATGAGCCAACTGGGAACCTGGATGAAAAAAGTGGACAGAAGGTGGCACAACTGTTGTTTAAGGTTCGACAGGAGGTGAAGGCTGCCTTGATAATCGTTACTCATAATCTTAACCTTGCCTCTATGACTGACAGATGCATAGGCCTGAAGGCTGGAAGGGCCTATGATATTCCAAAAGAAGGGCTTGCAGAGTTCGTGATGGACGAGGCGGCCTGAGATGTCAACTTTAAGCAGAATCATGGCAATACTTATTCTTCTGTTGTGCGTTGTTTTTGCATCTTGTTTTCCTGTCTCCGCCATGGCTTCTTGGCAGGATTTATCGAACAAGGCAATTCCTGCCTCTGTGATACTCTTTACTCCTGATTACATAGGCCCTGGAACGGGAGCTAGGATTACAGAAAATGTAAAAACTAGCCTTGCTTCCGAGCTTGAGGCCAGGGGGCACCGTGTTATTAGCGTTGATAGGATTCCCTCGACTCCGGCCAGGGCCAAGGAGCTTGTTGTGGCCAAAGGCGCCGATTATGGCGTCTACGGTACAGTTTCTAAGCTTGGGCATGTCTTGAGCCTTGATTTTTTTGTTGTTAGCAAGGCATCAGATGAAAAGAAACCCATGGTAGCCTTTGTCCAGGGTCCAGAAGACAGGCTGCAGAGCCTGGTCAAGTTGCTTGCAGTCAAGATCACGGACGATTTTCAAACACCCTTCAAGGTGGCAGACGTTCAGGTAGAAGGAAATAAAAGGGTGGGCACCGATGCCATTCTAGCCAATATCCGGACAGAAAAGGGAGCCATGTATGATCCTGCTACCATTGCTGAGGATATCAAGTCTATTTACAAGATGGGCTATTTTGATGATGTGGAGGTAGACGTTCAAGATACCTCTCATGGTAAAGTTGTCACTTTTATGGTGAGAGAGAAGCCGGCTATAAGAAAAATAATCTTTGAAGGTAACAAAGAGATAAGCGATGATAAAATAAAAGATGTTCTAGATCTGAAACCTTACACGGTTATAAAGGACAAGAGCCTTCAGGAAAATGCAGAGAAGATAAAGGCCCTGTATGCAGAAAAGGGTTATGCCGGCACCACGGTTGCTGTGTCTATCAGGCCGGTTTCGAATCAGGCAGCAGATGTAATCTTTGAGATAACCGAAGGAGAAAAGGTTCATATCAAGTCCATCAAGATAGAGGGAGTGAAGGCTTTTTCACAGGATGAACTCAAGGGCATTATGGAGGTGACAGAGAAGAAGCCTTGGTGGACCCCAAGCCTTAGAAATATAGTTAGCCTGGTAAAGGGCAATGCTGGCGTGCTGAAGTGGGACGCACTAGAAAGGGATGTTGGAAGGCTTACGGCCTTTTACCATAATCATGGCTATGTTGATGCCAAGGTTGGAAAACCCAAGATCGAACGAAAGGGAGCGGACATATACGTAGTTATTCCTGTTCATGAGGGGGAGCGTTACGGAGTAGGCAAGATAGATATAGAGCAGGATTTTTTCAAGGATGAATATGAGCTGCTGAGTCATCTGGAAATCCAGAACATGGATTACTTCTCACAGGAGGTCCTGAGAAAGGACATCATGACCCTGACCAACATGTATTCGGATCAGGGTTTTGCTCACTGTACCATTACGCCCCGCATAATAAAGGACCCTGATAAAAAAGTCGTAAACATCACACTTGTGGTCAACAAGGGGCCAAAGGTCTATTTTAATCGCATAAATATTGCCGGCAATACCAGGACCCGTGACAAGGTAATAAGAAGAGAACTCAGGGTAATGGAGCTTAAGCCCTTTAGTGCTACAGGGCTTAAAAAGAGTAACGATCGTCTTAGAAGGCTTGGATATTTTGAGGATGTTGAGATTACTCCCAAGCCTGCCCAGGATGAATCCCATATGGACCTTGATGTCAAGGTAAAGGAAAGGCCAACTGGCACCTTTAGCATAGGCGCAGGTTACAGCTCGGTAGACAACCTCATCCTTATGGGTGAGATCAGCCAAAGGAATTTTCTAGGCAAAGGCCAGACCCTCAGCTTTAAAGGGATAATCGGAGGAAGCACACAAAGATTTTCCCTGAGTTTCTTCGAACCCTACTTTCGAGATACCAGGCTTTCCCTTGGTATGGATGTATACAACTGGCAGTATGATTACTCTGACTATACCAAGGACAGTGTTGGAGGGGCATTAAGGTTTGGATACCCGCTTACGGATAACCTGAGTTTTTTCTTTGGCGGCAGGATCGATGAGACAGATCTTTCCGATATCGATGATAACGCATCTTACATCATAAGAAATTCCATGGATATCACCTCCACCAGGTCTCTGAGTGCTGGTCTTACTTATGATTCGCGGAACAGATACTTTAATCCTACAAGGGGCTGGAAGAGCGATCTGTCTTTGGAGTATGCTGGTGGATTTTTGGGAGGAGATGCATCTTTTGTGAAGTTCCGTGGTGAACTGGGATACTATCATCCCATATGGCACTTTTTTGTTGGGCATATTCGGGCAGGTGCAGGATATGTCGTTGATGGGCCTGGCGGCCAACTCCCTGTTTATGAGCGATTTTTCTTGGGCGGTTTGGATACTGTCAGAGGTTACAAATACGGTGATGTGAGCCCCAGGGATCCAGAAACAGATGAACGCATTGGTGGTGAATATATGGGGTTTGTCCAAAGCGAAGTGATTTTTCCACTGCTGAAAGAAATGGGACTCAATGGCGTTGTATTTCTGGATGTGGGTAATGTCTGGGACAAAGATTCAGATGAGGGTTTTGACATTACCGATCTGAGAAAGTCAGCAGGTGCCGGTATAAGATGGCTTTCTCCAATGGGACCTCTCAGGGTTGAATGGGGATACAATTTTGATAGAAAGCCAGGAGATGACAAAAGTAACTGGGAATTTAGGATGGGAGGCAACTTTTAGTGGCAAAAAAGATTTCCCTTAAGGATTTGGCCCAACTTGTTGGCGGACGACTCAAGGGCGATGGGAATTTTACGGTCAGCGGCATCTCAAGTCTCGATGCAGCCACTAAGGACCAGGTGTCATTTGCTGTAAGTTCCACACTTGCACCACAGGTGGCCTCATCAAAGGCAGGGGCTTTTCTGTTGCCTGAAAACTGGGCTGGTGAACCCCCCAAAAATGTTATCTTTGTCAAGGATCCCTATCTGGCCTATGCTATTGCTGCCAACTTTTTCTGCAGTAAGCCTTTTGAGCCAAAGGGTATCCATCAAAGAGCAACCATAGGTGATGGTTGCTCGATACATAAGGAAGTTACCATTGAGGCAGGTGCCGTAATTGGGCGAAATGTATTTATAGGACGGCATGTCCATCTTTATCCAGGTGCTGTCATCGGTGACGGTGTTGAGATAGGACAGGAGACCGTAATTTTTCCAAATGTGGTAATTTACGACAGATGCAAGATTGGCAGAAAGGTGCGGATACATGCAGGTGCCGTAATTGGTGCAGATGGTTTTGGATATGCCCAGGGTCCCCATGGCATGGTCAAGATTCCCCAGACTGGTATTGTGGTTATTGAAGACAATGTGGAAATCGGAGCCAATACCACCATAGACAGGGCTGCAATAGGAGAGACAAGGATAGGCCATGGTTCAAAGATAGATAACCTAGTTATGATAGCACACAATGTCAGTCTTGGCTCCAACTGTGTCATAGTCAGTCAGGTAGGAATATCCGGTAGTACCAGGGTTGGAACAGGAGTAATGATGGGTGGCCAGGTGGGTATTGTCGGGCATATAGAGATAGGAGACAGGGCCAAAATAGGCGCCAAGTCTGGTGTGCCACACTCCATAGGAGCTGGAGAGACTGTATCTGGTATTCCTGCAATGCCTCATCTGAAATGGCTTAGGATGGTCAATGCAATAAAAAGGGTGCCTGATATGATTAAAGAGATTAAAAACCTCAGAAAGAGACTGGAAAGGCTTGAAGACAATGGGAAGCGACAAGGTTCATGATATCTTTGAAATACTTGATCTTCTGCCGCATAGGTATCCGTTTCTGCTTGTAGACAGGATTGTTGAGATAGAAGAGGGCAGCTTTATAAGAGGTTACAAGAACGTAACCATCAATGAGCCATTTTTTCAGGGCCATTTCCCAGGAGAGCCCATAATGCCGGGCGTGCTGATCCTTGAGGCCATGGCACAGATAGGCATCCTGTTTGCCAAAAAGACAGCACCAGATGAGCTGGAAAGCAAGCTGTTTGTTTTTGCGGGAATGGATGGAGTGCGGTTTAGAAGGCCTGTTAGGCCAGGAGACAGGTTAGATATGGAGTTAAGGTTGCTAAAGAGAAAAAGGTTAATCTGGAAAATGGAAGGTGTTGCCACAGTAGATGGTGAGACAGCGGTTGAGGCGGTGCTGATGGCTGCCATATCTAAATAATTTATCATACATCAAAAAGAAGACATTAAGTTTGGTTTATATAGGGGTTTAATGACATCCGACACGTCTGATACAAACAATATCCATCACACCGCGGTGGTGGACCCCAGGTGCCATCTTGGCAAGAATATCACAATAGGTCCATACACTGTTCTTGGCCCTCATGTTGTTATTGGTGACAACTGCTGGCTTGGCCCTCACGTTGTCATTGATGGAAAGACCTCCATAGGGTCAAACTGCCAGATATTTCAGTTTTCCTCAATTGGTGCGGCTCCTCAGGACATAACCTACAAGGGTGAGCTGACTGCTGTTGAAATTGGACAGGGGACCATTGTGAGGGAAAGTGTAACCATTCACCGGGGTACCCCAAAAGGTGGCGGTGTGACCCGGGTCGGCAGTAACTGCATGATAATGGCCTATTGCCACGTGGCCCATGATTGCCAGATTGGAGACAACGTGATCATGGCCAATGTTGCTACACTTGGTGGGCATGTGGAGATAGGAAATCATGCTGTTATAGGAGGACTGTCTGCCATCCACCAATTTTGCCGTATTGGAGCCTATGCGTTTCTTGGTGGTATGTCAGGTGCAAACAAGGATATACCGCCCTTTGTCAAATATCAGGGCCAGAGATCTCATCTCCATGGGATAAATGTCCTGGGGCTAAGAAGGGCCGGTTTTTCCAAGGATATCATTGAAAAGCTCCGGGAGGCCTATCGTATTATATTCAAGAAGGCCCAGACAATAACAGAAGGGCTGGATATGGCTGATGTTGCCTTTCCTGATTGCCCTCAGGTTAAGGAATTTACAGAATTCATCAGGCAGTCTAAGAGGGGAGTCCCGTCTGGGGAATGGAGCTGACAGAATCGGAAAAGAAATCCATAGGCATTATATCTGGCGGTGGCCAGTTCCCCATACTGTGTGCAAGGGCAGCAAGGGAGAGGGGATTCGATGTCTATGCGCTTTGCCATAAAGGAGAGACCTCAAAGGAACTTGAAAAATACTGTGCCAAGACCAAATGGGTCCATCTCGGACAGCTTGGAAAGCTCATCGCCTTTTTCAAAAAACATCACATTGAAAAGGTCTTTTTTGCAGGGACCATAACAAAGACAAGGCTTTTTGTAGACGTGAGGCCAGATATGAAGGCCCTTGCTTTGTGGAAGGGTATGAAGGGGCATCTAGACGATTCTATTTTACGGCTTGTGGCCTCCGAGCTTGAAAAAGAGGGCATCCAGGTGGTTTCACCCACACTTTTCCTTGATGAACTCATACTGTCCAAGGGGGTTCTCACAAAAAGGAGTCCGACTCGTCAACAGATGGAGGATGTGAGGTTCGGCTTTGAAATAGCAAAACGGATAGGAGATCTTGACATTGGCCAATGCATAGTGGTTAAGGACAAGGTGGTATTGGCGGTTGAGGCAATAGAGGGAACAGATGAGACCATAAGGAGAGGGGCCAGGCTTTCTAAAGGTGGGGCAGTGGTGGTAAAGGTGTGTAAACCTGGTCAGGATAGGCGTTTTGATCTTCCCTCCATAGGCCTTAAGACCATAGAAACAATGATAGAGTCTGGTGCAGAGGTCCTTGCGGCTGAAGCAGGACTTTCCCTTTTTTTTGATCGGGAAGAAAGTCTCGGTCTTGCAGACAGATCTGGAATCTGTGTTATGGGGATCTGACAGATGAAGGTAGCTGTAATTGGAGCTGGTTATCTAGGTAGGTTTCATGCCTTAAAATACGCTGCCATGGAAGATGTTGAACTGGTAGCAGTTGTGGATGTGGATGAAGATAGGGCAGTGCAGGTGGCCAAGGAAGCAGATTCTGCTGCCTTTACCAACTACAATGATGTGATAGGGATGGCAGAGGCAGCCTCCGTAGTGGTGCCCACCACTCAGCACTATGAGGTGGCAAGACAGCTGCTCAAGGCAGGCATTCACATAATGCTTGAAAAGCCGATGACTACAACCGTGGAAGAGGCCAAAGAGCTGGTGGAACTGGCTGACAGCAGGGACCTTATCTTGCAGGTGGGGCATCTTGAAAGATACAATCCAGCCATAGTAACCCTTACCAAAAGGGTTACCAGACCGGTTTTTATAGAGGCACACAGGCTTAGCGGATTCAAGGCAAGGGCCACAGATGTGGATGTGGTGCTGGACCTGATGATCCATGACATAGACATAGTCCTTGCCGTTGTAAAGAGTCCCATAAAAGAGATTCGTGCATCAGGGGTTCCGGTTTTAACGCCAAGGGTTGATATTGCAAATGTAAGGGTCATCTTTGAAAATGGTTGTACTGCAAACCTTACGGCAAGCCGCATATCTCTGACCGATCTCAGGCGTATCCGGGTATTCCAGCCAGGCTGTTATGTTTCAGCAGATTGTACAGAAAAGAACAATCTGATAGTCACTGCAGACAGAAATGCGCCTGATCCACGGCTTTCTATCAGGCCAGAGTTTATTCGTCATGAGGCCACTGATATTCTTGATCTTGAACTCAAGGATTTTATTAAAAATATAAGACAGAAAACCAGGCCTTTGGTGGACGGAAGGGCTGGCATGGAGGCTCTGGATCTAGCCCTTAGGATTAATCAGGCAATTGACGAGGCCCTTTCCAGGGCAGACCTGGATGATGTCTGGCAGTAGGCTTTTTATCATTTCCGGAGAGGCATCGGGTGATCTTCATGCATCCGGGCTTATCAGGGAGTTGCTCTCAAGTCGTCCTGGTCTTCAGATTGCCTGTGTAGGTGGGGAGAGGATGGCCTCAGCCGGTGCTTACGTTCTTGTGCCAAGCAGGCAGCTTTCAGTAGTTGGGTTGTTTGAGGTTTTTTCCCATCTTTATCCCATAGTTTCTGCCTATAGAAAGGTAAAAAGATGGCTCAAAGAAAACAGGCCGGATCTGTTGATACTTGTTGATTTCCCTGATTTTAATTTACTTATGGCAAGGCACGCCAAGGCCCTGGGAATTCCTGTTTTCTATTATATCAGTCCCCAGATCTGGGCATGGAGACGGAACAGGGTCAAGAAGATCAGGGCGCTTGTTGATAAAATGGCCGTTATATTACCCTTTGAGGAGGAGTTTTATAAGGGCTTTGGTGTGGATGTCTCCTTTGTCGGCCATCCCCTTCTCGATACTATAGACGTGGATGCCATAGATACGCACGATATTAAAAGGCAGCTTGGCATTGGTACTGACAACATCTTGCTATGTCTGCTGCCTGGCAGCAGGAAAGGCGAAATCAGGAAACATCTTCCAGTAATGCTTGAGGCAGCGCAGAAGATCAAGGCAGGATGCAGGGAATTAAGATGTTGCATAGCTACAAATCCTGATGTCTCAGCCCTTGTCAAAGAGATTTTTGATGGTTTTGGCCTGGATATCAAGGAGTTTGTACACGTGGTGGAAGGCAGAACCTATGAGGCAATCAAGGCTTCTAGGTTGTGTTTGGCCGCCTCAGGAACGGTTACACTTGAGGCGGCTATTATAGGCACACCAACGGTTGTAATGTACAAGGTGTCACCCATGTCGTACGTGGTGGGAAAGAGGTTGATTAGAGTACCTTGGATAAGCCTTGTTAATCTTATTGCTGAAAAAGAGGTGGTTCCAGAGTTTATTCAAGACAGGGCCAGTCCCGAAAATATTGCCTCCTGCTCTTTGCAGATTCTTACAGATAAGAGGACTGAAGAAGACATGAAAAAAGGTTTTAAAGAGGTAGTAAGGAGGCTTGGGGACAGAGGGGTGGCAAGCAGGGCTGCCAAGTTTGCATTAGAGCTTCTGGAACAAAAGGCATTGTCAGGTTTTCAAGGATAGCTGCCTTATTCTGTCAAATATTCTTTCTGCCACTTCCTCCTTGTGAAGGAGGGGTAGCTCTTCTACATTTTCTTCAGAGTCTATTATAAAGACCTTGTTGGTGTCCCAGTCAAAACCTGCACCTGGTGTTGTCACATCATTTGCAACAATAAGGTCCAGGTTTTTTTTCTGAAGTTTTTTAAATGCGTTTTCTATAAGGTTTTCTGTTTCAGCGCAAAAACCAACAAGAATTTGCCCCGGTCTTTTTGCCTTCCCAAGTTCAAAGAGGATATCCTGGGTTCTCTGGAGCTCAAGGACAAGTTTTTGTCCTGTTTTTTTTATCTTGGTATCGACGTAAGAAACAGGGGTGTAATCTGCAACAGCTGCTGCCATAATGACCACATCCATGGCTTTTGCCTCAAGTAACACATGTTCTGCCATTTCCTTGGCGGTTTCAACTCTTACAACTGGCAGATGACTGGGGAGCCTTAAACATGTAGGCCCTGAAATGAGATGTGCTCTGGCACCTCGCAGGGATGCCACTGTGGCCAGGGCCAGTCCCATTTTTCCAGATGACCTGTTTGAAATAAATCTGACAGGATCTATGGGTTCTCTAGTGGGGCCGGAGGTAACAAGAACGTTCAGCCCTTTGAGATCGTGTGATGCAAGGCCCTTTCTTATTAAAAAGAGCACACTTTCAAAGTCCGGCAGTCTGCCTTTGCCCGTATCTCCACAGGCCACTGTGCCTTCTTCAGGTTCTGCTACTGTAACGCCTCTTTCCCTCAGTTTTGAGATGTTTTCTTGTACTGCAGGGTTTTCAAACATGACAGGATTCATGGAAGGAAACAGCAGCTTTTTGCCTTTAAATGCGAGAAACAAGGTAGTAAGAAGGTCGTCTGCAATACCGCAGGCCGTCTTTCCTATTATATTGGCAGTTGCCGGAAGGATTACAAGAAGCTCGGCCCATTTGGCAAGCTCAATGTGAGGGATCGGGTGGGTCAGATCGTTGTGAAATATGGAGGTCAGTGCCTGTTGCCCCGTCAGGGTTGAAAAGGTTAATGGAGAGACGAACTTGGTTCCATTTTCTGTTAAGATAACTCTTACCTGTGCTCCAAGCTTGGCCAGATTTCTGCAATACTCTGCAGCCTTGTATGCTGCAATACCTCCGCTAACGCCAAAGATAATCCTTCGGCCTTGAAGGGGTTTGAAGACATGTTGGTTTAGGCCGCTGTTATTTTCCATTGCATCTAACCTCTAAAGACAATGAGTTCTTCCATATCCTTTCTGCGGGATTTTTGATCTCTTCTGGCAGGATGCCCCAGTGCGATTACTGCCATAAGTTCCAGGTTGTCTTTAAGGCCAAGAAGCCCCCTTATTTCCCTGTCTGACTTGATTATTTCTCCAAGCCAGACCGCCCCCAGCCCCATGCTATGGGCAGCTAAAAGCATATTTTGAAGACACGCCCCTATGGCCTGATGATCTTTTACAGGATGATACATAGCCTCTTTGTCTATAAAGACGGGGATAAGGACCCTGGCCCCTTTTATTATCCTTGAATATTTTGTCAGCGGCTCGAATTGGGATTTCAGTTTTTGATCCTTTACAATGGCAAAGCGCCAAGGTTGATTGTTAAGGCCTGAAGGTGCCCACATGCCAGCCTTGATTATTTCAAGGACCTGTTTTTCATCAACAGGTTCTTCTGTGTATTCCCTGACACTCCTTCTCGAGTATATGGCCTCTAGTACAGTATCTGTGTCCATGGTGTGGCTTTCCCGTGCAAAGATTGGTTCATATTTTAACATACATGTCTAACATGCTAAACTATATAATAATTGTGCCATAATACAGGGGCATATAAAAGGAATTTTATTGATCAAATATTTTGTTCGAAAAGAATAAGGAATTTTGTTTTAAGGCTTCTTGATTATTTTTTTATGTGTACAATAAAATTATAAGGTACGGTTTTTTTCTACCTTGCGTATTAACGAAAAGAGGAGTTTTGATATGTCAAAATTGTTTCCTCGTTATCAATACAGTTTCCCCGTCTTGATGTTTTTGTCCTTGACCATGGTGTTTTTAACATGTGCAACCTGTATGGCAGAAAATAACAAACTTGAAGGTCTTCTTTCAATGGACCTGGAAGATCTTATGAATGTCGAGGTTACATCTGCCTTTAAAAAACCCCAGAGTGTCAAGAATATCCCGGCAGCCGTGTATGTTATTACGGCAGAGGACATTCGTCGTTCCGGTGTTACATCCATTCCCGAAGCCCTGAGAATGGTTCCAGGGGTCAACGTGGCAAAGATAGACAACGGAAACTGGGCTGTGTCCATTAGGGGATTCAATGGACTTTTTTCTGACAAACTCCTTGTGTTGATGGACGGGCGCACCCTGTATGATCCGCTTTTTTCAGGAGTATTCTGGGATGTTCAGGATACGGTGTTGGAAGATATCGAGCGTATAGAGGTAATTAGGGGTCCTGGAGCTAGCAGTTGGGGAACCAACGCCGTTAACGGGGTAATCAACATAATCACAAAAAACGCCAACAATACCCTGGGAGGCATGGTAAGCGGTTCGGCTGGTAACCTGGACAGGGGAACCCTTTCCACACGTTATGGTGTCAAGATCGGTGGATATGGTGCTGCAAGGCTTTATGCAAAGACCTTTAAGAGGCATCAGCAACTTCAAAGGGACGGTTCAACTGCCTGGGATGATTGGTTTATGGACAGGGCAGGGTTCAGGGCGGATCTGAACTTTGGCTCTAGAGACAGCGCTTCCTTGAAAGGAGAGATTTATACAGGAAGAGGGACTAATAAATTAGTAGGTTTTGACCGCACATTTTCAAAAAGAATGGTTATAAAGAATGATATCCCGGTTTCAGGAGGTTATGTAGTATCTGATATTACGCATATTTTTAAAAAGGGACTGGCGTTATCATTCAAATTTTATTTTGATCATACTGAAAAAAAATATTCAAATCTCACATCTCAAACAAGAGATACATTAGATTTCGAATTTCAAAATCATTATCATGTGAATAATCATATAGATTTCGTATGGGGTGGTCTTTATAGACATACTAGTGATGATATACCAATATCACATGGTGTTGTTTTGGGTGCATTTTCTCCTCGAAAAAGAAAGGATGATTTATTTAGCGTTTTTTTTCAAAATGAAACCAAATTTTTTAATGATAAGCTTTGCTTTTTGGCTGGTATAAGATTAGATCATTATAATTATTCTGGTCTGGAAGTTCAGCCCACATTTAGGACTCTCTATTCTCTTGGTAAAAACCAGGATTTGTGGGTTGCAGTTTCGAAGGCACTTAGAAGCCCTAGCAGGTATAATCGAGATGCCATTTGGGTTTTGGACATTATTTCACCATCTTCTTCCACCCCTAGAGGAGTGATGGCATATATAGGTAATGATAATTTTGACAGTGAAAAACTTTGGGCTTATGAACTGGGATATCGTTGGAGAGTACGTAAAAATTTGACTATTGATATAACTGGTTTTGCCAATTTTTATAGCGATTTATTCACAGGAAGTACATCATCTCCATTTTTTCATTATGGTTTTATGGTCATACCTGTTCAACCGGGAAATTTTGGAAAAGGGGAAATTTTTGGTT
>JAMOVK010000124.1 GCA_027067775.1 Deltaproteobacteria bacterium
GGTAGATCCTGTGTGTAAAATTTTTGGTAGTTGCCAGAACGAGCCTTTCCAGTGTGAGTATTCCAGGATCAATATTGACCCTACGGGCCTCCTGCTGCGTCCATTTATCTTCAAGGGTCATCGTCTGGAGCTTTATCTCTGGAAGAGCGGCTTGATCAACGAGATTGTCAAAGGCCACAAAGTATCGCTTTAGTCCCTGGCCCATTTCTTTTTCGTAATACTTGGTCCATGTAAAATCAACCGGCCCTGCCTCTAGGATCACTTCACCAAAGGCGGCCTTTAATACAAAAAGGATGTCAACAAGTTCCACCTCTGGTGAGTATATGATTCCTGCAACAAGCAGTGCCCTAGGCGGAATTTTCAGGTCTTTTTTTGCCATGCTTTAGGAATAAAGGGAATCAATTGGTGCCTGTTTTATGGCCTGTTTGAGTTCTTGCCGTGTAACTGTTGCCGTTCCAATCTTACCCACTACAATGCCTGCAGCCAGGTTGGCCACAAGGGCGGCTTCACAGGGGGAAAGTCCGGCTACAAGGCCAAGGGCCATGAGGCTTATAACCGTATCTCCTGCACCTGTCACGTCAAATACCTCCCTGGCCATGGTCGGTATGGTGAAAAGCCCTTTGTCTTTTTGCCACAGGGCCATTCCTTCTGCACCTCTGGTAATAAGTACGATCTCTAACTCCAGTTTTTCAGCCATGGCCTTGGCAGACTGCTCGAGCTCTGCCTCGCCTTTGGCACACAATGCAGTGATGTCCTGTGCCTCTTTTAGGTTAGGGGTTATGACCTTGGCACCTTTATATAGGAAGGCATTTACAGGCTTTGGATCAACAAGTGTAGGAACAGAGTTTTCCTTGGAAAAACTAATAAGCATGTCCATTACTGCACTGCAGACAACCCCCTTGTTATAATCTGAGACAATAACAGCGTCACAACTGCCAAGGGCCCTAGTCAGGCCGTTTTTTATAGCAGCTGCAACATCAGCCGTTAATGAGGCTGGCCTTTCCCTGTCAACCCGCACTACCTGTTGACCCCTTGCCACAATCCTCGTCTTCAAGGTTGTCGGTCGGGTGTTGTCTGTAACCGTTGCGCTGGTGTCTATATCTTTTTGGGAACAAAGGGAAAGCACAGTCTGGCCAAAGCTGTCGTTGCCTATGATCCCAGACAGACACGCCTTGGCATCAAGGCTTCTAAGGTTGTTTGCCACATTGGCAGCACCTCCTAACAGAAAGGACTCCTTTTCAACCTGCACTACCGGTACTGGGGCCTCAGGAGAAATTCTGCTGACTTCTCCCCATACAAACTGGTCTAGCATAATGTCTCCAAGTACCAGTATCTTTTTGTTCGCAAAGGCATCCACTGCATCAAGGAGTCTTTGCCTTACAGTGCTATCACTCATCTTTTGCCTGATATTCTTTTAGGGCTATGGCCTCATCAATCAACATGACAGGTATACCTTGCCTAATTTCATAGACAAGAGCGCATTTATAACAGATTAGGGCGTTGCCCTTTTCGCTGAGCTCAAGGTCGCCTTTACACTTTGGACATGCGATTATATCTAAAAGTTCTTTGCTTATGGTTTCAGCCAATTTTCC
>JAMOVK010000125.1 GCA_027067775.1 Deltaproteobacteria bacterium
CAGGCACGGGCAGGAGACCTGAAAAAAAGCTGTCTCAACTGCCAAAAGGCCCGAAGGGAACTAGATTGGAAGGCTGTGCACAGTCTGGAAGAAGGGCTCAGAAAAACCCTTGACTGGAGGCTTTCTGTAAAGTGAAACTCAGGATCGCCCTGGTCCAGCTAGACCCTGGCTCAAGGTCCCCCTTAGAAAATATAGAACATGCCTTAAAGGCGGCTGATGAATCTGCCAACAAAGAGGCAAGCATCCTTTGCCTTCCAGAGCTTTTTCCCTATGGCCTTCTGCCTAACAAGATTCTTGCAAAAGAGGCTGCCACCCAAGCCAAAGAATTTTTGCAATCTTTAAAAGGGGCTGCCACGGCCAACAACATTGTTATTTTTGCAGGACTACCCTGGCCTAATGATAATGATAACAGGCCATACAACTCTCTGTTTGTCATTACGCCACAAGGGGAAACTGTCCGTTATGACAAACTGCATCTCTTTACCCCCTTTGGCGAACATGAAAGCTTCACTGCTGGCCAAAGACCGGCCACTACCATCCTGAAAATTAGAGGAATAAAGCTGGCTGTCGGCCCCATGATATGTTTTGACATCCGCTTCCCAGAGTTGGCCAGGAGATACTCGTTGGAAGGATGCAACCTGCTCGTCGTATCTGCCCTGTGGCCTCAGTCTAGAAAAGAAAACTTTGTAACACTTTTAAAGACACGTGCCATGGAAAACCAGTGCTATGTAGCCGCATCTAACGCATGCGGCTCATGTGGAGACGTAAAACTTGCAGGAGCTTCCTTGGTAGCATCTCCAGACGGCTCCATTGTCTGCAAGGCAGACAGCCAGGAAAGACTCATTTTTGCAGACATTGACCTGAAGCAGGTGACAGATGCCAGAGCCTTTTTTAACTCTTCGCGGCCTCAAGGATCCTGGAACTATATGGTCGAAGAAAAAATCTGCCCATTATCAAGGCTCAAGGAGCTGGTTGCCGTCAGGAAAGCTGCTGGCCAAAAACTTGTCTTTACAAACGGCTGTTTTGATATCCTGCACGCTGGCCATGTCTCTTATCTAAAAAGGGCCCGGTCTTTTGGAGACTTCCTTGTAGTAGGTCTAAACAGTGATACCTCTGTCAAGACCATTAAAGGAGCTGGTCGACCGATCAATCCGGAAGAAGAAAGGGCCCTTGTACTGGCTTCCCTGTCCTTTGTTGACTTTGTAGTTATTTTTAGCGAAGCCACCCCGGAAAGACTTATCCATGAACTTGAGCCAGACGTTCTGGTAAAGGGAGCAGACTGGCAAGAAAACCAGATAGTAGGGGCCCAGTTTGTGAGATCAAAGGGAGGTGAAGTAGAACGTATTGCCTTTGAAAAAGATACGTCTACAACCAAGATTGTAAAAAAGATAAGAGAGCTTTAATGCAGTCGCGATGAAACTCTACAACATTTGGTTAAGACCAACTGTTTTATCAAATATTTTCATGGACTTTCATAGACTTCCCTGCTTCTTATATCATATCACAAAGGACTCTATATGGATTTTCCAGAAATAATATTTGGAAATGTAGACTCTTTAGAGTGGGCACGGGT
>JAMOVK010000126.1 GCA_027067775.1 Deltaproteobacteria bacterium
AACCAGCTGATATGTCTGCTGGAATTTTGCTGTATCCTAGTACAATATCTGTCTTTTGCATAAGCCCGTTCTCTGGTATCACCTGTGTTTTCGCTATGAACATAACGGGCGTAATGCACTTTTTATTCCACCAAATCAAAAATTCTTTCCAGCTATCTGTTTTCTTGTCGTGGATTCAGCATGTTAGTGTAACGGTTGGAACTAGCAATTAATGATGGTGGCGGCTATTTCTGTGTCCTGGAAACTCAGAATGTCTGTTTGGCTCCTTTGGTTATCCAAAGTGCCCTGCCTGTGGCTACTGCAGTAAAAAACCAGTAAAGGGAGGCCGAATCATGCCTAAATGCATCGGTAAACATGTTAATTGTCCAATAAATTATCAAAAAAACAAGGGCAACGACAAAAAGTTTTTCTTCCCTCGCCCCCTTTTGCCTTTTTAAGGCTGCCCAAAAAAGTCGCCACTGTACAATTATTACAGCCATAAGTGCCAGGGCCCCCTGAATTCCCAGGTAAAAGGCCTGGTTAAGAAATGTATTGTGTCCATGTTGAAGGCCTGCTTTTTGGACAAGCTGTTGCCAATGTTCTTTTATGAATTTTTTGCCAAGCCCTCTAGGTAAAAAGGGATGTTTGGCTATTTCCTTAACAAACTCCCTGTAGGTGGTAATTCTAAGGGGAATGGACCCCCCAAGCTGTCGAGCCTCGTCTATCTTTCCTTTTGAGATAAGACGCCAGTCTTCCCTGACAAAATGTTTCCCGATTCCAGAGCAGAGAGCCGTTCCAAGAATAGCAACTACTATAAAAAGGGATATTGCAATAGGAACAGTTGGAGTTTTCCGTGCCGAAAGTTTGTAAGATAGAAGAAGTCCCAACAGGCAGGCAATTATAGCCCCTCTTCTTGTTGTGGTAAAAAGGGTGAAAAGATTGGCCGTAAGAAAGAGTAGGTTTAGAATAACCTTTTTAACAGGAAAGACGCTCCAAAAGGCTATCATAAGTCCGAGAAAGAGGCTTGTGTGATGAATCCCGTGAAAAAGGCTGCATGTTCTTCCAAATTCAAAAAACATATCCATTCGGTCAGAGACGAAACGTTTTATAAGTTCTTGATCTGCAAAAAATAAATTCTTTGGAAACAATAACCACGTTAACATCATTCCAAGATAGCAGATCAAAAATATGGAATTTGCAAAAATCAAGACTTTTTCCCATCTCAAGGGGCAGTCGCCTGTTGTGGCAAGGCAGAGTGATACAATCACAAATAAACTGGAGTTTATAAAAAATTCACTAAGATATACCCTTGTTGAATAACCCGGCTCTGGACTGAAGGGTATGGAAACTATTGCAAAGAGGTTCCATAACAAGAGGGCGATAAACAGCGGATGAAGCAACAGGGACTTTAATTTTGTTGTTTCCCCAGCACAGGCGCAATGTCTTTTTAAAAGAAGTGCCGAGAAGAGGGCAACTAAAAACGAAAGGACATAACGGGCTGTAGGACCTATGCCAAAGGGCATAAGGGTCAAGAACAGAAAGGCTGAAATGTTTAGGGCCTTTTCTGTTGTAGAAATGGATTGTCTCAGTCTCTCATGTACCAACGTGTTTACCTGCCCAATTCTGGAAACGATTCCGTTTGTCCCTGGCAAGGACCTTTTTGGCAATATTGTACAGGCCCTGATCCGTCAGGTCTTTCCGGTTTGCCTCTACTTCGTACTTAATTTTTAGGTAACGAATAAGACGGTCTAATTTTTTGACATCAATAGGGGTGTTAAGGGCTTGCCATATTGTCTCAGGGAGGTCTTCTAGATTTTCTGGCCAATGCACCAGCCCTTTCAATCTGTAAAAGAGTGGTCCAAGCATTACTACTGGCTTTTTACCTTGTAAGGCCTCAAAGCCAGCAAGGGAATTGAATGTAACCACCATTGTAGCCTG
Source organism: Deltaproteobacteria bacterium (assembly GCA_027067775.1). Classification (GTDB taxonomy): domain Bacteria; phylum Desulfobacterota; class Dissulfuribacteria; order Dissulfuribacterales; family QOAL01; genus JAADCZ01. Next base: position 1,918 of record JAMOVK010000126.1, read on the forward strand.
CTGGAGAAGGTTGTTCATGTCAAACTTTCTAAAAAATACAGCCCTTGTATGATACCTTTTGGCAAGGCTGTCTCTAATGACAAATGGTCTAAAAGGATGTTCTTTAAAGATTATATTAAACCCTGTCCCTCTGTTTCTGTTGAGCTCTTCTACCGCATCAACCACCAGTTGAAAAAGGTGTTCCATACTCCTGATACCCAAAGGGTTAGGAACCAGATTCAGTACTTCATTACCTTGCAGGGGCACAAGAATGAAGGGTTTTTTTACATGTCTTTGGGGTTGCTTGCAGGATCGAATCTTTCGTTTTTTATACTTATGAACAAGCCTGTTAAGCATGGGCCTTTTGGGCCTCAAGTACGAAAGATGTCTCTTTTTTTCAGGAATGAGAGAGAGGCTCACCCTAGAAAGCCAGAGGGCTAAAACAGGAGGGTCCACCAAAGGTCTTTTGGGGAATCTTTTGGGAGGAAGATTTTGGGCCAGTTTAGGCATGTCAAGTTTTTTTGAGATACGCTCTTCCCAGGTTTCACAATCCGTAAACCTGATCCTTTCTGGAGCAACCGTCAGGGTTTGGCCTCGGAAAAAACCAGTTGAAAGATAATAAATCGGGCAACCTGTTATATTGGCAGCTATCTGTGCACAGGCGGTGTCTATGAAGTCTCTTTCGTGACAAAGACACACATCAATCTTGTTTTCTTTAAAAATAGACAACAAAAAGCCAATATAATTAAAAAAAAACTCTTTTATCTGTTTTTTTTCTGTTTTATCCGAGCTGAGTTTATAACATTCCACATCTTCAAGGATGTTTTGCCATTGCAGCTCGGTTGCCTTATCAGGCTGTGCCTTGGGATATCTGGTTATCTGTGACAATGCGTCTATAGGTTGTTGCTTGTTTGACTGAAAAAAGATTGTTTCTGCAGGGTGATTGGTTACAAAAAAGACGTTACAGTAGTTTTGTAAATACCTACCCAGTGTCAGATCAAACTCTTTTTTGGAAACAATGTACAGGAGATTCATAAGGGGAAAATGTAATAGACTCTGTTGCTAATAGGAAGGGCCCCCTTTGGAGGATGTTCGAATTTTTAAGGCAACAAAAAATCAGGTAGAAAAAATATGGGAAAGACAGCTCGAGATGTCGGGATAAAGGAAGCGAAAGCCCTCATTTAATAGCCTTGATGGATAGACGATCTTTGAGGCAGTAAGAACAGATGCTGCCTGTCCATAAAGAAGCCTCAGGACAATGCGTGGAACAGGGAACAGCGTTGGCCTTTTTAATATACGCCCCAGCTCTTTTGAAAATTCTCTGTTGGTTACAGGCCTTGGACTTACTGCATTGAAAATCCCTGAACTTCCCTGGTCTAGAATAAAGGAATAAATCCGAACAAGATCTTCTATATCTATCCAGCTCATGATCATGGAACCGTCCCCTATCGGGCCACCAAGGCCCAGTTTGAAAGGCAGAAGCATTTTTTTCAATGCTCCTCCTTCCTTCCCAAGGACAACGCCCAGACGAAGGATTGCGGTCTTTTTTTCACACTTCAACGCCTCTTCTTCCCATTGTTTTGCCAGTTTTCCCAGAAAGTCACTGGCTACCTCTGGACATGACTCGTCACATTCCTTGTCATTAGGATATATGCCTGTGGCAGAGGTTGAAATAAAGTGCCGGATAGTCGTGCCTTTCATTGCCTCTACAAGTTTTCTTGTGGTGTTGATCCGGCTGGATACAAGGGTCTGTTTATAGGATGATGTCCATCTTTTGATAATAGGCGCTCCTGCCAGGTTGATCACGGCATCAACTCCTTGCAGCTTGGCTCGAATGGTCTCCAGCGAGTCTTCTCGCTGGATAACTACTGGCTGGCCTATTATCTTTTTGAGACGGGTTCCTATGAAGCCGCTAGCTCCGGTTAGGGCAATTCTCAGATCCTTCATGGAAGACAACAAGATGTTTAGGCGAATTCTCCCCTAACTATTTCACCTTCTATCAGATAAATAACTTCTTCAGCTATATTTGTGGCCCTGTCGGCAATTCTTTCTAGGTGTCTTGCAAGGATATAGCAGTCAATCAGATATCTTGCTGCCTCAGGCTGTTTCTGTATTTCCTCTATGACCCTGTTATAATGTTCAGTTCTAAGCTTGTCTACATCATCATCAAGAATGAAAATCCTATGAGCCATGTCACTGTCCTGATAGGTGATGGCCTCAAGGGCGAGTTTGAACATCTTCAGCACGGCAGCAATCATGTCATCGTAGTCTGGTTTGTACTTCATCTTGACCTTGGCCTTTGAAAGGTCCCTAACCCTTCTTGCTATGCTGACTGCATAGTCGCCGATACGTTCAAGTTCGTTGTTGATTTTTATTATGGCTATGACCACTCGCAGGTCTTTGGCCACCGGCTGATACAGGGCCAGTATTTTCAGGCATTCTTCTTCGATATCGATTTCCAGTTCATCGATTTCATAGTCTGATGAGGAGACAAATTTTATCAGTTTTTCATCCCCTGTTTTTATTGCCTCACACGCTTTTCTGATTCTGTCTTCTACAAGTGCTCCAAGGCCGAGAAACTTTTCAAAAAGTTTGTCAAGCTGCTTGTGAAAGGTATAGTGATGAGGGGTCATGGCTTCCTCCAATTTTAGTGTGCAAGGCTACAAGACAAAGTTTAGGGTTATGTTAACATTAGTTTAAATAATTGTTAAACTTCATTTTTATACCGGATAAAATAAAAATCTACAATTTTGAACAATTCCCATTGTCTCCCAAAACCATACTCGGTGTAGAAGATGCAGAAGGCAGGAAGATGGGATTGCAGCAGAAAGTAAACTCGGCAAGAGGAGAACCTTTACGATCCTTCGTCCATTTGTAAAAAAAGGGAACTAGCCAAAACGTCCGGTAATGTAGTCTTCCGTCTCTTTCCTTCTGGGATTTGTAAACATCTTATCGGTGCTGTCAAATTCAATTAATTTTCCAAGATACATGAAGGCCGTGAAATCAGATACCCGTGCTGCCTGCTGCATGTTGTGAGTAACTATGATAATAGTGTAGTCTTCTGTAAGTTCGTCTATCAATTCTTCAACCTTGGCAGTTGAGATAGGGTCAAGGGCAGAACATGGCTCATCGAGTAAAACCACTTCTGGTTTGACAGCTATTGCCCTTGCAATACAGAGTCTCTGTTGTTGCCCTCCAGAAAGGGCAGTACCAATCTGTTTGAGTTTGCCCTTTACTTCATTCCACAGGGCAGATTTTCTCAGTGCCCACTCTACCCTTTCATCCATTTCTTCTTTTGAAAGCCGTTCATACAGTCTCACTCCAAAAGCGATGTTGTCATAGACAGACATTGGGAAAGGAGTCGGCTTTTGAAAGACCATTCCCACCTGTGCCCTTAAAAGGTTAAGATCCTCTTTTGGATCAAGGATATTTCTTCCATCAAGGAGAATTTGTCCGGTAGCATATTGCTTAGGATATAGTTCATATATTCTGTTAAAGCAGCGGATAAGTGTGGATTTACCACATCCAGACGGACCGATGATGGCTGTAACCTTTTTTTCTGGGATATCTATATTTATTGAGTGCAGGGCATGGAACTTGCCATAGTAAAAATCGAGATCCTTGACCTGGATCTTTGCAGGGAATGACAAAGGCCCTTTTTTCTTTTCCTTTGAATCTGTTCCCTTAATAGAAGCAAAGCCCTGTTCCAAAAGAGTCTTCTTGTTATTGGAATTTTTTTGTTCCATTTCTTTTTCCGTCTGCTGTATTCGGTTCTATTTACCCGATCTGAGAAAAGTTCTTACTATAATGTTTAGTGCCAGGACACTTATAGTAATGAGAAGAGCTCCTGCCCAGGCCAGGTTTTGCCAGTCTTCATAGGGGCTCATGGCAAACTGGAAGATTACCACCGGAAGATTTGCCACCGGTTCATTCAGGCTGGTGCTCCAAAACTGGTTGTTCAAGGCGGTAAAAAGTAGAGGCGCAGTTTCCCCGCTTATCCTTGCCACGGCAAGAAGAATGCCGGTAAATATGCCAGCTCTTGCAGCCCGGTAAACAATGGCCACTGTCACCTTCCACCTAGGTGCCCCCAGGGCACAGGCAGCCTCCCTTACAGTATTTGGCACAAGTTTGAGCATATCCTCTGTTGTGCGTACAATAATTGGCAGGGCGATCAGGGCAAGAGCCAGAGAACCAGCCCAGCCAGAGAAATGCCCTGTTGGTACCACCACTATTTCATAGATGAAGACCCCCAGTATTATGGAAGGAGCACTTAGAAGAACGTCATTAACAAATCTGATGACCGGTGCTATACGTGACCTTATGGCATATTCAGAAAGAAAGGTGCCAGCTAGCACTCCAACAGGGGCACCTACAGCAACCCCCATTAGTGTTATAAGAATGCTGCCAACAATGGCATTAGCAAGTCCTCCTGTCTCGCCAGGTGGAGGAGTAGGCTGGGTGAAGACTGACAAGTCCAGATATTTAAACCCATGGAGAAACAGGGTAGTCAACAACCAGACCAGCCAGAACAGGCCAAAAAGTGTAGTGAGGATGGAGGCTGACAGTACCGTTAGATTTACAATCCTTCTCTTTCTATAAAGACCGGCGTCCATATTTTTGAGAAGCCTGCTCACGTCCTGATTCCCTCCTTGAGAGTCAGTCTTACAAGAAGATATTTGGCTAGTGCGAGAACCAGAAATGTGAGAAAGAATAAGATAAGACCGAGAGCAATGAGCGAAGATGTATAGATTTCCCCTACTGCCTCGGTGAACTGGTTTGCCAGGCTGGATGAGATGGTGTTTCCAGGCATCAGTAATGATTTTTCTAGCCTATCTGCATTTCCAATAACAAAAGTCACGGCCATGGTCTCGCCAAGTGCCCTGCCAAGTCCAAGCATTATGGCCCCGACAACACCAATTTTGGTATAAGGGAATACGATTTTTTTTATTACTTCCCAGGTGGTAGCGCCGATTCCGTATGCAGATTCTTTCAAGACAGGTGGAACCACCTCGAATAGATCCCTGAATACAGAGGCCATAAAGGGAATAACCATGATCCCCAAGATTATGCCGGCAGTAAGTACCCCGATACCAAGTGGTGGACCGGAAAAAAGGGGCCCTATTACAGGCAGGTTGCCAAGGGTGTCTGAGATCCATGGTTCAATGTGGTCGGCAAAGAAAGGGGCAAAGACAAAAAGCCCCCACATGCCGTATATGATAGATGGAATTGCGGCAAGAAGCTCAATGGCAGTGGCTATGGGTTGCTTTAGCCATGCCGGACATAGCTCTGTAATAAAAATTGCAATACCAAAACTGACAGGCACACCAATAATCATGGCTATTATGGAGGTGACCACCGTGCCATAGATGGCTATCAGGGCGCCAAATTCTTCAGTAACAGGATTCCACTCGGTACTAACAATAAAAGAAGGGCCAAATTTCTTAAGGGCAGGCCAGGCCCCGATAAACAAAGACACCATTATGGCAACGATTATCACAAATACCAATATGGCACATGTCTTTGTGCCACTGGCAAAGATTATGTCAAGAATACGGCCTTTGACGCCAGAACGCAGTGTTGGGGTCTTTGTATGTCCAGCCAATTTGTTCATATACACACAAACTTGTCTATAAACTAAAAGTTACGGGCACCCTTAACATTTAACTGCCCTTTACGCAATCATGTACTGAAAAGAGCTGACAGTCCCTAATAAAAAATCAAGGATGCCCATAGGCATTTTCCGTTTATTGTTAATATGTTATGGCCAGACAGGATTCCCTGATTTATCCCTTATCTCTTTTTTCCATGCCTCTTCCACTAGTTCTACAACTTTTAGAGGTAGCGGCACGTAGTCGAGTTTTTTTGCCATCTCTTGCCCGTTCTTGTAACACCAGTCAAAAAAGGTCAGTACAGTCTTGGCCACTTCCGGTCGTTCCTGGATTTTATGCATGAGAATAAAGCTTGCACCAGTTATAGGCCAGCTATCTTCTCCTGGCTGATCTGTTAAGACTACATAAAAGCCTTTGGCGTTTTTCCAGTCTGCATTTGCAGCAGCGGCCTGAAAGGTCTCTATGCTTGGTTCAACATAGGCCCCCGCTCTGTTTTTAAGCTTTATATAGGTGAGCCTGTTCTGAAGAGCGTAAGCATATTCCACATATCCGATGCTGCCCCGAATCCTTTTTACATAAGAGGCGACGCCCTCGTTACCCTTACCGCCGATTCCGGTGGGCCATGCCACAGCCTTTGCATTTCCCACCTTCTCCCTCCAGTCCTTGCTTATTTTTGATAGAAAGTTGGTAAAGATCCATGTGGTTCCAGAACCATCTGCCCTGTGAACCACCGTTATGTTTCTGCTTGGCAGAGAAAGACCAGGATTTTCAGATGTAATTGCCGGGTCGTTCCATTTTCTGATCTTGCCAAGATAGATATCAACCAGGGTCTTGTTGCTGATTTTTAACTGGCCTGGCTTCACTCCCGGAAGATTCACAACAGGTACAACCCCGCCCATTATCATTGGGAACTGAATAAGTCCCCACCTTTCAAGGTTTTCTGGTTTTACAGGTGCGTCAGAAGCTCCAAAATCTACAGTTTTTGCCCTGATCTGCTTGATACCACCTCCTGATCCTATGGACTGATAGTTGAGCTTGATTCCAGTAAGTCTATAATAGGTTGCTGCCCATTTAGCATAAACAGGATAAGGAAAAGTGGCTCCTGCCCCTGAAATAGTCCTGACCTTACCAGCTTTGGCTTCGCCCATCTGTAGACCTGACAAGGCTACAAGACTGGCTAACAAAGCGATTCCAATAATCTTTTTCATAGTTTCGTGCCTCCTTTTCTTATTGGCTCAAAAAGACTTTAATGTCCTTATCAGACCGTTGGAAGGATTATAAGCCAGAAATGTTAGAAAACTATTAGGATTATTTTAACATTTCATCCATTCTGAATAAAGGAATGCAGATCAGTAGCCAGGAGACATCTTTCATCAGGCTGGAAGCCCTGCCTTGCCCGTCTCTTTAACCTAAGGCAAGATGATATCACGTCGCTTCAGATCCTATTCTATCCTGTCTTGAGACGGACTGACTGAAAATTTTACCGGGTATCTTTTTGTCATGGTAATATGCACGCCTATTCTTCAAATAGGGCCTCTACAAACTGATCAGGATCAAAAGGCCTTAGATCCTCCATTTGTTCACCAATACCAATATATTTGACAGGAATCTTCATCTCATGGGCAATACTTGCGACTATTCCGCCTTTGGCAGTCCCGTCAAGCTTTGTAAGCACGATTCCCGTCACGTCTGTGGCGTCACAAAAGGTTTTTGCCTGGCTAAGGGCGTTTTGACCAGTAGTTGCATCAAGAACCAAAAGGGTTTCATGAGGAGCGCCTTCAACCTTTTTAGAAATAACCTTCCTTATCTTTGCAAGCTCCTTCATCAGGTTTACCTGGGTGTGAAGCCGACCTGCAGTGTCAACTATTGCCACATCCGCACCTTTAGATTTGGCAGCTTCAAGTCCGTCAAAGGCCACGGCTGAGGGATCTGCTCCAGCCTTCTGGCTAATCACCGGTACGTTAAGCCTCTGGCCCCATTTTTCAAGCTGTTCCACAGCAGCCGCCCTAAAGGTGTCTGCTGCAACAAGCACCACCTGTTTACCCTCCTGCTTGTACCTGTAGGCAAGCTTGGCGATGGTTGTGGTTTTACCCACGCCATTCACCCCCACTACCAGGATGACAAAGGGCTTGACATTGCTCTTTGTTAACAACTCTTTCTGCTCTTTTTTAAAAATGGCCTTTAGATGTTCTTTTAACCTGCTTCTTAGGGCTTCAGGGTCTGAGATCTCTCCCCTGTCCATTTCCTGCTGCAACCTGTCTATAACCTGCTGCACAGTTCCAATGCCCATATCTGCCATTACAAGGATCTCTTCTATCTCTTCTATGAGCTCAGGGCTTATCTCCCTTTTTCCTAGAAAAAGCTCATCGAGCTGTTGGATAAAGCCGTTTCTTGAACGCGATATCTTCTCTTTTAGCCTTTTGAACATGAATCTTGTACCTTTCCTCTTAATCAAGAAGATGCTTGTGAAAGTTTCTTATTGACAGATATAAACATACTCGTATTTAATAGCAACAGCTCGGAATTAAAGAAATTCTCTAAAAATCAAATTCTTTTTTATGGAGGGTTTTGTGAACAAATCAGATCTCATTGATGCCTTGGCAGAAAGATTAAACATTCACAGGCAGTTAAGTGAGTTTATTGTAAATTCAATATTCGATGACATGACAGAGGCCCTGGTCAGGGGTGAGGGAATAGAAATAAGGGGCTTTGGTTCTTTTTCCATTAGAGAGTACAAGTCATACGTTGGCCGAAATCCCAAAACAGGACAAAAAATAAAGGTTAAACCCAAAAAATTACCATTTTTTAAGGTTGGTAAAGACCTCAAGGAAAGGGTTATGGCAAAGGCAGGTACCTAACTAGCCTGTTTCTAGGATATCAATACCAAGAAGGATTAGAGCTGCTGTAGTAACTCCCACCTGCGGGTTCAAACCGCAAGAAGGGCTTCGGCTTTTGACAACAGCCCTTTTTATATCAAAAAATCTGGCAATTCTTTCGCACTCCCTGGCCCCTTGTAGAAAATTTTTAGTAACGTCTGCTTTTTGCCTAACAGTTAACACCTTGGCCGTACCAGCCAGAACATCAAAGCCATCACCCCCGCTGATATAAGCTGCAGGCCTAGGAGTGGGTAGCCCACCAAGCTGTTCCGGACACACCGGAACAACCTGGCTCTGCTTTGCAAGCTTTATAATTTCGTCATCAGGCTTTGACAGACCGTCATACCTGCAGCAGATCCCAAGCAAGCAACTGCTAACCAAAATCAAAACAAGGAGTCTCCTGAAAAAACCACCGAGGACTCATCCTGGCCTCTTTTCTCAATTCTACCGATAAGAAATGGGTCTTCGTTTAAGGCCTTCAGTTGCAAGAGCACTTCCTGGGTTTCAGAAGGCGGAACAATAAGCACCATGCCAATTCCACAGTTAAAGGTCCTGAGCATCTCCTCCTGGCTTATTTTTCCCCTTTTTTGCAAGAATCTGAAGATAGACGGAACATACCAGCTACCCGTGTTTATTACTGCTTTGCAGGAATCAGGCAATACCCTAGGGATATTATCCTGAAAGCCTCCCCCGGTAATATGAACAATTCCATGAATCTTAAAGCTCTTTAACAAGTTGAGAACCGTTTTGACATAGATCTTGGTGGGAGTTAAAAGTATCTGGCCAATGGTTCCACCAGGAATCTCTGCAACCCTGTCTTCTGCATTGAATCCTAGCTGATCAAATATCAGTTTTCTAACCAAGGAGTAACCATTGCTGTGAAGACCAGATGAAGCAATTCCTATTATTTCATGTCCAACACCTATTTCTGACCCGTCGATGATCTTGTCCCTGTCTACAACGCCTACGGCAAAACCAGCCAAATCATACTCATTCGGTGGATACATGCCTGGCATCTCGGCAGTCTCACCGCCGATAAGAGCACATTCAGCCATCTTGCATCCCTGTGCTATGCCTTTTATGACATCTGTGGCAACCGCTTCCTCCAACTTGCCTGTAGCGAAGTAGTCCAAAAAAAACAAAGGTGCAGCTCCCGTCACCACTATGTCATTGACACACATGGCCACCAGATCAATTCCTATGGTATCATGTATCCCGGTCATGAAGGCGATCTTGAGCTTGGTTCCCACTCCATCAGTAGATGAAACCAGCACGGGATTTTTGTATTTTTCATGATCTAGGGCAAAAAGACCTGCAAACCCTCCTATCTCCGTAATTACTCCCTTGGTGTAGGTAGACGACACCACATCCTTTATGGAAGTTACCAAGCGATTTGCCTTGTCTATGTCTACCCCGGCCTCGGCGTATAAAGATTTTTTACTCACTGCCTCTTCTCCGTTAAAAAAATCCAGATTCCATTTTATCACAGGCTCTATATATGATATTCTTCAAATAGAGTGGCTGCAATCCCTATGGATAGTGTAACAGAACAAGTAGTGCAACTTTATTGATGGAAATAAAAATAGATTTTCGCAAAATACCAGTAGGACCTGACCATCCTATTGAAAAAAAAATACAGTGGGCACAGCTCATTTACGATGCCTGTTCCTCTCACCTGTTGGAAGACAAGACCATCCGTTCCCTTCTCAGAAAATATCAAAACAGTATTGAGGAAAACTGGCAGACAATGGCAGATACTGGTGTTGTGAAAGAATGTACGCTCTGCGCCTTAGAAGATGGAGGTAGCTGCTGTGGCAGCGGCATAGAGAACAAGTTTGATGTAGTTAATCTTTTAATAAATTTACTAATGGGAATCAGGCTGCCTTCTGTCCCCTTGGATCCTACTGGATGCTGGTTTTTAGGAGAAAAAGGGTGTCGTATTAAGGCAAGACATGTAATTTGTGTAAATTTCATATGCAAAAGGCTATATGATGCCCTAGGCCAAGAAGAGATAAAAAAGGTACAAAAGGCTATGGAAAAAGAGACCGAAAACGCGTTTATTCTTGAAGAATACCTCAAGCTCTGGCTGGCCAAAAATGTCTGATCCGGATATAAAAGTACACGAAAAATGGATGAAAGAGGCCTTAAGGCTTGCAAATGCGGCCTTGGCCCAGGGGGAATTTCCGGTAGGCTGCGTCCTGGTAAGTCAAAATCAGGAGGTAGGAAAGGGAAGTAGAACGAATAGTGGCGGAATGGCCCAGAATGAACTTGACCATGCTGAAATACTGGCACTTAGAGACTGGGTTAAGCGTGGCAAGCCCGGCCATTGCATAACCGTCTATTCCACCCTGGAACCATGTCTCATGTGTACAGGGGCTCTACTTATAAATGGGATCAACAATATTGTTTTTGCCTATGAGGATGTCATGGGTGGAGCTTGCGGTATAAAACTGGGAGCCATTTCTGCCAGTGGCCAGACTTTACGAGATTATTCCATGTATAGAAAATTAAAGGTGACATCCGGGGTCCTGCGTCATGAAAGCCTAAGGCTGTTTAAAGGCTTTTTCTCACAACCCAACAACAATTATCTCAAGGGCACCCCTCTTGAGCAATACACTCTGGAAGCGTATAAACATGAAAAACAAAAGCACAGACAAAACCATTAAAAAACGCACGGTTCAGTTCAGGCCCGACTCTAGAAATCTCTTCTTTCATATTCTTACAGCCTGCAACTTGAAATGTGCCCACTGCTATATCAACCAAGAACAGCATGGAACCAGAACGCTGGATGAGGATACCATCAAAAAGTGGCTGAGACTCTTTTCCTCTTCTACAACCTCAAGGGCCATCAAGGCCGTTGAAGACACAAACGTCATCTTCCTTGGTGGTGAGCCCACTCTGAACCCAGCCCTTGCCGAGGGCATAAAGGAGGCCAGAAGGCTGGGCTATGCTTCTGTCACTGTTGATACCAACGGCTACCTGTTCAACGACATCTTGGAAAAGGTAACGCCCGAGGAGGTGGACTATTTTAGCTTTAGCCTGGATGGATCTAGCCCGGAGGTAAACGACCCCATTCGAGGAAAGGGGTCCTTTGATGCCTGCACCGCCGGTATCAGACAAGCTGTTGAGCTTGGATTTACTGTCAGCTCCATCTTTACTGCAAGTACTGAAAATATCCACGATCTGCCTAATATGCCCGAACTTCTTAAAGGGCTAGGAGTAAGCAGGTTTTTTATCCAGGTCATTGGCATCAGGGGAAATTCTGCTAAAAAGGAAGGGACGACCCTTCAACTTACCAAACAGGTTTGGGAATCTGTTGTACCTGAAACTGCCCAAAGGGCAGCAGAATTGGGCCTTATCTGCCATTATCCTACTGTTTTTCTCTCAAAAGAAACCCTTTTTGAATGCGCAGGTCTTGTTGCAGAAAATTACTTCGTATTTCCAAATGGACGAGTCTATACCTGTCCTCTTTGTGAAGATTACCCACTTCATTCTTATGAGATAAAGGATAACAAATTGGTCAGAAGACCACCTCTGACTGAGATGGAATTGTTCAATCTTAAAATTCCAGAGGGGTGTGTAATGAATAAACTCCTTCATCCCGGCAACCTTTCCTATGATTCCAACGGGGAGCCCCTGTATAAGATCGCCTGTTGCATGCTAAAGGAAGAGATAACGGCGAATTAGAAATGGCTGGGAAGGTGGCCAAATGAGGCATCTTTTTATATAAGGCAATATTTCCTCTATACGCTGTTGAAACTATGATGTTATTGCGTTAAAACTAACATGTTATTATTTCAAAATATTTCGAATCTTGTAGTTAAAGTTCTGTTGCCTTATAAGTTGGATATTTTTGAATTTGTTTTTTATATTACAAGGCAGAGAATTTCATAATAGGGGAGATTGATGAAAATCCTTGTCACGGGAGGAGCTGGGTTCATAGGGTCCAACTTATGTGATCTGCTTTTGGAGCAGGGAGAGGAAGTTTCTGTAATAGATGATCTTTCTACCGGAAGCCTGGACAACATTTCCCATCTGTTTGATAATCCTGGTTTCACCTATGTCATCGATACCATATTAAATGAAAAGGTAATGGATGAACTTATATCCTCCTGCGATTGCATAGTGCATCTGGCCGCTGCAGTAGGGGTAAAGCACGTTCTTGAAAATCCGCTTTCATCCATTGAGACAAACATACTCGGCACAGAGACGGCATTAAAGCTGGCAAACAAATACAAGAAAAAGATCCTTGTAGCATCCACTTCCGAAGTTTATGGCAAGCACATGCATGCACCTTTGAAGGAGGATGACAACCTCATATATGGTCCTCCCAGTACCATGAGGTGGAGTTATGCGGCTAGCAAACTCGTAGACGAGTTTACAGCCCTTGCCTATCACCGAACCAAAAAACTTGATACAATCATCATCAGGTGTTTTAACACCATTGGGCCGCGCCAGACGGGGATGTACGGAATGGTTGTACCCAGATTTATCCAGCAGGCGTTAAGGGACGACCCCATAACTGTCTATGGTGATGGCAAGCAGACTCGCACCTTTACCTATGTAGGAGACGTGGTCAAGGCGATCTACAAACTGATAAAATGCAAGGATGGGGCTGGGGAAGTAGTAAATATTGGAGGCACTGAGGAAATAAGCATAGCTGAACTTGCCAACAAGATAAAAGAACTGGTAGGAAGCGAATCAGAAATAGTATTTATTCCCTATGATCAGGCATACGGAAAGGACTTTGAAGACATGATGCGGAGGGTTCCTTCTTTAGAAAAGCTTGAGTCTCTGATAGGATTTATTCCCGAAACCCCTCTGGATCAGATTCTCAGATACACCATAGAATACTTTAGAGCAAGGGCAGCCTAACATGGCCACAATGGTGGCAGAATTGGTTGGCTATTTTCTCCTGTCTTTTGTTCTCAGTGCATTAATTACTCCAATAGTCATACTGTTTGCCCAAAAAACCGGGCTGGTTGCCATGCCAAGGCAAGACAGATGGCACAGCAAGCCAACGGCTCTTTATGGTGGTACAGCCATATTTGTCTCATTTATCATTCCCTTTGTCATAGCAAGCCCAATACATGAAAATGGGAATCTTTTGCTAATAGCAGGAGCCTGTCTTTTCTTTCTGATCGGCCTCCTTGATGACTTCCTCGAGTTCACTCCTCAAAGCAAATTTCTTGCACAGCTGGTCTGTGTAGTGCTGCTTGTTGGTTTTGGTCTGAAGATCAACCTGCCAGGTTATCCTGTTACCTCCATATGCTTAAGTCTGTTCTGGCTGATAGGAATGGCCAATGCAATCAACATATTGGACAACATGGATGGCCTGTCTTCCGGAATCACTATGGTGGCCTGCTTTTCACTTGCAGGATACGGTCTGATGTTTGGCATCTCAAACGTGATTCTGCCCTCTATCCTTCTGGCTGGAGCCTGTCTCGGTTTTTTTATATACAATTTCAAGCCTGCAAAGATTTTTATGGGAGACTGTGGAAGCCTGTTTCTCGGATTTATGCTTGGAGGCCTTGCCATAGTCAGCACCCATTTGCATGAGACAAATGTTGCTGGTGGGCAGGAGACCTTTGCCAGCCTTTCCAACATAGTACTCATGCTGGCCGTTCCCATATCAGTTCTTATTATACCAATCTTTGATACGGCCCTGGTTTCCTTTTCAAGACTTCAAAGCGGGCGTGCTATATCTCAGGGCGGACGAGATCACACATCTCACAGGTTGGTGCTTCTTGGACTGTCTGAGGAACGCGCAGTTCTTACCCTTATGATAGCAGCAGCTGCAGTGTCAGCCGTAACCCTTTATATGGCAGCCCATTCCATGGAGGGGCTGCTGGCTGTACTTAGCATCACAGCAGTAATATCCATGTTTTTTGGTGTCTTTCTAAGTTATTTAAATAAGGACGTTTACGACGGGAAGAAGGCAGGAAAAAGGTCAAGAATAGCAGGTGCCATGGCAATGATATTAAACAAACGCCAGATTCTGCAGGTATGTATTGATCTGTTCTTGCTAACTGTTGGTTACTACTCGGCCTATCTCCTCAAGTTTGATGGACAGATAAGCCCGTTTAACCAAAGTCTCATAGAAAAAACCCTGCCTCTGGTATTAGGAGTCAAGGTATGCTGTCTATGGTTTTTTGGCCTTTACAGGGGGCAGTGGCGTTTTGCCAGCCTTGATGATACGTTCAAAATAATAAAGGCCACCCTGGTAAGTTCGGCCATCATTGTGGGCGTGTTGGTCTTTGTCTACAGATTTCAAGGATTTTCCAGGGTGGCCTTTTTTCTTGATGCAATTATGACCTTTTTGCTCATAGGCGGTATCCGCTTCCTGATGCGCATGTTCAATGAATATTTCATAAGGCAGGCTGAAAAAGGTCACTCTATCCCTATTCTCATATATGGTGCAGGAGATGGAGGAGATCTGTTTCTCCGCGAGCTCAGAAAAAGAAGGAACCATGATTACCTTCCGGTTGGCTTTATAGATGATGATATTGCAAAACAAGGTCAAGAAATTCATGGGGTGAAAGTGCTTGGAACAGGAAGGGATCTTGAAAAAATAATAAAACGTCATGGTATCAAGATAGTGTTTATCTCTATCCTTTCTTCTCCATTGTCGCTTTTCGAGGTCATAAGGGATAAATGTAAAAAGCTTGGCGTCAGATGTGTACAAATGAGACCGCTCGTCTCCTTTGAGAAAATTGAGCCAAAACCATCGACAGACAGAAAAAAGGCACCAACCCAGGTCTTATCTATTAAAAGGGATTAAAAGCTAAAAAAGGGGGGCCCATGAGAGTAATTCAACCAAGCTTTCAGGTTCTTGACGAATATTTCCAGCAGGGAAAAATCCTTGAACAGATTGAGCGGTGTGGAAGGGTCTGTTACAAGAGCGAAGACAAGATAACCCAGGAAAGTGCCATCCCTTTCATCAGAGGCATAATTAAAAGAGGGCATGAATCTGTAATAGAAATGGCCAACTTCGTAATGGAGGTGAAAAGCCAGCAGGATAGGTTTTTCAGGGATTTTTTTGTTCATATCCCAAGATTTTGCCAGGCATCAAGACTCTCGGATGATCTCTACCTAATTTCTGGCAATCCCCGCTCTTTCAGAGACCTTGCAAGACGTCTGCCTGATGCCCCGCTGATTTGTGCCATAAAATCCGAACTTCAGCGACATTATCCTGTCCTGTTTGAGGATATAGAAACAGACAGCCCTGAAGACGGGAAAACAGAAGTTAGGCTTCTTTCGCCACAGGAGGTTGACAGCCTGGCCCCTTCGCTTCTTGTGAAACATCGCTGTCTTCTTGCACATATTACAGTTAACAGGGCCGTGACCCATGAACTCGTCAGGCACAGGGTGGCATCGTATCTCCAGGAATCGCAAAGATACTGCCGCTACGGTGAAGAAAAGTTTGGCGGTCAGGTCACATTTATTAAACCCTGTTTCTTTGAAGAAGGCACAGACCAGTACGAACGGTGGGAAAAGGCCATGAAAGAGACTGAAGCCATATATCTGGAGCTGCTAAAATCTTCTTCTCCCCAGGCTGCCAGAACGGTGCTTCCAAATTCGTGTAAAACAGAAATAATGGTTCACGCCACCCTTGAGGAGTGGCAGCATATCTTCAGGCTCAGGGCTTCAAAAGCGGCTGACCCTTCCATGCGAGAGATAATGCTTATGATGCTGCCCGAGTTCTCAAGAAAATTTCCGGATGTCTTTGAAGATATTCTGAAATCTGTAGATAAGTAGCATGCAGACAGACTTTCTAGTGGTAGGCAGTGGCATAGCAGGTCTTAGCCTGGCACTTAAGCTGGCCAGCCAAGGTAACGTCCTTGTTGTTACCAAAAAGCAGCGTTCCGATACTGCGACCCGTCTGGCCCAGGGAGGAATCGCCTGTGTTCTTGGCAGTGATGACCACTTTGTGTTTCATGAGTACGACACAATCTTGGCAGGGGATGGGCTTAGCCACGAAGATGCCGTACGGGCCATAGTAAGGGATGGACCAGCCCGCATCAAAGAGCTGGAAAAACTTGGAGTAAACTTTACAAAGGATCATACTGGTCAATATGAGCTTGGCAAGGAAGGAGGCCATAGCAAAAGAAGAATAGTACACAGTGGAGATTTTACCGGACTTGAAATACAGAGGGTCCTGGTGGAAAAGGCTGCATCTAACCCAAACATTGAAATCCTGGAAGATTTTGTTGTAGTGGATCTTCTAACCTCCTGCAAGATAGCTAGCGGCAAAGACAAGACCGAAAGATTTACTGAAGAAGACCGGTGCCTTGGCGCATACGTGCTTGATGCATCCAGCGGGAAAATACATGCCATACTTGCAGACATTACTTTTTTGGCCACAGGGGGAGCAGGAAAGGTCTATTTGTATACCAGCAATCCTGACGTGGCTACTGGAGACGGCATTGCCATTGCGTACAGGGCAGGGGTAAGAGTTGCCAATCTTGAGTTTGTACAGTTTCATCCTACCCTGCTTTACCATTCAAAGGCAAAAAACTTTCTCATATCAGAGGCCCTTCGAGGAGAAGGGGCAAAGTTGATAGACTGGCAAGGACATGCCTTTATGGAAAAATATGATCCGGTCAGAAAAGAGCTTGCAGGAAGGGATGTTGTAGCCAGGGCCATTGACGCAGAACTAAAACGTACCGGAAAAGAGTGCGTGTATCTTGATATCAGTCACAGACCAGCAGACTTTGTCAAAAAAAGATTCCCGAACATATATAGGACATGCCTGAACTTTGGCATAGACATAACCAGGGAACCCATACCGGTAGTTCCAGCGGCTCACTACATGTGTGGCGGAGTTGTGACAGATACACGGGGACAGACAGATCTGCCAGGGCTTTTTGCCGTTGGAGAGACTGCATGCACAGGTTTTCACGGGGCCAACAGACTTGCATCCAATTCCCTTCTGGAGGGGATGGTCATGGCCCATCGTGCTGCTGGCAGGGCCCTAAGGCTCCTGCCAAGGTTTAAGTCTTTGTCCAGAGTAGATGTACCTCCATGGGATTCTGGCGGCGCAGTGGATATGGAAGAGGCCGTTCTCATTTCCCATAACTGGGATGTTATAAGGAGACTCATGTGGAACTACGTAGGCATTGTCAGAAGCACCAAAAGGCTCAAGCTGGCAGCCCAAAGGCTCAAGCCCATTTTGAAAGAGATCAATCAACACTACTGGGATTACATAATAACCAGGGATTTTCTGGAGCTTAGAAACCTTGCCATGACAGCCCAGTTGATCATAGAGGCTGCATCATCTCGAAAAGAAAGCCGGGGTGGCCACTATGTTGTTGACTACCCTTTGAAGGATGACTGGAACTGGCGCCGCGACACCCTACTTCGTAGGAGTTGATTCAAAGGCCGGCCTGAAATAGATTCCATCTGATGCAAAGAAGAAGATTGGCTACAATTATGGCGGCTGTCCTGGGCTGCTCCATCTTAATCTTGCTGTTTCTTTTCTGGCACAAGATCCAAGATATAATTGCCTGGGGTCTGACCATCCTTGAAAAAAGGGAAATCATCAGAGACTTTGTGCTTTCCCTTGGACCGTATGGCCCAATAGGTTTTATCCTGCTACAGGCCCTTCAGGTAGTTCTTTCGCCTATTCCTGGAGAAGCTACAGGAGTGGTAGGTGGATTCCTGTTTGGAAAATGGCTCGGACTTTTTTATTCCACTGTCGGGCTCAGCCTGGGCTCTATTTTAGCCTTTTCCATTGCCCGTCATTTCCGCCGTTTTGTAGAGCCCTGGCTCCAGAAATCACCATGGTACTGGAAGCTGGAAGGCCTGCTTGAACATCAGGGGATCTTTATCTGTTTTTTCCTATACGTGTTCCCCGGTTTTCCCAAGGATTTTCTTTGTTATTTCCTGGGACTTACCAGGATGCCTTGGCAGGTTTTTGTCTTCATTTCAACGGTTGGCCGTATTCCAGGTACTCTCATGCTCAGCTGGCAGGGGGCAGAGATATATAATGGCAACTGGGCGGGCTTTGTTTCTATACTTGTTATCACCTTGGTGGTTGCAGCACCAGCCTGGTACTATAGGGAAAAGATCTATGCCTGGGTAGAGGCCAAGATCAGGGAAGATCTGAAATGAATACATGCTTTCTTGACTGTTTTTCGGGCATAAGCGGTGACATGCTTCTTGGAGCCTTTGTGGACCTGGGCTGGAAAGAAAATGAGCTGTTGGAACTTCCTGGACTTATTGGGCTCAAAGACACAAGGGTGTCTGTGAGGCGCATCCGGAAAGGCGGGATATCTGCAGTCAAGATAGACGTAAAACCTGGCAATAACAGGAAAACCTGCAGACACTTGGGGCAGGTCAAGGATCTTATTAACCGCTCTTTTTTGCCAAAAGAGATAAAAGGGCAGGTTATCAGGGCCTTTGCAAGACTTGCAAGGGCAGAGGCCAAGGTTCACGGCATGGGAATTGATGAGGTTCACTTTCACGAAGTTGGCGCTGCAGACGCAATAATAGACGTGACAGGTGCCTTTGTTGCCAAGCGCTCACTTAAAATAGACCACATTGTATGCTCTCCTTTGCCATTATCTCGTGGTCTTACAGAATGTGAACATGGTCCCATCCCTCTTCCAGCGCCTGCCACTCTAGAGCTTTTAAAAGACAAAAAAGTCTATTTTGTTCACATGGAGAAGGAGCTTGTCACTCCAACAGGGGCCCTTCTTGCAGCAGAGCTTTCAGACAGTTGGGCAGAGCTGCCACACATGACAGTCAAGGATACCGGCTATGGGGCAGGTACATGGGATCTCAGGGATCGACCAAATGTTCTCAGGGCTATTCTTGGCCAAGGAGATGATTTCCATGTTCTTTCAGACCATGTTACAGAGTTGCGTGCTGTTGTGGACGACATGAACCCGGAACACATCGGCTACTTTCTAGAACAGGTTCTTGCAAAAGGTGCGGTCGATGCGTGGGTATGCCCTGTATTTATGAAAAAGAACAGGCCTGGCTTTGAAATACACGTTCTTGCAAGACCGGGAGACACTGAAACCGTGTCCTGTTTTTTTCTCACACACACCACTTCAACAGGAATCAGGGTTATAAAGACCAGGCGTATGATCTTGCCCAGAAAGGCAGTGCGGATAAAGACCAGGTGGGGAACTGTAACTGCCAAGGCAATTACAAGACCGGATGGCAATCAAGAGATAGTTCCGGAATTCGAGCAGTGCAAAGAGGTATCTGAAAAGTTTGCAGTGTCCATTGCCCAAGTGTACAAGGAGGTTATTTGTGGCAGCCAGCAACCAAAAAGAGATGGCGGGAAAAAGTAACGAAACTCCTTTTAAAAAGATTTGTAAGATCTTTGCAACAGGATTTGGATCCGGATACATTCCTAAGGCCCCAGGAACAGCAGGTGCCCTGCTTGGCATACCTGTAGGGCTTGGCATAAACCTTATTCCAGACACCGGCGGCTCTTTTCTGGCGTTAATAGGACTTATTGTCTTTTCATGCATCTGTGCTCACGTAACGGAGAAGTCTTTAGGTTTTGAAGACCCCCAGACAGTAGTCATTGATGAGATAACCGGCATGGCCATCTCTTTGTGGTTAATCCCCGCTTCATTTTTTTCCGTGGTGATACTGTTCATACTCTTTCGCCTGTTTGACATATATAAACCTTTTCCTGTAAAACAGATGGAAGATGTCTTTACGGGAGGGGTCTCTATAGTCATGGATGATGTCATGGCCGGCATCATAGCAAACGTGCTTTTCCGGGTGGGGGAGGTGGTCTTGTCATGATGGGAGAGATCATAGCCATTGGCGACGAACTCATATCAGGAAGGATTGTAAACACCACAAGCAGCTTTGCCGCCTCTAGACTCTTTGCTGCTGGACACCAGGTAAGAAAGATTACGGTAATTGGAGACGATCCGGACATCATCAAGGACACCCTGCTTGATGCCATTGCCAAAAATGAGTTTGTAATTATTAGTGGCGGTCTGGGCCCTACTACAGATGATATTACAAACGAAGCGGTATCCAAGGCACTGGGGCTTCCCCTGGAAAAAAATAGCCAGGTGGAAAAACAGATAGAAAAAATGGAGGCCCGTTTTGGCGAACATGCCCCGGAGCAGTTCAGGCGCAAGCTCACCATGCTTCCCAGGGGAGCCAGGGTTCTTAATCCAAACGGACATGCGGCTGGCTATGAGCTGTCCTTTAATGGAGTGTACCTCTTTTTTCTTCCTGGAGTGCCTGAACAATTGCGTGAACACCTTACAGACAGAGTGCTGCCACGCCTGAATGACCTTGATAAGGACAGGCCCTATGTATTTCAGCAGGTCTTCAAGCTTTTTGGCCTTAGCGAAACCGAGATAAACATGAGGCTTGAGGAGATGTCGGTATCCAACAGCCACGTAAAGCTTGGTTACTATCCGGTATTTCCTGAAGTACATGTAAGCATTACCGTAATCGACCAGTCAAAAGACAGGGCAAAACAGCTTCTGGAACGAGCTGCAAAAATTATCAGGGCCGAGTTTGAAAAATTTATAGTAGCTGAGGATGATGAAGGCAGTCTTGCAGCCACCCTTGGACAACTCCTCAAGTCAAAAAAATTTATGCTTTCGGCAGCCGAGTCGTGCACAGGGGGTATGCTTGGAGAAACAGTAACCTCTGTTGCTGGAAGCTCTGAATGGTTCGACCGGGTGATGGTGACCTATAGCAACAGGGCAAAGATGGACCTTCTTGGGGTTTCTGCAAAAACCCTCGAACAGTATGGAGCAGTCAGTCGTCAGACTGCCCTTGAGATGGTGCAGGGTGTTCGGAAAAGATCAGGAAGTCAGTGTGGTATTGCCATTACTGGTATAGCCGGTCCAGGGGGCGGCACCCCTGATAAACCTGTGGGTACTGTTTTCATATCCATGTCTGTGGAAGATATCCAACTGGTTCATCGTTTTCTTTTTCCGGGCACTCGTCAGGAAGTAAGAAAACTTTCAGTAGAGACGGCTCTGGACTGGCTGAGGAGACTTTTGAAATATGATTCGATGCTTCCTGGCTATAAACCTGTCGACTGAAGCAGAAAGATTTCTTTCAAGATCCATTGAAGAATTAAGGGGCTTGTACCGTAAAAAGGTTAAATGGGTCAGGCCTGAAAACTGTCATCTTACCTTGAAATTTCTGGGAAACGTTGAGGAAGGCACAATAAATGATGTTGAAAGCAAAGTTAGACAGATCTCCAGTACCTACAGCCCATTTGAGATAACACTTGGTGGAACGGGTGTATTTCCAAATCCTAGGTTTCCAAAGGTATTGTGGTTTGGGCTAAAAGGAGAGCTGGCATCTTTAAGGCAGCTACACAGAGATATTGAACAAGGCCTTACATGTTTTGGCTTTGAGCCAGATAATAGGCCGTTTATGCCCCATGTTACAGTAGGAAGGGTAAAATCCAGGTCTTGGAAGACCTCCGAGCTGGAAAAATTTTTAAAGATCGATCCTCCTCCACTGGAAATGGCGATTGAAAAGATTCATCTTTACCAAAGCATACTGCATCCAGGTGGTCCGGAATACAGATCTCTTGCTAGTTTTCCATTAATAAAAAAACGATAGTATCTCCTGCTTCCACCTCTCTGACCCTGTAAAAAACACCGATATGGTCTCTTCTTCTTTCTGTTTAAGTTCTCTTTTTTTGTACCGAAAAGAAAAAGAGAGAAATTTTTTCTTATTGGGAGAAAAATCTTTGAAAGAACAAGGCGGGAAAAAGGCGGTCAGCCTTGGCAAGGCCCTGGTATTTAAAGCCAGAGGCAGAAGTTTGGCATGCGAACTTAACAAGGTAAAAGAAATAGTCCGCTTCGCTACCATCACACCTTTACCCAATTCCACAGCCAGGGTGGCAGGGGTAATCAACGTAAGAGGGGAGGTAGTACCAGTAGTTGATTTTTGGTCAGAAGAAGGCTGTGGCCCTCGCAGCAATTCCAAAACGGTCGTTATTATCCAAACGGAACAGGAATCAATAGGGTTGAAGGTGGAGCGGGTATCTTCAATAGAAGACATTCATGCCTATGATCTTGGAAACAACCCGGAAGATCAAGACACATTGGTACCGGAAATAATATCATGTCATGTCTATCTTTCAAAATCTGGACTCGCTCCAATGGTCGATGCAGGGCTCATAATCGAATATATCAAGGCCCAGGCGTCTGCAAGAGGCCGTGTAGATGATAAAGATATTCACGTTTCTTCAGCAGCAGGAGGAATCCCATGATAGGTCAATTGACAACCTTGAAAAACATGAAAATCCAAAACAAAGTTTTATTCTTGATATTCCTGACAGGTCTGGTGGCCCTGGCAACACAGGCCTATCATTTCTATTCCATTCATAATCTCCTCAAAAAGGATGGTGCCAAGCAGCTCGAGCTTGTAGCCATGGGACTTGCCGAATCCTTCAACAGTTATTGGGAAAACAGGCAAAATGATGTTGAAACCCTGTCTTCCCTGGATGCCATCAGATCGGCAGCGGCAGAAGGCAATGGATTTTCTGGTGCAAACAGCCTGCTTTCAAAAATGGCCACCAAGTATTCTTATTACAACGGGCTGGCTGTTATTCAGGGAGGCTCTATCATAGCTGCAAGCCGTTCCTCCCTTCTAAAGAAACACATCAGGTTGCCTAACATTTCTAGCAATAAGGGCCCCGTATTAATAGGGCCGGTTTTGGATCCCCTCGGCAAAGGCCAGAAGGTCTTTTTGCTGATTAAAGGCATAAGGGCTGCCTCTGGCCAAAGAGCCTATCTAGTGGCATCCATCCTGCCTGACTCCCTAAGTAATCATCTAAAAAAATGGAGTAGTGGCACCGGCTTTTTAATCCTTGACGATTCTGGCGTTATAGTTATGGCAGCTGATAAAGATAGAATTGGTGCAAAGGCTCCCGCTTGGCTATGGAAGGTGACTCGAAGGGCCTCTAATGGAGCGGCTATAGTGAAAAGCGACAATGGCGATATGGCGGTTGCATCAAAATATGTTGAACAGTGGAAGAGGCTTACAGATAAAGACGGCTTTGCTGTATCATATATTGCAGAAAATGCACTGTTTTCCTCTATGCAAGAACTTCTTCAGCCAACTTTAATTGCAAATGGTGTGGTTTTTCTTATGCTTCTTCTTTTGGCCTACCTGCTGAACAAGGACGTTGCCCGTCCTATTGTTGAGGCAGCAACATTTCTCAATTCCACAGCTCAAAATATGGACTTGACCAAGAGGTTGAAGGTAAGAAGCAGGGACGAAGTCGGCGAGATGGCAGAATCGGTCAACAAGTTTCTGGCAAGCTTGCAGGAGGCATTCAAAGACGTTATCAAAACTACAGCCGAATTTAGCGAGGCAAGTTCGGAAGTCTATGAGGTGGCCAAACGCATTACCGAAAATGCCACCCAGCAGGCTAAAAGGGCGGATGATGTCCGCAAGAGAGTGGCACTAATGGGGCAGACAGCCCAAGAGGTTGCCCATCATGCTGAATCTTCTGCAAAATTGGCCAAGGAGGCTGCTCAGGTTATCGAGGAGATGGCCAGGACCAATGCTCAAATTACAAAGGTGTCTGCCCAGAATAAAGAAGGGGCAGAGGGAGTCGCCCAGACAGTTGCTGCAATGGGAGAAACAGCAAAGAAAGTCCAGGACAGGGCTGTTAAACAGTCTGAGGCCGCTGAAAAAACAGCCATGGCCCTAAATGATATGGCTGCTGAACTGGAAAAGATGGCCAAGGAAGCGAACAATGCCGCTGCCCAGGCAAAACAGACTCTGGATAGTGCCCAGAAAGGGCGTGCTGCCATGAGCGAAACAGTTAAGGGTATGCAAGAAATTGCCAGAAGTTCGGAACAGGTCAGGGAAATTGTAGACCTTATCTCAGACATTGCAGAACAGACAAACCTTTTGGCCCTTAACGCAGCCATCGAGGCAGCCAGGGCTGGCGAACACGGCAGGGGGTTTGCTGTTGTTGCCGAGGAAATCAGAAAACTTGCAGACCGTACCAGTGAATCGACAAAAGAGATAGAAAGCCTTATTCAGGGTAGCAGGGACAGTGTTGTTAAAGGACTTAAGCTTGCAGCAGAGAGCGAGAAGACCCTTGGTGAACTTTTGAATACCGTAGAAAACAGCAGTAAGGTTACCGTTGGTATCGCCGCCATTTCAGGACGTCAAAACAAGTCAATTCAAGGGCTCTTATCATCGATGGAGAATCTAAAGCTCCAGTCTGGTGCCATTGTGGATATGACCAACAAGCAGGCGGAAAGGCGTCAGCTTGCTGAAAAGGCAATACTGGAGCTTGAAAAATTAAGTGATGAGATCAGTTCCATTGCCAATTCCACAACCCTCACAACAAGAACAGCAGTTGAAACTGTTGACAAGGTTGTTCTTAATTCCACCGAGATAACCAATCGTACTTCTAAACAGAAAGAGAGAAGCTCAGCTCTGCAAAAACTTATGGATACTGTTGCCTCTGTTGCCCTTCAGAATGCTCAGGGGGCTGAAAGGGCCCTTAACTCTATGGAAGGACTCCAGTCTAAAGCCAAGAAGGTGGAAAAAATAATCAGAAAATTCAGGGTTTCATCTTTTCAATAAACCAAAAAACAGAGGAATTCAGGCAACCCAAAGCCAGGGCCTTTTAGACCCTGGCTTTTTATTGAAAAATCCATTTAAACGATTCCTTGCCCTTTGGTCATAATAATTGGTCATCAATTTTGGCCTTTA
>JAMOVK010000127.1 GCA_027067775.1 Deltaproteobacteria bacterium
ATTTGGCTGAGGCTGTCTTGGAACTTATCCTGTCTTTAAAAGGCAAAAAAGAGACCATAGAAATCCATGACGGCACTCCGGGAGGGTACAGCTGGGGTGATGTAATCAACATATTTGAAACCGTTAAGAAAAAAAGAGTTCTTCCTGTCAGCATCCCGCCGTTTTTGCTCAAGGCAGTGGGGCTT
This sequence comes from Deltaproteobacteria bacterium, assembly GCA_027067775.1. Taxonomy (GTDB): domain Bacteria; phylum Desulfobacterota; class Dissulfuribacteria; order Dissulfuribacterales; family QOAL01; genus JAADCZ01. The sequence goes on from JAMOVK010000127.1 coordinate 186, forward strand.
GCCGGAGTTGCCATTTCTACCCTGTCTTCTCAACCAGTAATGATAACTTCCTGGAAAGTTAGGGAACTTCTGCACCCAAATTGGGTCTGCAACAATGGCATGAAAGGCAACAGTCTGGCATGGAGCCCAAGATTTACCCTTAAGATAGCCCTTGAAAATGACCTTGTAGGCTAATAAAGTCAATCCCAATCAGATACGGATGCAATAGGCCTTTTGAGCAGCAATCCGTGGGGCAGGCCATAGAGTTTAACCGGGAGGCGAGGATATTAGCCCATGAAGGCAGATCAGAAAACTCTTTCCACTATCACCAACATACTTCGGCAGCACGTATCCAAGGAGGCCAAAATAGAAGCCTCCACAAACTTAGAGGCCGATCTTTCCATTGACTCCTTAAAATCCATGGAAATACTGGCCGCAGTGGAAGATGCCTTTGACATATCCATTCCTATAAATGTACTTTCCGAGGTGCAAACTGTTGAAGACCTTGCCATACAAATAGACAAGTTGCTGAAAGAAACGGAATAATATGGGCCTGTTTGACAAGTTTAAAAGAATAGAGAATTCCCTAAAAGATCTGAGCCAGTACAGCGATTCCTTTTTCAATGTGGTCTTGGAACAAATTATCTCCAGCACAGAGGCTGTAATAAACGGGAAAACAACCATCCTGGCTGGGACTAACAATTATCTTGGAATGCCCCACAGAAAGGAGTGCATTGATGCAGCCTGCCAAGCAATCAAGGAGCAGGGTACAGGAACCACTGGGTCAAGAATGGCCAACGGCACCTATGCCATTCATGTGGAACTTGAAAAAGAATTATCGCATTTTCTCAACAAGAAACACACCATAGTCTTTACAACCGGATACAGTGCAAACCTGGCTGTTCTTTCCACTCTTGTGGGTCCAAAGGATGTGGTAATTCTTGATGCGGATTGCCACGCCTCCATTTATGACGGGTGCAAGCTTGGCGGAGTCCAAGTATATCGATTTAAGCACAACGACGTTGAGGATCTGGAGAAACGGCTCAAACGGCTCTCCAACAAGGCAGACAGTATACTAATAGCTGTAGAAGGTCTATACAGCATGTTGGGAGACAGGGCCCCTCTGAAAGAAATAGTAGCCCTTAAAAAAGGCTATAATGCATATCTTTTGGTAGACGAGGCCCACTCCCTAGGTGTGCTTGGAAAAAACGGACGGGGACTGGCTGAAGAACAGGGGGTGGAAAGCGAAGTCGATTTTGTAATCGGCACCTTCAGCAAAAGCCTTGGATCTATAGGAGGATATTGCTCAAGTGACTATGAAAAACTGGAACTATTGCGTTTTGCCAGCAGACCTTACGTATTTACCGCGTCATCCTCTCCGGCCAATATAGCAGCCGCCCAGAAAGCCCTTGAGATAATCCAAAAGGAACCCCAGCTAAGAACAAGGCTCTGGGAAAACGCCAAACTGCTATATTCTCGGCTAAAAGAGATGTCATTTACGATTGGCCCAGAACCAAGCCCTATAATTCCTGTCAGATTCAAAGAAATTCCAAGGGCATTTGCTGCATGGAACGGGCTGCTTGAAAACGGCGTCTATGTGAACATGGTGCTGCCTCCAGCTACTCCGGACGGAACGGCTCTTTTAAGATGCAGTCTCAGCGCTGCCCACACCACAGAGCAGGTTGAGAGCATTGCCAGGGCCTTTGAGTCCATTAAAAATCTTGCATAAAAGGCACGAGACCCGGTGTCCCGAACAAAAGTGCCTGCTCTTTTTCCATGAAGTTTATCATAGCCTTTCTTAAAAGATATCCTTTCAAAAGCATAGCCACTCTTGCTGCCATGCTTCTTGCTGGCATAGCAGAAGGCTTTGGCATGTCCATGTTGCTCCCACTTCTAAGTCTATCAACAGGTGCAGGAAACCAAAGGGCCTCTTCCAGCCTGGGAAAAGCCATAGCAGACCTTTTTGCGTATCTGGACATAACACCAACAATTGGGCTGTTACTGGCCATCTTTGTTTCTAGTATTGTAATAAAGGTCCTGCTGGTGCTTCTTGCAAACAAAAGAGTGGGCTATATGGTGGCGGATGTTGCAACAGACCTGCGACTCAATCTTATAAGAGCGATATTCAACAGCAAATGGAGCTACTATGTACATCAGCCTGCTGGAAGTATAACCAACGCCTTTGCCACAGAGGCCACCCGTTCTGCAGACGCCTATCTGTTTGGCATGAGGGCGATTGCAATGCTCTTAAATGCCATTGTCTACACGATTGTGGCCCTGATGGTGTCTTGGCAGGCTACGGTACTAGCGGTCTTCATTGGATCGGGCATCCTGTTTGTGCTGAGATTTATGGTTATCAAGGCAAAAAGGGCGGGGAAGGATCAGACAGCATTACTAAAATCACTCCTTTCCTTTTTGACAGACATTCTTCTTTCCATAAAGCCCATTAAGGCCATGGCCAGAGAAGATGCAGCCGAACATATCCTTGAAAAAAAGACCCTTGAATTACGAAATGCGCTTCAAAGACAGGTATTCAGCAAGGAGGCCCTTCGTGCCTTGCAAGAACCCCTTTCAACCATCTTCTTTGCCCTGGGTCTGTATGTTGCCCTGGTAATCCTAGAACTTCCTCTGCCAAGCGTGTTGGTAATGGTCTACATGTTGGCAAAGATTCTCAAGGCCCTGCAAAGGGCCCAGAGGGAAATTCAGGCCATGGTTATTGCAGAAAGCGGTTACTGGTCTCTATTGGAAAAAATAAAAAAGGCCGAGCAGGAAAAGGAGATCTTTGCAGGAAAAAAACCCCCTCGTTTTGAACACTCCATAAAGCTTGAAAATGTATCTTTTTCATATCAAGAGCGCTCCATTCTGGATGGGTTGAACATGACTATTCCCAAAGGGTCATTTACAGCCCTTATCGGCCCATCCGGTTCCGGAAAGACTACTGTAGTAGATCTGATCACCGGGCTGTTTTATCCACAAAAGGGGAAGGTATTGATTGATGAAATCCCTCTTGACGAAATAGACCTTAGAAAGTGGCGACAAAAAATAGGCTATGTTCCACAAGAAACCATCCTGCTTCATGACACCATCTTTTTTAACATTACTCTTGGAGATAACAGAATCGGAGAACAGGAAGTCATAGAGGCCTTAAAAAAGGCTGGGGCATGGGAATTTGTATCCCGGATGCCCAAAAAAATCTACAGTATCGTTGGCGAGCGAGGCGGTCTCATTTCTGGCGGGCAAAGACAAAGAATAACCATAGCCCGGGCCCTTGTCAAAAAACCAAGCCTGTTGATAATGGATGAGGCGACTAGCGCCCTTGACCCTGATACGGAAAGGGAAATATGTAAAACCCTCAAAGAGTTAACCAGTTCTGTAACAATACTTGCCATCTCTCACCAAACAACCATTTTACAGGAAGCGAATAGGGCCTATGCTCTCGAAAATGGAAAGGCACTGCCTGTCAAGGGAATCTAAAAGGAGATGAAAATTTCTGCATTCATATATGGCCTCACCTGGGGTGGTGCCACCAGAAGGCTTATCAGTCTCCTCGAAGGCCTTTGCCAAAAAGGCCATAAAATAGAGCTTGTAGTTGTTGATCCTACAGGCCCTCTTATCAAGCATATGCCAGAAGAAATAAATCTTGCACCTCTCAAGCCAGGGCTACTTGGCCCTGTATTTCCTCTCCTTTCAAGAAGAACCAGGATGAGCCTGAGTAAATTTGCCCTGGCCAGATACCTTAGACGTTGCGATGCTGATATCTTTCTGTCTGCAGCTAACCACGCCCACATAACAGCCCTGTCAGCAAAGAAACTTTCCGGATCAACCATTCCCTTTGTGTTGAGACTCAGCAGCCATGTCACCGCCTCGCTAAAACAAAGCAAAAAACTGTCAAAACGCATTCGATTTCTTCAGGCCAAAAGACTCTACCCCTTGGCAGACAGGGTGATAGCAGTGAGCCACGGTGTTGCAGATGATCTTGTAGATACCTTGCATATAAAAAGAAAAAAGGTGAGGGTGGTCTATAATCCGGTTGTTACAAAAAAACTCCTAGAGATGGCAAAGGATATTCCAGAACATCCATGGCTGCAGGAACACCGAGGCCAGAGAAAAGTGCCAGTCCTTGTTGCTGCAGGAAGGTTAAGAAAACAAAAGGGCTTTCACATTATAATAAAGGCCATTTCTGCTGTCAGACACACCCGCCCCGTAAAACTGATAATACTTGGAGAAGGAAAATATAGGAATGATCTAGAAAAACTTGTAGATCGTCTTGAGTTAAAAGATACTGTAGATCTGCCAGGTTATGTACCTAATCCAACAGCCTTTATGGCAAGGGCAGACCTTTTTTGTCATGCCTCCACCTTCGAAGGGCTGCCAGGGGTTGTAATAGAGGCCCTCGCTACAGGATGTCCTGTAGTGTGTACAGATTCTCCAGGAGGGGCCTCTGAAATACTTGGCTATGGCCGTTACGGCATATTGGTCCCGCTTGGTGACCCAAATGCCTTTGCACAAGGGATACTCAAAGGCCTTGATAAATCCTGGAATCGTGATGAACTTGTTTCTCGGGCAATGGATTTTTCCCAGGAAAGGGCAGTAAGAGGATATCTAGAAGTTTTTAAAGAGCTTTTGAAAAATAAAAATGCCTAGGATCTGTTTTCTATTCAACCACTACTTTATTCACCAGGTTCCCCATGCCGTTCCTTATGCCTTTGAACTTTCAAGAAATTTTCCAGAATTTCAATGTATTGTCGCCTGTTCCAGCCATCAGGAGCTTTCCTATGCAAAGGAAATTGGCCGTCTGTATCCTGGTCATACCTGTAAGTTCAAACTGCTGCATGTGCCTTACTACTATCGACTTATAGATCCTTTTTTGTCAAAGTGGGCCTTTTACAGAAAGAGACTTGTTTTAAGGCACAATCTAGACTTTTTCAGACAGATGGATGCCCTTGTTGCGCCAGAGAGAAACTGCATGCAGTTAAAGACCAGGTTCGGGTTAAGCGACCTTGTAATGATACACTGCAGACATGGGGCTGGAGACCGGGCAGGTGGCTTTGACAGGCGTCTTGGCATGTTTGACTTCATCCTTCTTCCAGGCAAAAAGATAGAAGACAGGCTAAATGCCCTGGGCTGGCTCAAAAAGGGCCACTATGCCGTTGTGGGCTATCCGAAATTCGAAGTCATAATGGGCCTGAACAGGGAAAGGAAACAGCCACGTTTTTTCAAAAACTCAAGTCCGACGGTAGTCTATAACCCTCACTTTGATAAAAAAGTAGCCTCCTGGAATCTTATGGGCATTGATATTCTAAACTTTTTTAAAGAACAGAAACAGTTCAACCTGATCCTTGCTCCGCATGTTGTCTTGTTCAAAAGGAGGTTCAGGCACAAGGCTCACAGGGTTCCTCGCTCCTTTTTCAAACAGCCCAACATCCATATAGATCTTGGAAGTATTCGCTCTGCTGACATGACATACACTCTGAACTCGGATATCTACCTTGGGGATGTGAGCAGCCAGGTTTACGAATTTCTCATAAAGCCAAGACCTTGCATATTTTTAAATGCCCACAAGGTACAATGGGAGTCAGATCCCGCCTACATGCACTGGAAGCTTGGACAGGTGGTAGAATCCATCAAAGAACTAAAAATAGCCCTTAACCGGGCCTTTGAACTGCAAAAGCACTTTAAGCCCCTGCAGGAAAAGGCCTTTTCCTACACCTTTTACTCAGAACCGGGTTCTACTGCTGCCCAGCGCGGCGCTGAGGCCATAGCAAAATTCCTTACAAAAAGGTCATAAAAAAGGGGGGTCTATTTCACAGACCTATAAACGGAAATCTTCGCCTATATAGACCCTTTTTACAAGTTCGTTGCTTACAAGATGATCCACAGGGCCTTCGGCCTTGATCTCACCCTGATGCATTATATAGGCTCTATGACATATTTTTAGGGTTTCTCTGACATTGTGATCAGAAATCAGTATGCCTATGCCCTTGTCTGCCAGACTCGTTACCAAATCTTGAACCATGT
>JAMOVK010000128.1 GCA_027067775.1 Deltaproteobacteria bacterium
AGAGGCCCAGGCAGAGTCCAAGGGCCAGTCCGCCGCCAAGATAGCCAACTGCCCATCCAAGACAGCTGACCCTATCCCTTAACTTGGGTGGTGCTATGTCCACCAGAAACGAGTTATAGATGGCAACCGATGCGCCAAAAAATAGATTGGCAAATACAAATAGCAGACAGTTAACAAGAATCGTTTGTCGCACCTCGCATGAAGGATCAAGGACTCCAAGCATACAGGTGCAAACGGCTCCCATGGCCGCCAGTGTTACAAGGACGGTTCTTTTGTTTCCCAGCAAATCTACTGTAGCGCCTACAACTGGCAAAAGAACCAGCTGAAGAATTACAGAGACTGATACAAAAAAGGGATAAATGGAATCTGGCTCAATAGGTATTGAAAACAGCTTAAGCCCCCCACAAGACCTGGCGCTAAAAGACAGATAGGGACCAAGAAGGGCCGAGACCACAATGGTGCTAAAGGCCGAATTTGCCCAGTCGTACATGGCCCAGCCAAATATCTTTTTGTCTTTTAAGAGAGAAACAAAGGCTGGCGGTTTTATCTCGGCATCACCAGAACCTTTCTTACTGCTATTCTGGCTGGAACAGCAGGGCATCAGCCTCTTTTTTCAAATGGCCTTGAAGAGTAAAGGAGAGACAGGGACGAAATGATCCCTGCCTCTTTCATAAAATTCCTGTTTAGCAACCGCCTTGTCTTGCCCTGCCATCTTGACCCCTTTTTGGAAAAAACGGTAATGCAGTCAATCAGATGAGAAGGCTTTGTCCCCCAGTTGATATACTCCTGGCTGATGCAAAAAAGACCGGCTTTCTCTATCATCTTTTCCATGAGTTTCCCAGTCATGGAAAAGGCACGCCAGTGATCATATGGCTCCACAATATTCCTGTCTTTTAGCCACTTGACAAACCTTCCAGGCAGAAAACGCCCCTTCCAAAATCCGTAGTAACGGCTGTACTGCCCTATATTTGAATGATGAATAAATGCAACGCCATCTGAAGACAGTTTTTTGGCAATCTGATCCACATAAGACTCCATCACATCCCTTTCCACGTGTACCAAAGAATCAAAACTGAACACCAGATCCACGGATTCATCCTGTACCATATCAAGGCTTGAGCCATCATTTACATGGTATTCGATATGACCGTACGATCGAAACTTTCTCTGGCAGGCCTCTATACATCTTTCAGACAGATCAACAAGGATGAGCCGCTCACACATGTCTTTAAGAAAGCCGGTCCATCTTCCAAACCCTGGGGCTATCTCCAAAATGGTAGAGGCGGGCACATAGCGATGCAGGCGTGGAAGGATGGTACCGTACCACTGCATATCTGCCCCTCCCCAGGCCCGCGACCACTCGTGTCCTTCTTCTAGCCAGTCATAGTCAGCATCCCAGAACTGTCTGTTTTCGTTAATGGTTGCCATTGATCAATCCAAGCTGCTTACCAAGCTTTGGCTAAGACACCATGGCCCACAAACGGGGTAACTGGTCTGCTGCCTCGCGAGCCGTATAGCCAAAGGGGCCTTTCATCTTTGAGACAAGGTCCGCACTGCTTCCATGCACGTAGACTCCAAGCCTTGCAGCATCCCAGGGGGTGTAACCCTGGCCTAGAAGGGCACCGATTATTCCGGTCAGGGTATCTCCCATGCCCCCTGTGCCCATACCTGAGTTGCCAGACATATTTATAGACACTTTGCCGTCTGGAGAGGCCACGACTGTAGACATGCCCTTCAAGACCACGACAGCACCTGTATCTTGAGCAAGGGCCCTTGACACACCGATCCTGTCTTGCTGCACATCCCTCACCTCTTTACCTGTAAGCCTTGCCATCTCGCCAGGATGAGGGGTAAGAATCCGTGGTGCCTTGGCCTCTTTAAGTATTTCCGTACACTTGGCAAGGGCTGTAAGGGCATCAGCGTCCATCACAAGGGGTAGGTGGCAGTGGACGGCCATCTTCTGACTAAAAACCGTGGCGTCCTTTGTGACGCCAAGGCCAGGCCCAATACAGGCGGCCTTTTTCCCCTGGAGAAGCTCCATTGCTCTGTCATAGGCATCTAGGGAAATCTGACCATCCGGACTTTCAGGCAATCCCTCGGTCATGGCCTCTGTGAGCTTTTGAGATATGACAAACTGGGAACTTCTTACCGAAGCCACTGTAACAAGACCAGCCCCAGCCCTAAGTGCCCCATGGGCGGCAAGACATGCCGCGCCTGTCTTTCCCCGCGAACCGCCAAATATGATCACATGGCCAAAGGTCCCTTTGTGGCCATCAACAGGCCTTGGCTGAAAGAGCTGCCTAAAAAGCTCCCTGTCAAAGCATTCGTAGACTCTTTCTGCCTGTGCCTTTACAAAATCTGGTATGCCTATGTCTATAACATGTAGCCTTCCTGTATAGAGTACACCAGGCCAGTTGACCTGCCCTACCTTTGCAACAGCCATGGTCCCTGTAACATCTGCTCGGACCGCTGCACCAAGAACCTGACCTGTATCAGCACTAAGCCCAGAGGCAATATCCACGCTGAAAACTTGCGCATCCGATTCATTGATAAGCTCTGCCGCCCCTTTAAACCTTTCCTCAAGGGGCCTTTTGAGACCTGTGCCAAACATGGCATCAACAATAAACCCTGCATCTGTAAAGAGGCCGCGATTTTTTTCAAGCGCTTCTTGATCCAACACCTCAACCACATCTATCCCAAGACCTTGACAGGCCTTTAGGTTTGTGAGGGCATCCCCTTTAAACCTTTCCAGGGCTGCAAGGCTCAAGATCCGGACACTTTTCCCCTTTTGAAAGAGATGCCTTGCTATAACAAAGCCGTCTCCTCCATTGTTGCCTGGCCCAGCCACCACCATACAACCCCTTTCAAGGGCCTGGGACAACTCTTCCAATATTATTCTAACACATCCCAGACCCGCATTCTCCATAAGAACAAGACCAGGAATCCCAATCTCTTCAATGGTCTTGGCATCCATGGCCTGCATGGTCTTGGCATCAACAAGTAACATCTCTTCCCTCCTGCCAACACTTTTTCCTTATTAGTATAAGCACCATCCCAAGCACTACTAAAAACATGCTAAGCAGTTGTCCCATTGTAAGCCATCCAAAGGCAATAAAGCCAAGTTGAGGGTCTGGCTGCCTGAAAAATTCCATGAAAAACCGAATGATACCGTAACATATAAAAAATATGGCCAACTTGAAACCAGAGGGCCAAGATCGCTTTCTCATGGGCCAGAGAATGGCAAAAAGTACCGGGCCTTCAAAAAACGCCTCGTACAGCTGGGAAGGATGCCTTGGAACAAATCCATCCTCCGGAAATATCATTGCCCAAGGCACATCTGTTGGCCTTCCATACAGCTCTCCGTTTATGAAGTTGCCTATTCTGCCAAGGCCAAGTCCTATTGGCGCTGTTACGGCAAAGCGGTCTGCCCATAAAAAAAAATCTGTTTCGTGACTGCGGCAATAGAGCCAGCCTGCCAGGACCGCACCCATGACTCCTCCATGAAAAGACATTCCTCCATGCCATGTGGCAAATATCTCCATGGGATGCTGCATAAAGTAGGAAAGGTTATAAAAGAGAACATATCCAAGCCGCCCTCCTACTATAACTCCCACCACCAAGGACACCATTATCCCCTCAAGAAGCTGCTCCTGCTTATGCTCTTCATCGGGGTCAGCCTCTTTAAACTCTTCGTGTATCTGCTTTTTAACAAGATAGAAAGAGGCTAGAAATCCTAGCAAATACATCAATCCATACCACCGCAGCGCCAAAGGACCTATCTTTACGATGGTAGGATCAATGTGGGGATAGGGTATCATTTCCGGTCTTTGGAATCGTCTCTTCTGTCCTTGAGCTTTATGATATCCACGACTCTAGATAAATGTCTTGGCTGCCTAGGTTTACCTGGGTGACAAGGCTGTTCTGACTGCTGGATACCCACAACCTGATTCAATATTTCCATGTACTGGGATTTTACTGTCGGGGCGATATCTGCTGACAACACGAAGAAATTTACCCTGTCACGCTGAATCCTGATTGACGAGGTGGTCATCGTGTTTATTACATGAGGATGTACCACCGGGCCTCTCTGTGGATCAAAGCTCACCGTACAGGGAAAATAGAAATCGAAAAATGCGGACTTCTCCATGGCAAATGTGACAGTTTCTGTTTGTTTGTTGTAACGTACCTCTCCAAGAAGCAAGCCTGTATCTGACAGCTCTAACAGAACCAGTTCTCTTGCATTTTGTTTCAGCTTCATGTTTATTTTCTCCCTGACTTACTTCTATAGTATCTTGATCTTCCCCTTCTAGGACCTTTTCTGCCACCCCCCTTGGCCTGACACTTTGTCTTTACGCCAATATCAGAAAGTTCCAGCACTTCTTTGCCCCGCGCCCGTTGCAAACAGTTGTATAGGAGCAGGGATTCCGGGAACATTGCCTTTGAATAGACCCTCTTCTGCCACCTGCCCTTAGAGACGCAAAAAATGATGGGCCACTGGCTAGACAGCAACTGGGCAAGATGCTCCCTGTCTGCCCTCTTAAAATCATATGGAAAAAAGATAGAATCTACAAGGGCGCGTACCTCATGGGTAGGCCATCTAACCTTTACAGGTTCCAGGGCCTTCCACTGGGGTGAATGATGAAGGAGAGGATAGATCATGGCTGCCAGGAAAAAGGCATCTCCAAGCCTCTTGCCATTTGCTCCTACAAGCCTGTCAACTTCTCTAAGCATTGCTATCAACAGATTCTGGGGCTTTTTTGAATCTCCAGACTCTGTAATATAGCCTCCCAGGCCAGGGAAAACATGATAAAACATGCCTGATTCTAACATTAGCTGGCACCAGGGAGCAGCAAAGCCGGACTTTACGTCTTTTAACCATTCATCACGCACTCTTGGAATTGCGCAAAGCCTTATCTTTTCTCTGTGGCTCAAGATGGCCTGCCAGGTCAGCTCATCTATCTTGAAACCCGTTCTGGCAGCGTGCCTGATGGCCCTGAGCATTCGCACCGGGTCTCGGATAAAACGCCTTTCAGGGTCACCAATGGTTCGGATAATCCCATCCCTTAGATCCCTTATCCCACCAACGTAGTCAATAACACTAAAATCTGCGATGTTATAAAAAAGGCCGTTTATGGTCAGATCCCGTCTGAAGGCGTCTTCCTTTGGACTGCCAAAGATACTGTCTGGCCCAAGCCCTTCTCTGAATGCCTCCCTGTCATCAAGCTCTATCTGTCTTCTGAAAGTGGAAACCTCTATTATCTTCCCCCCCCGGAAGTAGACGTGGACAAGCCTAAATCTTTTGCCAATTATCCTGCTGTATCGAAACAGCCTGCGAATTTCCTCAGGGGTGGCATCAGTCCCTATGTCAAAATCCTTGGGTTTTTTACCAAGTAGCAGATCCCTCACACTTCCGCCAACTAGGTAGGCCAGATAACCGTGATCCTTCAACCGGTAGAGCACCTTTAATGCCTCCGGCTCTATATTCTTCCTGCTGATACAGTGCTTGGGACGTGGAATTATGTTTGGGCCCGTGTCAACATCTCTGAACAGGCTCTTTTGGGAATCTTCCATTGATGGGGCAGGAATGAAAAAGGACGGGTCTCTTTTTCGTTTCGGTGCTCTCTGTCTGCGATGTCTGTGGTTTCTGCGGGCCATTTTGTATGCTGTTCAGGAAGAATGTTTGAAGATGGAGGTATCTATGTTGTACTTCTTTACCTTGTAGTTAATGATGCGAAGACTTGTACCAAGAAGTTTTGCAGCCCTTGTCTGATTTCCCTTTGTCTCGGTAAGGGCCTCTACTATCAGTTCCTTTTCAAAATTGGCCACAGCCTCCTCAAATGATGGCCTTGCACCAGACTCGGCAAGATCATCTCCTGTAATCTGTAGGTTTGCAGGCAGGTGATGAATCCTCAATATGTCTTCATCACATATAAGAACCGCCCTCTCTATATAATTTTGCAGTTCCCTGACGTTTCCTGGCCAGTTGTACTGCATGAGAGAGTCAAGGGCAGCCTTTGAAAAACGCTTAATCCCTTTTTCATGTTCTTGGGAAAACTTTTCAAGAAAGTGCTCTGCTAGAAGAATAATATCCGTTTTTCTTTCTCTGAGGGGTGGAAGAAAGATGGGGAATACATTTAATCTATAGTAAAGGTCTTCCCTA
>JAMOVK010000129.1 GCA_027067775.1 Deltaproteobacteria bacterium
GCCTGGCCTTGGCTTTTATGGCCTCATCAAAGCCTTTCAGCTCTGGTCTCACTGCTACTGCTTCGCGTGCTGCAAACCGTTTAAATTTCCTGAGCAGCAGTGGATTGTCCATTAGTTTCAGGTAAAATCTGTCTCCCATTATGAAAAGGGGGTCATTGAGACTGGCCTCTTCAGGCACAAATGCCTCATCCAGCGGTCTGTGCAGAATGCGGTTAAGGGCCTCCATGGCGTCCATGGTTTCGGACTCTCTGTAGAGGACCTCTTTGCGGTCGTTGGCAAATTTGGACTGCCATCTGTATACCTCGTCCGGACCTGCTGCTCCAGTGGAAACCTTGATTTGGGCACGTTCTAGGTTTGCCTTGGTAAGTTTTAGATTCTCTTTGTAAATCCGTTCAATGGTTCTGGCACGTAATACGTTGAGATATGCAACAGAGGCATCGTAGGTAACATCTAGTCTCACCCGTTCCCTGTTCATATCTCTTGCCTGTTGAAGGTGTTCCTCTGCTGTATAGTTGGCCCATTTCTTCTCGGAATAGAGTAAAATGGTTCCGCCCGCCGTGCCTGTCCAGGCGCGTTCAGGCGTTAGTCCACCACCTGCCTTGGATCTGTCTTGATCTACTGCACGATAACCCGTTCCTATGTCAACCCTTGGGAGAAGCTCGGCCATCCTTTCCTTAACCGCATGTTCACCCGCCTTTACCCTTACACGGGCAGACTGGAGTTTCAGGTTGGCAGAAACGGCCTCTTGAACCGCTGTGGCAATGTTGAGTTTCCTGCCGCCTTCTTCCTTTTCATTAAATACCCTGGCCTTGGTAAGAAGAACGAGATTTGGATATACGCCAAGCCTCCTGGCTGTGGCCATGTTTATAACAAGGTCTCTATCCTGCCTAAAGGCCATGCTGGATGCGGCCTTGTCTCCACCATGAAGAAGATCCAGCAGGGCTACAGATGCCCTTCTTGCAAGCACCTTCTGCTTGTCGTCTGGTTCAAGGCCAGCAAGAAGACCAAACTCCACCTGTTGACTGTTCCATAAGGCAAATCCGGCTATCTTCTTTTCAGCTAGCAGGTTGGCAAATCGTCTCTTTTCCTCATTGCTCATGTGCCAAAGGGGCCCTACAAAGACTGCCTGGGTCCCCTGTGGAATTTTAGCCACTGTCTCTGTTGCTGAGGAGGTGCTGCTTACGACACTGGCAGCAATACCGTGGCGCTTGGCGAAATCTTTTGTCTGTTCTTTAATTCCCTGTATACCTTTTATCTCCCTTTCGTCCAATACGATGGCACACCTTGTAAAGGGAACAATTTCCCTAAATGTCTTTAGGTCCCTATCAAGATGATAAATGGTATCTATGTATATAAAATTTTTAACGTTTTGCCTTTTCCACACTTTGGTTTCTATTCGATTTGACAGGACAGAATAGGGGACATAAGGGGCTATGACAGGCTTTGGGATGTTTCGAAACAAAAGTGCCTGAGACGCAGAAACAACACCAAGAGCGAATATTGCGTCTGGCCCGTAGGGCGAAAGAAGTCGTTTCAAGGCCCTTTTTGTCTCAGAGGGAGAGTCCTTGCCAGACAGTATCCATTTTGGGGAAAAAGATACCTTATAATACGGTGCCAAAGACTGTTGTAACTGCTCTTTGTATAGATTTATGAGTTCTTTGTCACCAGGGGTTGCACCATCTGTTATAAACCCAACTCGTATTATTTTGGGCCTGTTGAAGTCAATGTTACATTGCTGTCCCATGGCACTTGAGGGAATTAATCCCCAAAAAAAGGCCATAGTGCATATCCCAAAGGCCAAGCTATACCATTTTGCCATGATTGACTCCCTAGAGCTCATTTGATCTTAAAAAATGTTGCATAAAGCACTGGAACAAATATCAAGGTTAAGACCGTAGCAAAGCCAAGGCCAAATACAATGGTGACCGCCATAGATACAAAAAAGGCATCCTGAAACAGGGGAATCATCCCCATCATGGTGGTCAAGGCCGCCATCATTACAGGCTGCATCCTGGACACACCAGACTCTACAATTGCCTCCATGCCTTTCATGCCCGACCTTATATTGATATCTATCTGATCAATGAGTACCAAGGCGTTTTTTATAAGCATGCCTGAAAGGCTCATCAATCCAAGAAGTGCCATAAACCCAAAGGGCTGTTTCAAAAGAAGAAGTCCTGCTGTCACGCCTATAAGGGCAAGGGGAACGGTCAGCCAGATAATAAGTGGCTGTCTAAAGGCATTGAACATAAAGATGACTATCAGAACCATCATGCCAAAATAGATAGGAATGTTAGCAGCAAGCTGTTTCTGGGAATCAGAGGAATCCTCAAGTTCTCCACCCCAGGCAATAAAATATCCGGGTTTGCCCTTGAGAGGTATTATGTCGTCATACTTTATGGGAATGGTGGATGCCGTCCACTTTTCATCCTTTTCAAGAGGCTTTCCTCTGTAGGCAGCCAGGTCCACTCCAAGGGCCTGCTCTATCCTGGGTTTGACCCTGTTCATCAACTCTGCAGGGAGTTCTTGACGAGGGTCTGCGTGAATCTTGATCATCTGTCTCCTGTGCCACCTGGAAAGTCTAGCGTTTTCCCAGCGGGTCTCAAGCCCATTTAATACCTGGAGTATCGGTACATACCTGTGGGCCATAGGACTGAACAGCTGGATTTCACTCAGATCCTCAATGGAGTCCCTTTCGTTGTCAGGTGCGCGGGCTATTATTGGAAGCAGATTAACTCCTTCTCGGTAGACGCCGGTTGTCTTTCCAGAAAAGTTGGCTTCAATGGCTTGGGCTACCATGGGTCTTGTGATCCCCAAGGCCATGGCCCTATCTTCTGCAAGAATTGGAACTGGAACCTTAACCTTTTCGCCCCATTCACTCCTGACGGCCTTTGCATTTTCTTCTCTAAAAATTGCTATGGCCTTTTCTGCCAGGGCACGAAGCTCTTCTGGATCGTCTCCGTTTATTCTAAGCTGGATCTTCCCACCGTTGGCGGGTCCAAGGTTAAATTTTTTGACATTTATTACTGCGTCAGGAAACATCTGTTCCAGATCCCTTTGAAACCTGGGCTGCATTTCATCTATCTTTCTGTAATCCTTTACTGAGACAAGGATACTTGCATACTGGTTGGCCGCTTCAACAGGGACACCATATGTGAGTAAAAAACGGGGATGTCCGCCTCCGATTGCTGAGGCTACCTGGGTAATCCCCTTTTGCCTTAAAAGATACCTTTCTATCTTTTTAACCTGTCTTGAGGTCTCGTTTATATGAATGCCCTCTCTGAAAAAACACTCTACCATGAACTGTGGTCTTGTTGAGGCTGGGAAGAATAGCTGTTTGACAAAGCCGAAACCGTAGACAGACAATGCAAAAAGGCCAGCCACAATGGCAATGGTAATCCAGCGGTGTTTTATTGCCGTAGAAAGAAGTCTTCTATATACCTGATAAAATTTTCCGCCATACGCCTCTTCAGACCCGCCCTTGGCATCCCGGTCCTTTTTGCTCATTATGAATTGTTTGGTTACCAGAGGAGTGGTGGTAACAGCGGTGATCCAGGAAAGTGACAGAGATATAAGAATTACGTAATAAAGAGACTGACAATACTCTCCTGTGGAGTTTGACATGCCACCAATAGAGGCAAAGGCCATGATAGCCACGGCTGTAGCGGCAAGAAGGGGCATTGCATTTTGGCCTACTATCTCCTTTGCTGCCTGCAGACCGTCAACACCCTGTTGCATTTTCACCTTCATGCCGTCCACAACCACTATGGCATTGTCCACTAACATGCCCAGGGCAATTATGAGTGCACCAAGAGATATGCGCTCCAGGGTGATGTGATAGTATCCCATGACCACAAAGGTGGCAGCTATGGTCAAGATTAGGATGAAACCGATTATGATGCCTGCGCGGACCCCCATAAAGATGGCAAGCACGACTATAACAATGGCTACAGATTCAAGCAGGTTGACTACAAAGCCATTTACAGCCTTGGTCACACTTTTGGACTGCATGGCAATCTCTACAAGGTCCATTCCGATCGGAATCTGGCTTTTAAGCTCATCAAGACGCTTTAGCACGGCATTCCCCATGGTTACTGCATTTCCGCCAAGCACGGTAGAAATGGCGATTCCTATGCCCTCCTTATCGTTAACCCGCAGTATCTTTGAAGGGGGGTCAACATAGCCGCGTTTTATGGTGGCAACGTCTCTAAGATATATGAGCCTGCCATTTTTAGAGGCAAGAAACAGGTTGCCAAAGTCCTTTTCAGATTTGAATTCTCCTGTAGGACTGATTGCAAGATACTGGGTGCCAAACTCGATACGACCTGAATCCACTGCCAGATTTTTTGCCCTCAAGGCATTGAAAATTTCCTGTCGGGTGATGCCAAGGGCCGCCATTTTAGAGCGGGACATCTCTACATAGATGGCCTCTGGACGAACGCCAAAAAGTTCTATCTTCTTTACATCCTGAACTACCAGAAGCTCTCTTTGGAGAAGATCGGCCACCTCTTTTAGTTCGGCAAAGGAATAACCGTCTCCCACAAGCGCAAAATAGACACCAAAGACATCTCCAAAGGCATCGTTTACAGTAATCGGGCCTGCGCCAGGTGGAAGCTCTTTTTCATGGTCGCCCATTCGTCTTCTGAGTTCATCCCAGACCTGGGGCAGATCATTCTTGCGGTATTTATCCTTTATCTTTACATGGACAAGAGACATACCGCGTGAGGAATAGGACTCCACCCTTTTAAGTTGCCCCATTTCCTGACAGGCCTTTTCAATAACCTCTGTCACCTCTTCCTGTACCTCTTTTGGAGAAGCACCAGGATAAGGGGTAAGGATTACAGCTTCCTTGATGGCAAACTCGGGATCTTCCAGGCGGGGAAGTCCCATGTAGGCAAAGTAGCCCAGGAACAACATGACCACGGTCAGGGTCCAGGTTATTACGTTTTTCTTAATGGCAAGTTCGGCGATGTTCATGCTCAGATTTCCTCTCGCTGCTTCTCCCAGGGCCTGACCTTCATTCCTTCCTTCAGTTTTGTAACGCCAGCTATTACTATGATTTCTCCTGGCTCGAGCCCTTGAGTGATTTTTATGCAGCAGGAATCCTTAAGGCTGCCAACCTTCACAAACCGTTTGTGCACCACCATGGCCTTGTTGTCAAAGATCCACAGATACGGTTTGTCACCTGGGGCATCTAGTACGGCAAGTGCCGGGACTATAATTTCAACTTTTTGTGGATTGCGGAAAGATGCTGTCACGGTTGCTGTCATGCCAGGAAGGATGGTGGCCCCCTCTGGCTTGTCCATTACAAAGACGACCTCATAGGTTTGGGTCGCAGGATCTGCCTCGGTGGAGTATTCCTTTAAAGTGATGGGAAATTCTTTCCCTGGTATAGACTGAAAGGAGACAGAAACCTTATCTGCGCTTTTTCCTTTAAGTGCCGCCATTATTAGTTCTGGCACGTTAATTACTATCTCCAAATTAGAGATGTCTTGTAGAAAGGCGATAGGTTCCTTTGCCTTAACCTTGTAGAAATTTTCTACATATCTTTTTGCAATAACCCCATCAAAAGGGGCTGTAAGAGTGGTGTCACAAAGAGCGTTTTTGGCATCTTCCAACCTTGCCTTTGCAACATCTCTTGCTGCAAGATAACGATCAAAATCTGCCTTTGATACCTGGCGCTTGGCATACAGCTCTTTATAGCGCCTAAATTGCTGTTCGGCTTCTCTATAGCGGGCTAGTGCCTCTTTTAAGGCTATGCGAAAATCTCTGGGATCTATTCTTGCAATGAGATCTCCCTTTTTTACAAATTGTCCTTCCTCTACAGGGAGCTCAACCAATGGGCCAGAGACCTTGAAAGAAAGCACGGCCCTTTTGCTCGCCCTTACTGTTCCTGGAAAGCCCTGGGTCATGATCTGGGCGGTATCTTGAACTTTCAAAATCTTTACCGGTCTTATCACTTCTGGTTTTTGGGGAGGTTCTTCTTTCCCACAGCCTGGAATAAAAAGGAACAATGCCAAGAATACAGGTACTATCGAGGCCTTGATATGTTTCAGCCATATAAAACGTGCGAACCAAAAAGATCTTCTACTCATTGAAACCCCCAAAAGGTCAAAAATTGTTTTTTAAACGATTTTTTAACAAGACCAGACTAAGCAAACAGCCTCTAAATCATGCGTCGCTATTCAATAAAAGCTGAAACTACTACTAACAGGAAAGAGCGCAGGTGACATACAGGAAATGGTTACAGGACAAACAGAACGCAAGTAATCCTTGTGGAATTTTGTTAGCGTTTCCTCCAAATAGCTACTGCTCAAACTGGATCTTCCCTATGAAAAAAACATTTTTCAGGGCTGATTGGTGCCATACTCTATTATTGGCCCCTGCTCTTGTCAATAAAGCCATTATGCACAAGGAGGCCATTTGACCCATCAAATTCAATTAATGTTGCCTGAGAAACAAGCCATTCAATGCAGAAAGAATGCTTTGCAGAAAAAATTTTTGTCATTACCCGGACAACAAAATTCATGGCCCTGTTCAAGGGGGCTGGTCACTTTCCGGTTAGCACGACTAGCCCCCTTTTTTATCATGCCCAATACGCCAAAGATACATGACACAACGAAGTTGATAGAGCATGTCAAGCAGTTTAAGCCTGTTTTAATGCCCAGGCTATTTTCTTACCCATTTACCAGGTTCCTTTTCGATAAAGGTACCTTTTGGGGCAGTATCCTGCCACTGTTGGGCAAAGATAGATTGCACCCTTGCAAGCTGTGACGACGGGATATTCAGCGCCTGGGCAACAGCCTTGTAAAGAGCCATGCGGTCGCTATTTTCTGCATCAACAAGTTTTTTCAGACGCGCTTTCTCTTTCAGGCCAAGACCGGCAAGGCTTCTTATGGTGAGAAGACCGTTTAGTCCTTCACCTACCAGTCCTCTTGCCATGTAGGGAGCTAGGACCGGAAAACGTTTTTTCATCCTTTCTTTAAGCTGGCGGATGGTGGCGTTTGATACCGTAAGCTCGCTGGCTGCATGTGCCTCAGACACAGAAAAAAGCCATGAGCTGGGAGAAAGGGATGAGTTATCATCCTTTTGTGACTGTTGTCTGACGTCCTTAACGATGTCTTCTGCTGCTTTTCTTACTTCAGCGGCTGGAAAATAGATATTTACAGTTACACAGGCCGTTAAAAGAAACAAAAGCACCGACACCAAAAGTTTCTGGTTCCTTGTTGGATTCATGTTATCTTACCTCCACTTTGCTTTGACTGGATTTACCTATTCTTTTGAGTCTATCAAGCATATCCCTGAAACTGATCTTACCTTTGGGGTTCATATTAATCACATTGACACCTCCAAAAAAGCCCCTTTTCACCAGGTATTCTTTATTCCCGCTTTTATAAAGGCCATGAAGTTCAAATACGTCGTTTTTAAGCCTGCAGGATATTCCGATACGACTGTAAGAAAATTTTTTAAAAAGCCGGCCTAAAAACGAGACAGACCCTCCTCCACCTCCGAGTATGGACAGGTTTTCAATGGCCTTGATGCTGATCTTTTTGGGTTCGTTGGAAGATTTGTCTGTCTCTATCCTCATGTCAAAGGCCTCTGGCTGCAATCCGCTCATAATTAAGCCCTTCACCCATCCATTTACTCTGCCAGTCACCAGACCAAAGGATGTATTTTGGGTGAGGCTCTTAAGATCAATATGCTGAAAACTGATATCAGCACCCCACCTGAGAATAGGAGCATAGGGCTCAATCCAGATATTGGCTATATGAATTTTTCCCTTTGCAGCCTCTATCTCTATTTCTCCTTCGAATACAAGACGCTGGTTTTCAAAACGGGCCTGTGGCAGAACCCCTCTTACAGTGATTTCAAAAGGGACATCCTTTAAGAGATCGTGAAGCTTTAGATTTTCCAGCCTCAGGTTTTTTAGGATTAATGTTCCACGTGAAAAAAGAAATCGGGCTTCATCCAGCGATATAATTCCAGTGCCAAGGCCAAGTTTTAAAGGTCCAACATGGACCTTGTTCTTACAAAGGGTAACGGGAAGGTTTTTCCCCAAGATGGCGATGGTTGCTTGTTCTTTAAAGATTTCTCTGGGAATGAGTGAGGCAAGATATATTTCCTGCCAGTGTACCGTTCCCTTGTCACATCCGGTCTTAGAAAGCGGATATGAAAGATTGGCTACAAGCCCCTCTATAAGTTTTTTGGTATTGAAAAAAAGATTGCAGTTAAGCCTGATCCCAATTGCGGTAGTTTTGCCATGCAGCAGGAGCGTGCCTTGGGGTTTGAGCTTTTTGACTATAGGGTGAGAGTCGGAAAAGGCATCCCTTATAAAGATGTTGTATGTCTGTTTGAGGTCTGCCTTTAGCTGCCAGTGCGCACCAAGAAGGCGATTTAAAAGTTCGCCTTTTCTTTTTTCTTTAAGAGGCAAATTCAGCCTTTTTGCCTCTAGGGAAAAGGGACCATAAAGCCTAAAGCTTTTAATAAATACCTGTCTGTTGTGAAAGGTGCCTCTTGCCCTGAGGCTTCCTTTAATGTCGGAAAGATCAAGAAACCAGGGGAAAAACAGCACCTGTCCCCTTGGCCAGGCAGCTTTGAGCCACCAGTTAAAAGAAGGATTCGCGCCAGATAAATCCCCTTTCAGACTAAAGTTCAAAAAGAGATCCAGACCTTCAAAGGCATGGTCTACATCCTTTGAACCAGCCAGATCCTTTAATCTGAGTTTGCCTTTTAGGCTGACGGTTTTTCCGTCCCTAGACCTTGATACGGAAAGACCTGGTACAGAGGTGGCCAAGGCAGCTGCCTGGCGGGATGATGTTAATGGATAGGCAAATAGATTATTGTCCAATATTTGCAGAAACAGAAATAGCCACAAGCAGGAGAAGAAAAAGGTTCTTGAAGGACAATTATACCGAGATCTTAGATGTTTTTTTCTTTCCATCTTATAGGAAAAAGCAAAGTCACCCGGGTGCCTTTATCCGGGGCACTGTCTATTTCAATCTGGCCCTGATGTTCTTTCATAATATGATGGACCATTATAAGCCCGACTCCCGTGCCCGAAGGCTTGGTGGTTACAAGTTCCTTAAACAGTTTGGCCTTCACCTCAGCGCTTATGCCTGGCCCTTGATCTATGATTTCAATAACCGGTCTGCCCTCTCTTCTTTTTATTGCAACCTCTATAAGAGCCTTGCCAGGAGATGCATCTACTGCATTTTTGAGCAGATGCAATATGGCAACCTTTAAGGTCCTTGGATTGCCCTTTATTCGAACAGGATCTTTGGGTGCAGTAAATTTCAGTCTGATTCCCTTTTTTTCAAAGTTTGGCTGCCATGCCTCCAGTATTTCCTTTACCAGATCCTGCAACACGATGTCCGTAAAGAATCTCTCCTGTTCTCTGGCAAGCCCCTCAAAGTCTTTGACGATGGCTTCGAGCTTCTGTGCCTCAAGATATATCGCCTTTATTTTGTCTCTTTCCGGAAAATCCTCAGGAAGTTTTTTCAGGAGAATCCTTGCCAGGCCTCCTATCACGGTAGCAGGATTTCTGATCTTGTCTGCTATTTTTAGGGCAAATTCTACTACTGTCCGTTCATGAACAAGGGATTCCATATCTTTGCTAAGTTCTAAAAGCTCTGCATTTACCCTGTCCAATTCCTTGTTTTTCAGAGAAATGGTCTTTAAAAGGGACAACACCTCCTGATGCTTTGCCCTGAGATTTTCAATGTAAGATTCTTGCAGATCTCTAAAAAGCTGTTTGCGAATCCGCTCCTGCCCCTTTAGCAGGGAATCGCAGTCTGCCTTACCTCCAAGTACAATAGCCTTCAGCTCAAAGGGCTCTGCAGGGTTTGGATGTTTCAATTCCAGCTGGTCTGCTACCGCTCTGATTCCTTGAACAAGTTGATTTGGACCATAATACCCATCCGTGTTTTCAGGGCCAAAAAGACCATAGCCCTTTTCACCTGAAAAATGCACCATGATGCCGGAAGATCCGGGTCTACCCCAGTTGTCTCCTGCACAGACGATGTAAAATACAACCTTTCCTCCTTTTGTCTGTTTTAATAGAAAACGGGCCACTTCTGAGGCCATAAGGGCTATTTGGACACGTTTTATACGTGAAAAACCACCAAATGTAGCAAGAAGTTTTGCCTTGGACCTGACAAGGGGGATGTCCCTTTGACGCCTGATCACCAAGGTGAGGATGTGAATTTTCTGCATCAACTCTTCCATTTCCATACCACTAGGGCTGAGTCATCGCACTGCCTGTTGCAAAGGAGAAAAAGATAGTTTGTCCATATCATGCTTGGAATATCCATCAAGACCTGTTGGAATCTTATCGGAGGAATATAGCCAATACCATCTGTGTAAAGGATCCCCATGGCCTGACTAAACCCAGTATAATGCCAGGAAAGAAGGTTGTTTTTTGAATTTACCGGGCCAATCAGTCCCTTTTTTCCTGAAATCAGAGTCTCTCTGCCGTCCAAAAATAAAAAGTGGTTGACATTTCCAGCTACTGCGACCTTTATTTCGGCCCTATCAATATTTAATCTGACTGCTTGCGCCATTAATCCCCTTGAGCCCACAAGATGATGTCCAAGGGCCATCAGTGTATCTGTTGGTCCGGTTTTAGCCGGCAAAAGGCTGAGAAGCTTTTTGGCAGAAACTATTATCTCTGCTGCCTGTCGACCTTTGCCCAATGCATCCATAAGAACCATTAGAAGATGGGGATGTTCATAAGAAAAAAAGAAGCCGTCCCCACTGTAACGACTTGTATTTGCTGGCCTAATAAGAAAGGAAAGCTCTACCGGTATGCGATCAAATATGCCTGTTGGCTGAGTAAAGGCAGCTGCAACTAGGGTTTCATATTCGTTTTTTCCCATTAGGAGGTCCGGACACGGTGAGTTCCCAAGCCTTCCTGAACACAGGGCAAAATTATCAGCAAGCCTTCTGACACTGTTAAGGCCTGCGCCCAGTCCCTTGTTTTCGTGATGATTTTCACCAGCGAGATAAAATGAGGGTTTTATTCCTGGCCCTTTGTCCAGGCTGCAAGCTACAAACAATGCCTGTTCGGGACTTATCCTTTGACCAAAAAGTCGTATCATACCCTCGCTGGTGTTATGATCTATATGATTTTGGGCAAGCTCGCTTACACACAAGACGATGTCAGAGGCTTTTGGCAGATGAAAGTCAAGATGTTTTGCAATGTCTTCTGCTGCTTTTCTGGCCAAAAACACATGTGCCGGAATAGATATGTTTTTTTCATACCAAAGGGGTTGCAGTTTATCTATATCCATTTCCACACTTCCACCCGCGTTCCGCCATCGATAAGGCTTGCAACCCTCAAATCATCCCCGAGAGCTTCCAAAAGATTTAACCCCATTCCCAGGCCTCTGTCTTGTGAAAACCCCGGGGTCATGGCCTTGGCAAGGTCTTGGATTCCATCACCCTGGTCTTCAGCTACCATCCTGATGGCCCTTTTTGTTCCTTCCCGGTAAACAGTCATGCATATCTGCCCACCCTGGCTGTGACGAAGAATATTATTGCCAAGTTCATCCAAGATGGTAAGGATTTGTGTTTGCCTGATCTCATTTTCCAGCTCCAGCCATGACAAAAGTTCCTTCAGGGTTTTCCTGGCCTTTGATAACCCCACATCCCTTGACACAGGGGCGCATCTTCTAACTATTTCGATTCCGGCCTTTTCTGACTTGCTCAAATCTTGATTAACTTATGTCCCAGCTTTCTAAGGGCCTGTTCTGCATCAAGGGCAAATCTGAGATTGTGACCAAAACTCATGTTAAAGCTCTTGAGTGCGACAATTGCCGGAGCTCCAAGGCCAGAGACCACTACCTGTGCCCTAAAAAGTCCCATAGTAGAAGCCAGTTTTTGGATATTTTCTGCAAGAAAGGTATCAATCACCTCTACATCAGAAAGATCCACAATTACTGCCTCCGAGTTTGTCGCTTTCACCCTTTCTGAAAGTTCTTTCAAAAGTTGAAGTACCTGGGCATCGTCTATCTCTTCCTGAAGTGACACCAACAGGATCTGACCGAGATGAAAAATGGAAAAGGGTTTCATCTAAGTCTTAGATGTCCTGGTTGTCTTCCAAGGCCTTGATGGCCTTGCTCTGTCTTTGGCGCATCTTGGTTATCTGCTGCATTGCGTAATGCAGACCATCTGCCATGCGGCTTCTTACTTTAATGGTGCCAAGATCAACCCCGAGATGGGCCATTGTAAGTGCAATACGTGAAGATATCCCGGTAAGTACCGCCTCACTTCCCATAAGGCGAACTGCGTCGACTGTCTGCAAGAGATAGTTGGCCACTGCAGTGTCCACGTTGGGTACGCCAGTGATATCTATTATTACAAAGGGTGATCGGGTGGATTCTATGGTCACAAGAAGTCTCTCCATGGCCGACTGGGCCCTGTGGCTATCCAGGGTACCAACAAGAGGCAATGCCAAGACACCATCCCACACTTCAATAACTGGAGTGGATAATTCAAGAATCTCTTCCTGGAGGTGACGTATGTCTTCGTCTCTCTTTTTTAAGAGCTCTTCCTGCTGTCTCAGTATCAGCCTTTCCTTTTCAAGGCGATCCGAGATATCTATAAAGTGTTCAACACACCCTATCACTTCTCCCTTGTGATTTTTTATAGGACGGCTGGCAAACTCAATGGGTATTTCTTTGTCTCCAACCTTCAGGGTAGTCTGCCCCTGGTTGACAGTGTTATGTCTGGTGGCGACCTTGCAAGTACACTGGTCTGTTTGGCACATAGGTGTATGAAATATATCGTAACACTTGCGGTCAAAACAATCTCCTGGAGTCCTGCCAACCATCTCTGCCCCAGCCCTGTTAATAATAAGAATGTTGTTGTCCAGGTCCGTTACAAATATGCCAGATGGGACTGCATTGATTATCTCAAACAGAAAGCCTTCATCTCCCTGATAATCCTTTAGCTCGGTCATGGCACCTCCTTTTGATCATACGATTAAAAAATTTTAGCAAAAATAGAGCCTTTCGTCTAATGCACTCTGGATATCTGTAAAGCTTTTAACCAAAAGTAAATACCTTTCTTGGTCCTGCCTGGCTAAAAAATTTTAATAACAGATAGTGTTGCCAAATTTAAGAAATGACAAGGCAAATCCGATGGCTTTAATGAAAACGAGATTTTAAAAGGAGGTTAAAAGGTTATCATGGAAAACTATTTTAAAAAATCTTTTTACGCGGAATCCAAGGTCCATAAAGCGGGCTTTACTCTTATAGAGATGGCTATAGTGCTTGTCATTATTGGCATAATAATAGGTGCTGTTATGAAGGGTCGGGATCTTATCAAGTCTGCCCAGATCAAAAATGCCTATGAGACATTCTTTGCAGCACATTACAAAATTATTGGTTCCTATTACGACAAAACCGGAAGAATTTTAGGGGATGGGACCATTAATGGAGGAACTGGCACAAACCCGAACGGATGGATGGACAACATTCCTCTTTACAACGGAACCAACAGAAGCAATATCATTAACGCCTTAAGGAGGGTGGGCATAGATATATGTTCTTTGGTTAAAAGTAATCTCACCTCTACGGAGTGTGGTCCAAACGGATTGAATATAGGCCAGATCTCTCTAGACGGAGAATATGCCAGGCAAACCGTTTGGGTAGGCTATTATTATGCCAACTTTGGTGGAAGGTACAGAAACTATTTGAGGATCGAAATGATACCCACAGACTTTGCCATTGCACTTGATAAGATGATTGATGGGGTCTCAAATTGCTCTTCAGGCTCTTTTGTCGTAGTTCCAGGAGGAACCTGTAATAACGGACAATGGCCTGATGCCAGCTCTACGCCATATGTAAGGGCCGCATGGATCGTGGAATTCTAGACACTCTATCCAACCACCTCCTTCCTCATAGCGGGACCTGCCTAAGGGAGCAGGTCCTGCTGCGTTCTAAACTTCAAAAACCGACAAAGGCCTGTACATGAAAGGTAACAAGAAACCACTCGGGGCGCTTTTAAAGGAACAGAGCCTTGTTACAGAGCAGCAAATCCAGTTTGCACTGACCGAGCAAAAGGCCACAGGCGAAAAACTTGGCGAGTGCCTTATGCGCCTAGGTATTATTACCGATTCAGAACTGGCCCTTGCCCTTTCAAGACAGACTGGCATTCCCTATATTGATCTCAAGTCCTTTTCTCCTGACAGGGAGGCAATAAGACGAGTACCTTCACATATTGCAAGGGGCCAACAGATTCTTCCTTTACGGATCAATGGTACTGAAATAGAGGTTGCAACTGCTGACCCCTATGACATGAACGCCACCCAGATAATTCTTAGGGCAACCGGACTTAGGGCAAAACTTTTCGTTGCCGCTGAAGGGGATATAAGAAAACTTGTAGAGCGATATTATTACCTGATCGAACACCCTGTAGAGGAGGAAATCTCCAAGGCAATCCAGCTTATGACCCAGCGTCCCGGCCCTGAGCTGGATATGACCAATCTTACAGATCTGATTCTGACATCTGCTGTGATTCAGCGGGCTACAGACGTACACATAACCCCAAGTGACCGTTCCTGCAGGGTCATGTTTAGGATAGACGGTGTCTTGGAGGCAAAGTATGTCTTTCCAGTCCTGGCCCACAACAAGTTTATAACCAATCTCAAGGTCAAGGCAGGCATGGATATATCTGAGCAGCGAAAGCCTCAAGATGGCAGGATGTCCTTTGAGTTCCTGGGGGACAACTTTGATGTGAGGGTTTCCACAGTCAAGACCAACTTTGGCGAGAATATGGTACTGAGGCTTTTACCATCAAAGGGTGAATCCCTTTTGAATCTGGAGCAGCTTGGATTTCAAGACGATCAACTCAATCTCATCCAGTTCCTCTTTGCCCGTCCCTATGGCATAGTTCTTATTACTGGACCTACGAGCAGCGGTAAGACCACCACCCTTTATGCAGCCCTCAGGCGCCAAAACGCCATAGAAAAAAACATTGTTACAGTAGAAGATCCTATTGAATATCAGTTTTTGATGATTAGACAGACCCAGGTGAATACCAAGGCAGGATACACCTTTGCCTCTGCAATCCGCACCTTTCTGCGCCAAGACCCTGATGTCATACTCATTGGTGAGATAAGAGACAAAGAGACAGCGGCCTTAGCAACACGTGCAGCAATAACCGGCCATCTGGTGTTATCAACACTTCATACCAACAGCGCTATCGGCACTCTTGCAAGACTCAAGGATCTGGATATCTCTCCATATCTTCTTTCCACATCCCTTTCAGGCATAATTGCCCAGCGTCTAGTTAGAAAGCTGTGTCCCTATTGCAAAAGATCCTCTAGTCCAACGCCGGATGAATCTAAGGCCCTGGATATTCCTCAAGATATGGAGATTTACAGAAAAAAGGGGTGCAAGCAGTGCAGGTATACAGGTTATATGGGAAGAACAGTGGTGGCAGAAATTCTTGGTTTTTCAGACACGCTGCTAAAACAGGTGGCTAGAGATGAACCTATAAGCGAGATACTGGCCACCGCGCGTTCCGAGGGCTTTTCTCCGATTAGCGAACAGGCAAGACAAAAGGTCTTAGATGGAATAACAAGTCCCGAGGAGATCAGGAGGGTCATAGGCTGATGTCCTGGTATAGATACAAGGCCCTCACCCCAGAAGGCACGAAGATATCAGATGAGGGAAAATATCACTCTGTTGCTGATCTGTATAGTTCACTAAAGGAACAGGGCTACACCTTGGTGGACTATCAGAAAAAGCTGATTCACCTTGACTCACTCCTGCCTGTACACATAAAGCGCACAGATTTAATAGAATTTTTTAGAAACCTTGCGGTGGTCTTAAAGGCTGGAGTCCCTCTTGTTGAGGCTCTCGGCGACTTTGCAGATTCTCCTGGCACCACTAAGATGCGCATAATAATCAAAGACCTTATCAAAAGAATAAGGTCTGGCGAGCTCTTTTCCGAGGCCCTTTCCAGACACAGGTCTGTCTTTCCAAATATCGTGATAGTTCTGGTACGCCTTGGAGAGGAAACGGGTCAGCTTGACAGAACTCTTAGAGATGCCGCAGACCACCTTGAAAGGGTTCAAGGCATCATAGACAAAACGAAAAGGGCTCTCAGCTATCCTGTCGTAATTTTGACGGCCATGTTAGGAGCTTTGGCGTTTTGGCTCATCTTTGTGCTTCCAAAACTGTTTGAATTGTTTAAAAGTTTAGGAATCAAGGAACTGCCTCTTATGACTAGGATACTTTTTAGTGTTGTAGAGGCAGTCAAGTCGTACTGGTTTGTATTTCCAGTCTCTTTGGCACTAATCGTCTTGTTTGGCATAATCGCGTCAAGAGACGAACGTGTGAAACTTTTTTGGGATACGTTTTGGTCCAAAATTCCCCTTATAGGACATATCGTCAGGGCCTCCCAACTGGCCTTTTTATTTGAATACCTTGCACTGTTAACGGCCTCTGGCATAGATGTAATCCGCAGTCTTGACATTATGGAGGGGGCCATAACCCACCAGATACTAAAACGGGATATTGCAAAGATTAAAGATCTTGTCCTGTCAGGTTTTTCTATTTCCGAAGCATTTAACGAATGCTCCATCTTTGAACCTTTCATCCTCAGAATGATCCGGGTAGGTGAAAGTACAGGCCATATGCCTGAACAGCTTAAAATACTGGCGGATTTCTACATGGAGAAGGTTAACAGAATGGTCGATTCCATGGCCAAGACCTTGGAACCTGTGCTCATAATATTTGCTGGCATAGTATTTGTAATCATAGTCATGGGTCTGTTAGGACCAATATATGACATGATGGGGAGCCTCAAATAAATGACACAGAAAGTAACAGACTATCTTGGGTGGTTTCGTTTTACAGAGCCGCCCTTCAGACTGTCGCCTGACATAGACTTTTTTTTCCCATCCAAAGCTCACAAGCAGGCTATAGAGATCCTGAACTATGGCATAAGCCGCGGAGAAGGATTTATGGTTCTAAGTGGTCAAGCAGGAACTGGTAAGACCATGTTGTTACGACTGCTTTTAAAAGGCCTGGGAGAGGAAAAACAGGCAGCAGTCATTGTCACTCCCGCAGTTAGTCCACAGGGATTGATGGGTCTTCTTCTCGAGGAGTTGAAGATACCCTTAAAACCAGAAAGGAGTGAACTCGCCCTTCTGTTAAAGGATTTTCAAGAGCACGTCATTACCCTGGCTCAAAAGGGCAAGGGCCTGTTGATTGTTGTGGATGAGGCGCAAGATCTGCCCCTAGAGACCATTGAACAACTTAGGCTTCTTTCGAATATCGAGACAGGGAAAAGAAAGTTGATCCAGATACTTCTAGTGGGGCAGCCTGAGATAAAAAACCTGCTTGCAGATCCAAGACTGTGTCAACTTACCCAGCGTATAGTTATAAACGAGGCGTTAAATCCTCTTAGTGCAGATGAAACGGCTGATTATGTCAGATTCCGTCTGTCTAAGGCGGGAAGGCCTGATGTGAAAATCGAAAAGGGATTTTTCCCTGTACTGTACAAACGCACTCAAGGATTACCCAGGCTTATCAATCGTGCTATGGATAGGACTCTTCTAATGGCTGCTGCTTCTGGGGCCCAGGAACTAAAGTGTGTTCACCTGAAAGAAGCATTAACCACTTTGCCAGAACCGGGTTTCCTTCACAAGAAGCCCCGTTTCTACATTCCTAACAAGAATGTGGCGAGGAGCTTAACAATGGCTCTTTTAGGGTCTGGCATGGGGGCGGCACTGTGCTTTGTTCTCTTTTCTGCAAATATCATAAATACACCGTCAAGCCTCGGTGGCGCCAGGACTTCAAGGATACAGAGAACTTTCAAACATGCCGAAGTTACTGGTTTTCCTGCCAAGGTGACGGTGGCCAGTGCCAGAATACATGCACAACCTTCAAAAAATTCTCCGGTACTATCCATTGCCAAGGAAGGGCATGGACTTCTGATTCTCGAGGAGACAGGCCGCTGGTGCAAGGTCATGTCCAAAAACGGCCAAGGAGTGGAACTATACGGCTGGCTGCTTAAAAAACAAGTGGAAAGGAGTTTCAGTGCGGCTAATACCTTTTCAAAAAAGGAGATGGATCGCCCGGAAAAACGACAAAGGCCGATTTGACTGTGTCTGTGTCAAAATTTGTGGATCCGGTCTGAAGCTTGAGCGTTATATAGAGGTCTCTAGCCTTTCAGAGCTTGAGACAAGAAAAATAAGCCTTGTGATCCATTCTGAAAGGATTCTTATCACTACCGAGTCATTCCCTTCGCTTAAGCCGGAAATGCTTAATGTTCAGCTTGATGAGCGTATTCGTCCACTTGCTCCCTGGCCTGAGGACATACCTGTTCACTACTGTGTACACCTTATAGAAAGGTCTGGCAGGTTCAACTCATATATTGTCATATCCTTGCCAGAAAGGGATATTCAAAAGACCGTGAAGCCTATTGCAGAGACAGGCTTTAGAATCCAACAGTGTGTCCCCCACGTGGCTGCTATTGCTGCATTCACAGGTCGTCTCACGGACGACCCCGTGCTGGCCTGTATATTTGATGGTTCATATCTGGAGATACTGTTTGCTGAAAAAGGTCTGCCCTACTATTCACAGATCTCACCCCTTGATGACGAAATTTTGGATTTTGACCTTATGGGTCAGGCTATATTCAATGTACGCCAAATTATCGACTCTAGGTTCAATAAAAGCGTCAAAAAAACCCTCTTTTTCAGTAAAAAAGAAATGGCCTTGCCAGACAGCATTGGTGAAGAAGAGATTTGGAGGCCAGATCTTGCCTCCCTGCTAGAGACTGACCATCCTGACATAGCCTGGAAGTTCCCTGAACTCCTAGGAGCACCCTATGTTTCAAAAGATTTTGACTGTCTTCCTTCTGATTTCAAAACTTCATACCTCATTCAGGATATAAACAGGGTCGCTGCATCTTTGGCTTTTGGAGGTCTTGTTATACTTGGAGCAACTGGCGTGTATCTATCTGGTCAAAAGGCCAAGGTCATGGCTGATTACCAGCAACTCAACTCCATGGTGAACAGTCGGAAAGAGAAGGTCTTGGCTCAACTGCCTGATGAACAAGACGTCAGGAACATCGCTGAGGTGATACGGGTGATAAAGGCGGTGTCCAAGGAGCCACCTCTAGACAGTCTTCTGTACTCCATTGCCTTAAGTGTTCCTGAAAGGGTGGTGATAGATGAGCTTAAAATCAACAGAGCAGAGACCGAACAGGCCGAGGTTGGTCCAGGGTTGCCTCCGCCTGATGCCTTTACGGGAGGGGCACAAGCGGTTCAGCATAGCGAGAAAAACGCTGATGTCTTTTTTGATAAGCCACTGGTCATGACATTAAAACTTGTCACAAAAGGCGAGTTTCAGCAGGTTAAAACACGTCTGGAAAAGGCAGTAGACTTGTTGGCCATGCGGTTCAACGTCGGGCATATAAAGATGGAGTACAGGGAGGAGATCAGTCAAGGGGAACTGGCCTGTCAGCTTGAGGTTTATGGAGACAAAGGATGAAACTTGACAAAGCCATAGATTCCAAAACGACGGTTATGATTCTTGAGCTGACAATAATTTTCCTTTTTAGCATAGCCCTGTATTGGAATCTTCATACCGTGATGGAACTAAAAAGACTGGGAAACGAGTGTAAGAACCTAGAAAATACCCTAATCAAGCTCGACAGAGCTGAAAAAAGGATAAAGAGATTCAAGAAGATCAGAGCTTCTATCCTGTCACCCATGGCCAGCCAAAAAGCTCGTTATCACTGGGAGGAAGTCTCCCTTCAGTTTGAACCGGTTCCTTTTTCACGTCTTTTAGGCCGCCTAAGCCTCCTAAACAGTGAAATTCAAAAAAAGTATCATAAAAGAGGTGTCTTTGTACTTACAGGTTTCGCCACTTTTAGAAACAGGCAATTAGGTGAAGAACCGGCAGAGTCTGATTCGGTTGAGATTCAGAAGGATTTGAGACCAGGCTTTAAAATCAAGGGCAAGTTGTTATGTCTTTCTCAGTAAGGGCTGTTAGAAAAAACGTGTTACCGGCTGCACCAGGCATATGCCTCGTGCTTGGAGTGATGGTTGCCGTCTATTTTGCACTCTGTAGAGGAAAGGAGGGAAATACCTCTCAGGTATCCATATCTGCGGTGATATTGGAGAAACTGCCTGTTGAAGTCACACTTGAGCCTTTGAGGCACGTTGGAAAGCCCCGCATGTATGCCAACGTTAAGGATCCTTTTGTATCGCCTGAAATGGAAGCCATTGCAGATGCTGAAGAGCTTCCTCAGTTAAGACTCACCATGATAATTATTGATAAAAGGCACAAGATGTGCAGGGTCAATGGCAAACTCTATACAGAAGGAGAAAAGGGGCCGGATTTTCTGGTGAAATTTATAGGAGAAGAAAAGGTCCTGATAGAAAGAAGGGGTAGGGGACAATGGCTTTTTCTTGCCCGGAACAGCTAAAAATCAGAAAAACTAGATTGTCTAGGCTGGGCTGGCCATCTTTTTTGATATGGATTGTCCTTGTGCTTGTTGTACAAGGGTGTGCTTTTCATCAAAAAGAAGCCGGTTCTTCTGTGCACACCAATAAGAACATTCAGCCACTGAAAAAAAGTTCTACAGTGCCTGCCTTGGTAAAAAGACCGTCTGTTCAGTCATCTGCCAGCCGGTTTCTTCCCATCAAAAAACCTAAGCCGCGCTTTAAGGAACTAAGCCCTTTGGATATCCAGCTGGTGTCTCTATCTTTTGTAGAAGAGGATTATAGATCTATCTTTCAGTCCCTTGCCCATGCGGCAGGCCTAAATCTGGTAATAGATGACTCTGCAGTGGCTACCCTTTCTCAGGACAAGAAACTTACGGCAGAATTTGTGGAACGGCCCGTACGTGACGTATTGAATGCGGTCTGTCGGGCGGCAAATCTGGGCTGGGAAGAACGTGACGGCACAGTTTATATCTTAGGCTTTGTTGAAAGGATCATAAATCTTGATTTTATCGCCTCAACCCACAGGGCAAAGGTTACTGTTGGAGGAGATGTTCTAGGCGGGCAGTCTGGTGGAGGTGGCGGATCTAATCAGGGGATTACTGCACAAGGAGAGGGAGAGATTGCAACGCCGCTCACAGGAAGTTTTGAGATTACCGGAGAGACAGCTCCTGGAGCCCTGGATATCTATCAGGAAATAGACGCCTCTGTTAAGTCGTATCTAGAAGGAAGGGGAAAGTACTTTCTCAACCGCAACACAGGGACTTTGCTTGTTCAAGGCCCGCCAAAGATGGTCCAGAGGATTGAGGACTACGTTAATACCCTAAAGAACAAGTATCAAAGACAGGTCTTGATAGAGGCCAGGATAATAGAGGTGGCCCTGGATGAAAACTCAGAACTTGGCATAGACTGGCGAAGGCTCACCATAAACGCCAGTGACAGACAGATCCATCCAGAGGGCACTTCGTTTCAGCTAAACAGCCAGCTTTTAGAAGATGCCCTCAGGGAATCCACCATGTATGGCATTACACTTGCCAATCCGTACTATGATCTGTCAGTAGTCATAAGGGCCTTGGAACAATTTGGCAGTGTTCGCACCCTTTCCAACCCGAGGCTGAAGGTGCTCAATGGCCAGCCTGCAATGATAAGTGTAGGCCAGTCTGTGTCCTATCTAAGAAAGTTTGAGATCATGGTGGATCAGCAGCAGGGCTTTAGAAGCGAGACTCCAAACGCGGAAATTGCCTCCATCTTCAACGGTATTTTGCTTGGGGTTACGCCGGTCATAGACGATCATGACAATGTAACGCTGAACATGGTTCCCATAAAAAGCGATATCATCTCAATGGAACAGAGAGAGCTGACAGATGGCAATCTTTACACTTTTCCTGTGGTCAATCTTCGGGAAGCAGCCACAACCGTGCGTGCCCATTCTGGCGACCTGGTTATACTTGGAGGACTTATTGAGGAAAGAAGCGGAAAAAATACAACTGGGCTTCCCTTTCTCTCTCGCCTGCCAGGTTTTTTAAGCCTACCCTTTAGCTTTAAGCAGCACACTAACAGAAAAGTGGAACTGGTAATAATACTAAAAATAGACGTGATAAAAGATGAGCAAACTGTTTGAAGCAATCAACAGACTAGAGGCAGATGCAGGTCAGGTGGTAGTAGAATCACCTTTTGGTCTAGAAACAGCCGATCGTTACGAAACTAAACCAGACAATACTTGGCGGAAGACCCTACTCTTGACCGGAATAATATTTATCTTTGCACTTGGTGCTGGTTTTGGCTTGCTTTTTCTGTCTAAAAAGTTGACTTCCCAAGCCACTTCAATGAAAAGTCATCAGTTTATCCAAAAGCCATTAGACAATATAAGGAAAATACGAAAGGTTGCTACGTTACGGCTCAACTCTGGTGCGGGACAAAAGGCCAATGTTGTCCAAGCCTCTTCTCGAACAAAAAGATCCGTTAAGTCTTTAAAAGAAAAGGAAAATTCAGATAAGGTAATAAGAGCAGAAATCCCAGAACCATACGATAAACACGCTATTTCAAAGAATTTTTCTGTCAAAGACAGGATTCCTTTTCATGTCAGAAAGACTTCATATACTGCAAAACAGGCACTTTCCCCGTTTGTTTCAAATCCTTTGGTTTTAACCAGCAGGCAGAAAAGATTGCTCTACCGTGCCGAAAGGTTCAGAAAGGCAGGACTTAAGGAACAGGCCTTGAATATTTACAAAAAAATTTGGGCAAAGAGTCACAATCCTCTGGTAGCCAACAATCTTGCTGCCATACTGATGGAAAAAGGACGGTACAAAGAGGCAAAGGAGATACTTGTACAGGCAATTGGGCTTTCCCCTGATGACAACGACCTGAAATTCAACCTTAGACAGGTAAAAGACTTTCTTCAGTTGAACAGGACGGCATATTGAGGCTTCCAATAAAAATTGAAGTTTGTCCAAAGTTTGCATAGTAACCGTTACGCAGGATTTACTCTTGTGGAGTTTGCCATCTTTTTGTTGCTTGTTGGCGTTATTCTTGGTGTAGCAGCGGTAGCCTGGAGTGTTTTGGTTCAGGGAAGACAGATGCAGGCAGCCAAAAACACCCTTAACGAATCAAACAACTGTCTTATGAAATACATGTTAATGGCCAAAAAGATCCCGACACTTCAATACTTTTTAGACTCTTGTAAAAAGAGCGACCCTTGGGGAACTGATCTTAGATATATATCTGCCAATAATAACGGCGAATTGAACTGTAATGCAGCCTCAAATGGGGTTCTAACCGTAACAGTTGCTCCTGGAGACATAAAAAGTTCTATAGCGTGGATTATTATTAGTGCTGGCCCTGACAGGCAATTTGACTATTCTCGTAGCAGTTTCCATGTAGATCTTTCTTCTGGAGACGACCTTTATGTTATGGCCTCTGATATGGAGATCCACAATGAAGTGTGCCAGTAAGGGTCAAGGATTCACTCTTGTAGAGATAGCAGTGGTTCTGGTTATTGTTGGTCTTATTGTAGGTACCCTGGCTCCGCTTATGATGAGCATGATAAAAAGGGATAAGCTCAAAAGTGGACGAGAAGTGATTCAGCGGGCGCGAGACGAAGTAATTGGTTACGCCATGATCAACGGAGGGCTGTTACCTGGCAATATATCAGCTATAAGCCATAATAGGGACCCTTGGGGAAACGATATCTTTCTTATTATAGCTCCTGGTCTTTCCTCTACCGACGTTTGCAGTGTTAACGCAACCAGTCTTGCTGTTATCCTTTATGATGCATCCTCTGGATGTTCAACAGGTAGCATAAAGGCCAACATCGCCTGTATCATTGGATCAAAAGGGCCTGATTATAACAGGCAGATCAGCGATCCAAATTCTTCCAATCAGGTAGGAATACTCGATTACGGTTGCACAGGCGATCTTTATCCTGCTGACAACGGAGGCAGCCCTTCAAACAGGCCCTTTGATGATATCTATGAATATCTTAGCCTTAGCGAAGTTAAGGCCAGGGTATGCCCACCACCATCATCCAATTCAACGTCTGGTCCGTAGGCGGATTGATTCTCATCTTGTTATAGTTCTATCTCAATTTGTTCCCCTTTTTCTGAGGCATTGGAAAGGACTATGAGAAAAACCCCATCCAAAATAAGGCTGATCCCAACCATCCATCCAAGGTACCAGTGGGTACTGTATGGCCAGAAGATGATAAAAAGAGCAGCCAATGCTAGGCAAAAAACGCCATTGGCAAAGAGAAGTTTCCAGCCTTTTAGGGGTTTTAACTCCAAGGCAAGGCTTATACTGGTCACTCCATCAAGTATGAAGTAGATGAAGATGGCAAGACCCAACACAACTATAAGTGCAAAGGGTTTGAGTGCGATAAAAAGTCCAAGGATAAGGGGACTGACAGCCTTGACCCACGACATCTTTTCCCTTTGCCCTGTCATATAGGTGAAGAGGCTCAGGATTAGTCCGGTCAAAATTAGCATAAAGGCGATAATAAGAGAAACCGCAACGGCTATGACTTTTGGCGCAACAATCCCCACAATGCCTATGGCACACAGGGCCAAGCCAAACCAGCGCAGCCTTTTGGCCATGGTCTTATCCATGCCTATTAAAAAGGAAAATGTCTGAGTCATAACTTTTCCCTCCCCTATTTCTTTTTGTAGGTCAAGACATGGACGTTTTGTAAAGTGATCATCCCTGCTGGTATCATTTCATCCAGTCCCAGTAACACCTTTTCTATTTTTATTGGATCGTCCACTACCTCTACAACAATAGGAAGATCGGTAGAAAGGGAAAGCAGGTTCACAGTCCTAAAATAGCTGTTAGGGCCATAGCCAGCCATGGCCCTGTAAACGGTTGCACCTGCAATATCGCTTTTTTTTAGATAGTCGAGGATGGCCTTGTAAAGGGGTTTGCCATGGTATCTGTCTTTTTCTCCAATGTAGATGCGCATGCACATCTGGTCGCCTTCAAGGCGTGTGGTAGCCATCTTCTAGCTCCTTTTTGCTTATCCAATAAGTCGGCTTACCATAAAACCCAGCCAGCCCGCAAGGAGGCATAGAAATATGTTGCCAAAAACATTTAAAAAGGCCGCAGTGTTGTAACCGTCTTGCAGGAGGGAAAGGGTCTCAAAGCTAAAGGTTGAAAATGTGGTAAAGGCGCCACAGAAACCAACGGTGACTGCTGCCCTTAACTCTGCAGGTATTTGATAGATCTCTAAGCTAAGTGGAAGAAACATGCATAACAGGAAACTGCCAGTCACGTTTACAAACAAGGTGCCGTACGGAAAACCTATGCCAAAGAGGCGGTGTATTAAAGATGCGGCCAGATATCTGGAAATTGCCCCAACAAAGCCACCCACTCCAATGAATATGAGATCCATTTTTTTAAACCCTTTCAGTTATAATCTTGAGATCGAGGCTCAGCGAAGATTCAATCTTTTTGCCACATTTGGAAACCGGCTGAGATCGGTATGAGGTAAGAAAAGAGCGCCTGTAAGTTGATTCATGAAGTCTCCCCTTACATTCATCTCTAGGTAGGTTATTTTGTCACAAATTTTTTCCATCTTGTCCATGGATGCTGATTCAAGAAGCACCCGTACAGCACCCTTACCTGCCGAGTTCCCCAAGGGTTTGAACTTATCAATGGGGATATCTGGAAGCATGCCAATGGTTATGGCCTTTTGGGCATCAATGTAATTGCCAAAGGCCCCTGCAACAAAGAAGTTTTCAATGTCATTAAAATCGATGCCAACGCTCTGGGTCACCACGTTTAGAATGGTGTACATTGCCCCCTTAGAGCGTATAAGGTTTTTAATGTCGCTTTGGGTTATGTAGACTGGCCTTCCATGAGCGGTGTCCTTTTCAAAGGCCACTATATAGGCCCATTCGTGGCCCACCTTGATCATTCGTGCCGGGTCTTTGTCAATCATCAGTTTCCCAGTCTGGTCAACCAGGCCGGCTTCAAACATGGCAGCTAAAAGATCGATTATTCCAGAGCCACAGAGCCCCTTTGGCGGTCTGTTACCAATAGTACGTATCTTGACAGAAAGATCCTCTGGAGAGATTTCCACCCTCTCGATGGCACCAGGCTGTGCCCGCATGCCACAGGAAAGGATACCACCTTCCAGGGCAGGGCCTGCCGCTCCGGCACAGGCAACAAGCCAGTCTTGGTTCCCGAGCACCACCTCTGCATTTGTTCCAACATCAACCAGTAGGGATATCTCTTTCCTTTCTGCCATTTTCGAGGCCAAGATGCCTGCAATCAGGTCTCCTCCAAAGTATGAACCAACGTTAGGAAGCACATAAACGGTGCCATGGGGGTTTATATCTAGATCAAGTTCTGCCGGGCAGAGATAATCAAACCTGTTGACCGCTGGAATGTAGGGTTCTTTACAGATATGGCTTGGATCAAGTGCCAAGAAAAAGTGACACATAGTGGTATTGCCAGCAACAGACATAAAAAAGATGTCCCGTGTCTTTACCCCGACCTTGGCACACATCTGTTTTATGCTGTTATTAAATAGGGAGATTATCTCCTTTTGAAGCTCCTTAAGCCCCCCTCTTTGGGCAAAGATGATCCTG
>JAMOVK010000130.1 GCA_027067775.1 Deltaproteobacteria bacterium
AAGGTCGCAGAAGAGATAAGGGAAAATCTTTCCTGGACCCTTATTAAAGAAGAGGAGGCGACAAAGAATCCTCTGCCACCCTACACAACGGACAGTGTGCTCCAGGATGCTGGCCAAAGGCTTGGCTATTCTACCCGGCAAACCATGAATCTTCTCCAGGAGCTTTTTGAAAGCGGGCTCATCACCTATCACCGAACTGATTCCACACGCATTTCTGAGGTAGGGCGTTACCAGGTAGCCAGGCCCTACATTATTTCACACTTTGGTGAAGAGTTTTTTTATCCAAGAGGGTGGGGAGAAGGTGGAGCCCATGAAGGCATCCGTCCAACTCGTCCCCGGGAGCCAGAAGAGATTCGTTACATGGTTGGAGCAGGGCTTATCTCCCTTTCAAATCCGGAGCAAGCACTTAAGTTTTATGAGCTTATCTTTCGTCGTTTTATGGCAAGTCAAATGCGGCCGGCAAAGGTCCTGGTAGCCACTGTCTCCTTTAAGACCCCGTCCCATGAGTGGGAAGAAAAATTCGTAACCCGAATACTTCAAGAAGGTTTTGAAAAGATGTACCCAACCTTTAATGTTGTTGAACTAAGGGAAGGGACCCAGGCAGAAAAGGTACAGTTTCAGTTGGTTCCAAAGGCGGAACTTTACACAGAGGGAACTTTGGTTCAGGAAATGAAAAAGCGGGGCCTTGGGCGGCCTTCAACATATGCAGAAATCGTCACCACCCTCATTCAGCGTAACTATGTGAAAGTGCTTCCTGGGGGAAGACTTTATCCCACAAGACTAGGGCGGCAGGTTTATGAATATCTAAAGGAACATTTTCCCAAGGAAGTGGATGAAGAGCTTACCCGCCAGTTAGAGGAGGCCATGGACAGGATCGAGGCAGGTAAGGTTGATTTTCAGGAAATTTTGCAGCAAGTTTATGAGATAAGACGTTATCTTGAGGAGAATAGATAAACGAACAGAAATATTTAGTAGGTAAGATTTAGGGCGTAATCCATGTCTTCAAGATTATAAGCTTTAGTCTATTTGACATTCACTTGGATTATAAATTCTATAAGTAAAGTAACAAGTTAGTCTTTTTGGTATATAAAATTTTTTAAAAATTCTATCATTTTTTGGTGGTGTTCCATACATTTTTCGACAGTCATCTCTTCAGCATTTTTTATGCGGCTATAGAAGTCAATCATCTTTAGGCTTTCTATGGTACCACGATTAAGCTGTCTTTGTATGATGTCTTTTTTGTTGTTTTCGTCGTTTAATAGCGAACTATTTAAATGCTGAGAAACCAACGCAAGATTGCCAAAGCAATCAATTGGCCTATCGGCCTCACACAGCCCCTTGTTCTGTGGCCAATCTTTTTCACGGCTTTGTGGCTTCATATGTTCTATTGAATTCAAACGAGAGAGACGAAACGACTTTTTAATGCCAGCATAACTGAATTTTTCCTCTTCTCGAAAGGGATGTTGATATTTATTATTTTTGTAGTTTTTCCACAAAAAATCCTTTTCCCAAAGAATATAGTCCAATTTATAAAACCAATAATGCGGAGTAGATGTGCCGCGATTGAGCTGTTTTTCTATTAAACTTTCATCTATTGTTTGCTTTCCATCATCCTTATTTTCTTCAAATTGATAAAATAATTGTTTTAAATCGCCATCTCCTTTTAATCGGCTTAAAGCTACTTGCCTATCAAGGGATTTCAAAAATGTTAGATAATCCTGATAGAAATCGTTATCCTGAGCCTTTAAAGATCCATCATTTAGATTGGACTTCAACCACTTTAAGACCGTATGGATCCAGTCTTGTGCAAAAAAGTCTGTAGTGAAATTGAAAAGAAGCTGCATATTCATTATGGAGTA
Source organism: Deltaproteobacteria bacterium (assembly GCA_027067775.1). Lineage (GTDB taxonomy): Bacteria > Desulfobacterota > Dissulfuribacteria > Dissulfuribacterales > QOAL01 > JAADCZ01. Next base: position 1,860 of record JAMOVK010000130.1, read on the forward strand.
AATAGTTTCATTATCTGTTTTTCTATCGATTTGTACTTTTGATTCATTTATTGAGACCTTGGCCAAAAAGGGTTCATCGGTTTCAGAGAATCTTTTGAGTAAGAAATAATCATATAGGATGCGGTACCTAAACAATTCATGCAAAAATGCTATCTTCTTTTCAGGTAGAGAATCTTCGAACTCATTTTGGAATTGGACTATTAGCTTACTATCATGGATCTCAATTTTTTTATCGTCTTCATGCCCCAAATAAAGTTTCAACACATGAAGCAAGAAATATTCAAATTTTAAAAATGACCGGTATTCTTTTATACCTTCTTTTTCTGAAATTTCGTACACACCTGTATTTTCCTCTGATAGAATTTCATCTAGAGTAAGCTTTCCATCCTCAGTAGCATTTAAATTAGGTGAGTTATTTTCTTTAAAAAATTCACCAACATCAGCTTTTTCTTTTATGGCAAAATCTAAAAGTTTCTTTCGTATATCCTCCATACCTTCTATTTGCCTGGAAGAATTGGTTTTGCAGTCATATTTTCTTTTTTCATAATTGTAAATAAACTCCTCTAGATATGCATCCATTCGGCTACAGTAGTCCCAGAGTTTTGCATAAGTATCACGTTGTTTTTCATCTAATCCATTCAACATCCTTGCTTTAATTACTTGATGTTTCTCAAGCTGCTTGCCTCGGCTATTCATAACCTCAAAATATTTTTCAATATCCACTATATTTGGATCAAGTTCTGTTAAAGTAAACTCCACTTTATTCAGCAAGCCTTTCAAGTCGAAATTCTTTTCTTCTTTAAAACGCTTGATAGTCTCTATATTTGTTTTGAAAACAGGATCAGCATTATATTTTTTTATAAGTTTGTCTAAATTTTCATATTTAAATCCATTTTCGAGTTCAGCTAAAAATTGTTGATCATTATTTCTTACAGCGTATTTTAGTTTTAGTTTTGGCTTTTCTTCAGCCACAAAAGATATAAGATACAAAGTGGTAAGCCTTTGCTGGCCATCTATAATATCAAACTTATTTTCTTCCCTTTTTTCTACCACTATATTCCCAAGAAAGTATCCACTGCTATTTTTCTCTATCCATAACTCAAAATCTCTGAGTAATTGCTCTACTTCTTCACTTTTCCATGTATAACGTCTCTGATAAATTGGTACTGTAAAAATGCTGTCATTAAGCTCCTTGGTATTCCATGAAACCTTTTTAATTGTGGGCTTGCTTACTGCTTTCTCCATAATTTTCATTCCATATATTCATCATTGCTTCATTAACCACCTTGAAATATGGTTCGTTTTTAGCTGCATAATAAAATTCTTTTTTTGTCCTACCTAGACTAGAATGCCAATTTTTATTATCGCAATAATAAAGAAGATAACTCTGCAGATCTTTTAACACATGCGTTGACGCATATTTCAGAAGAATGGCTTTAAACGGGTCCCACTGTTTTGGCTCAATATTGTTGTCAAAACGGTTCCATTCAAATTTTTTCACACCTTCTTTATAAAGGCTTGCCTTGCCATTACGATAATAGGCAAGCAGCAAAAAAAGATGGGCAGCAAAATCTTCAAAATCCTGCATGCCAAACTTATCGAAAAAATATAAAAGCACTGCACGATACACCTTTCTCAAATATCTGTTTCCAGCCCCAGTGACGTCATCCAATAAACAGAACCATGGATCATTCCGAAGTTGTTTTAGTGCCTCAACGTATTTGAATGCATAAAGGAAAAAGTGTAACCCTCCACTAATTGACTGTGTTACCTCAAAAGGCAGATATCTTTTGCCGTTTTGAAGCATGTATGGACCAGTAAAAGGAGCAATCTTCGGCGTAAAGCTCACTACATCTTGTTGCGGATCGTAATGAAAGAATTTAAATAACGGAGGCTGATTGTAATTGTTTAATAAGTTTGGCCCTCCTTCTGATCGAAACTCTCGGTAAACATCTATCCACGCCAAATTATCAGGTTCAAGCTCTCCTCTTACTGCCTTTCGAGTAAGCCCTAGAACTTGTTCAAAAAGAAACTCTAAAAAATCTTCACCAAGATATTTAATATCCTCAGGAGGTGTTTTTTCATACTTTTCCCAATCTTTAATAATGTCCATTATGACATTCTCAGGAGTGTCCTTAAGCATATGCCGTAAGTGGTGAACTTTTAAAAGATCTTTTCGTGCAAGTGGCTTTCCTCGAGTATTTTGGGCATCAAAATAAAAAAAAGCTTCATCAAGGCTCTCCGCATAAGTGCATGTGATGTAAACATTTTTGCAAACATATTGCGCAAATGACTTTTTTATATCTGATCTTGAAAGGCGGTTTTCAATTAACATTTTATTGTGTTTTAAGCGCTTTTTAGACAAAGGTGTAAAGATCGGTTCTTCAATGAAATCAAAGTTTTTTTCTTCACTACAATTTCCCAAGATTTGCTTAAATACATACATCATTATTGCAAATGTAGTGATGCGCTGTTGACCGTCCACAATATTTATTATATTTTCTTTTGACAAATTATTTCTGTCCTTATAAAAGATGACATTTCCAACTAAATAGATTCGTTTGTTTTCCTTCCATGCTTCGATAATATCTTCCAATAGTTGCATAACTTGGTCATCTGTCCAACAATAGGGACGTTGATAATCTGGGATATTTAATTTTAGGTCTTTAAATAGTGTACTGATATTGATAACATCGTTTTTATTGCTTTCTCTGTTAGTAGAGTTCATTTACTCTCCTTCTAAAAGCTTGCTACAATATATTCGTTCAAAATATTTAATCGGTATTTTAGGGTCTTAACTAAATTCTTCAAAAATGTAGCTCTTTCTTTCACTGATCATAAGGTTTTTGGTTGCTATCCATGAGCTAACAGTAAGTCCATATGGCTCATTGCTGCCAAGCAAGGCCTTTCAGAAATTGAATACCACATCTACTGCTTTCTGTGAAAAAACCTTTGCCGATGCCTGAAATACCCTTGCCATCCCCAAAAGAACTTTTTGACATGCTATAGAGCAGGAGTGCACAAGTGCCGCTGAGTAAAAAGGTGTCTCTAAAAAACTTTGTGAATTAAGCGTAAGATCCATATTTTTGAAAACGGCAGATCCTCATTCAACAAACCGCTTAAAGAGAGAACTTTATGAAATCCATCAAAAAAGGACTTCATCGCGCCTTCTCGGATTTTTTCAGCGAGAAAGAGCTGAGAGATGTCTTTAAAAAGGCATGCCTCAGATCGTATGATGCGCTGGTCATAGTAAATGAGGGATATTTGTTCGAGCTGTCTGTATGCTGTGATGATGACATATTGATAGTATGCAAATCCATGGACATCGAAAGTTGTGCTCAAATTCTGGACAAAGAGCTCTTCCTGAAAAAGCTTCAAGCGTATCCGCCAGTAGAGGTGAAGACCTATAGCGTCTCATGAAGTATTCGAGACGGAAAAGAGAGAACTCCTCGATAGGGCAGCTCATCGAAGAAAAGCTCTTCACCAAAGATTTTCCGACCTATTAAGGGCTGCCCTTATCTTTCTGAGGCATTTCTACTTCCCTAAGCCAGAGCCAGCTATTGCTGACTTGTAACACCACTTATGATTTTCTTCATTGCTGGACCTCCTGTAGATCCATAAAAACCCCCACATCTGCCGCTGACCCTTTTCTTTTTTATTGCTGGATAGTGGAAAGCCGGTGCGAGGTGGAAACAGACAGGATCGCCAGTTTTTTGCAGGAAATCATGTTGCCATTGCATTTGAAATGTCACCATCTTTGGTCCTTTGTAAAAGGAAATCAACGCCTCTCTCTTTGTATTATGAGGCTTACTTTATAGAGAATCCAGAGGGTTTCAAGTTAAGACCCCGAGGATGAATAGTCTTTTTGATATTAGTTTGGGAAGGGATCTTAATTGACGCAGGTATTTTTCTAACGAGTTTGTCCACCTTGAAATTTCTCCAGACACTCCATCTGGCAGTTGCATCCGAAGCCAATCTGGCTCTAATCCGGTAGAGGCCGGTTGATGTAAGCCGTATATCAAAAGAGGATTCGTTTGGGCCATGGTGTGAAGTGATAGAGGGACTGATGTTTCTAAACGATGCGGGGCTGAACTTGCCAACCTGATGCTGTACCTGCAGAATCACCTTTTGGTTTTGGGCATGGCGAACCCTGATTTTTATTGTCAGGCTGTTTCCGATCATCATGAAGTTCTGGTCCTGTTGAGGCTGAACTATAGTTGGCACAGGCAGGCGTGCAATGCGTGAACCATGGATAGTCGAAGATGGAGCAGGTATGATATGTTTTGTCGCCGCAGGCTGTATGTTTATCACCTGAAAGGCACGCCAGGGCCCCCATGTGTTTTGATGCTTCAGTCTCACTCTATACTCTCCGGGATTATGTAGTTGCAAAACCAATGTCCCGTCTTTTCCCTTAGCTATGAACCTGTGCGACACCTTTTCAAGCTCTTTAAAGGGTCTGTTGGCATTTGGCCTGAACTGCACCTGAAACTGCGGAGTCTTGCCACCTGTGTTTTTTAGGCCTATCGAGATCTTTTCTGTTGCACGATAGGTGGGCCGAATGGAGGCTACCGACATGGCTGGAAGGTGCATTTTGGTGGTCAGGCTCTTTTTACGGCTGTCATCTCTTGTAACCGGGGTTCCAAGCTGTGCCACATAGAAATTTGCATGGGCCTTTTGGACCGTGGTGGTTCCCTGTTTAAGAATGAACTCTAACCATATTGATCCGTTAAAGCCGCTGTTTTTAAGTTTCTTGTTTTTCTTATTATAAAGACTTGAAACACTGAACATCTTCGAAAAATTTGTTTTTCCAGCAGGAATTGTGTAATTCTGGCGAAAAAATTCGCGAGGTTTTCCTGCTGGTTCTTTGCTCCAGCTCCATACAAGGGTCAGCTGGTTTGGCTTTTTTGACTTTGAAAAAAATTGGAAATTTACGGGAACAGAGTTGGTATAGGTTTGTCCTTGACGAGGAGAGATTATCTTCAAAAGTTGCATGTAGCGTAAGGCCGGGTTTTGCTTGTTGTATCCAAATTTTGATGGATCCGTACCACCACGAACCAGCCGGTCAATTTTAAGGAACCCGGCCTGGGAATGATAATTCCATCTTGAGTCACCACCTTTCAGATATACATCCAAAAAGTAGACACAGGGGCTTTTGTCATCCTGTGAAAATCTATTTTTTAGGCGCAGGAGCTGTGCAGTGGAAATGTTTTTTTGAAATATTCGTGTCGCGGCTACTTGGGTATTGACTGGTATGGTTTCTTCCCAGAAAAAATTTGTCTTAAGGGGAACGGAATAACAAAAATTTTCCTTTATCCAGCTCCATTTTAGAACCAGATTGGTATTTTTAAGAGAAATGTCTTGAGGAAGCTGAATCTTGACAGGAATGCTGGCACCTAAATAGGCGTCATGATTTTTGGGCTGGATTAGTTTCCAATCTTTATGGCTGGTCCCTGCCTTGGCAGTTACAGTAAATTTTAGGCTTCTAGCAACATAATTGGTTAAGCTGTCTAAGAATGCTACTTCAGCCCAGTAATTGCCTGGGGAAAGCCCTTTAAATGTGTGGGAGACTGTCCCGGCATCTGCCAACCTCATTGCCACAGGCTTCAATGAGCCAGCATTTTGTTTTTTTAATGTGAAAGCAACAGGCCATTTTTGGCCTCTAGGAGAAATGTCCGAGGCGTATTCTAAAACAATACGGACATTTCCTGGGGGCGAGGTAATGTTTTTGGGCTTGACAGATACCTCCATAGAATGTTCAAAAGCCTCGATTTTCATTATCTTACGGGCACCCGGAGAGACGGTTTTTTTAAAATCGGTGACGACCTTTTTTTGTATGTAATTTCTCACCTGGTTATCCATTATTGTTGCACCTCTTGCACCGCGAGAATATGACTGGAAGTTACAGCTGGGGCTTCTATCCGACAGCACAGGGTCATGATGAGAGCATTTATAGGTTGAGGCCCCCAGGTTTTTGAATTTGATAACAAGCTTGTTGCTGGAAGGAAACCAGCATACATTCCCTGTGTCTTGATCTCGATATACAAACTCGTTGTCTTTTTTGCATACAAGCCATGCGGCCTTTGCGCCATAGCAACGGTCGGCTTCTTTGCCGTAACCAAAATTATGCGTACCGGTATAGGTTACGGTTATGCTACATACATGTAGCCCCTTTCCTAGGGGCTCATCGTCCAAGGAGGCTGCCATGACAATATCTTGAATGGATATTATGGAAATAACTGTGGAAGCGAACAGGATGAGAATCTCCATGGCACATGTTGTAATGCTATTTTTTAAAATCTTCATGGGCAGCTCCTTTCATTGTCCTGATGAACAATCAAAAATTTTTTCACCGCTTATTTTTAGAGTGGGTGAATTTTGGAAAAAGGTTCATATGCGTGAAGAAGATTCTTTTATGACCTTTATACCCGATTAAACTTGAAAACAAGCATCTCCAGCAAAATGTTGTCATTTTTGCAGATTTTTTGATAAGCTAGTATAAAAAACATATAGAGAAAAAAAGCGCTGCAGATTTAGAGTTTTTTGGGAGAACGGGTAAACGAGTTTGTAGAGATGGCATTGTCCGTAAGCATGATAACCGACAGATTAGTGGACAATATGACCTAAATAATACAAAACCAATGGATGATAAAAGAAAGGAGGTAAAATGGTAATATATGGCAAAGTGGAGAGCCCGGAAGATATCAGACGTATTAACTGCATCATTAGAGATGAGATGATGGAGATAGAGAATGAAGCCCAATTAAGCGAGCTTAAAAAGCGGAGTGACTATCTTTGCACCCTGACTTATTCGCCATTTTGGAAGAAGAGGTTCGGCGAAATGATAGAAGAGCTGCGGCAAGTGGCATTGGAAGAGAACCGTATCAGTGTCAAAGAAGCTAATATCATAGCTAAATTCAAAGGTTTTAATAAAGAATACACTCCTTGGCGAAGCGATATAGATATTGAAGAGCAGCTGCGTCTTATCCCGGAAGAAGTGATAGAAGAGATTACTCACGCCACCCTGTCTTTGCAGATGGGAAGGGAGATTTTGGAGAACATTAAGAGAGAATTTTGCGCTATTCGGGCAGCTATGGTGCTGTGTGAAGATGAAGAGTGTTTACGCAAGCTCAAAAGAGCGGTTGATATTCTTTCGGTACTTCCCTATATGGAAAGTTTCAAAGAGCATTTTGATGAAGAGTTGATGGGCGCAATCGATGCGCTCATTACCAAAGAAAAAAACCGCTCAGTGGAACTTGCCAATATCATCAGCGAGGTAAGGGGATGGCAGAGTTATTTTGAATCCATTACAGATGAAGACTTTGGTGAGTTGAGTGCTAAAGAGTATCTGGACAAACTCCTCGAGGAGGAGCAAAAGGCAGAGACTTACATTCCTACCGAAGCCAGATATAAAGGTGGTGGCAAGGTACTATGGATCGTCTACTATCATCCAAGAAGGAAGAGAGAATATGCCAAGAGGGTGTATTTGCCAGCTGAATTTCGAAATCTCAAGATGGAAGGCCCCGGAGAGTTTGAAAACAAATTTGGCAACAAGGTGTGGGGGGTAAAGATTAGCTACGAGATGAAGATCAAAGCTACCATTATCAGAGTGCGAGGAAGGGAAATTCATTTGCCAGAAAGATGGGTGAAAAAGGAAAAGATCGTAACTCTGCCCAGGATTGCTCAAAATGTTCGTCTGCTGGAAGAACGGCCCAAAAGCGCTATGGATATTGCTTGATATTCTAAAAAGGGCCAGGATATTCTGGAAAGATGGAATCTTACCGCTCGGCAATTTCCAGTAGTATCTGCCTTGTTCATAAAATGGAAAATGTAGGGAAGGCTTTATCTGCGTGAGGAAGGTTTTAAAAAAACATTTCCACGCAGGCTATATGGGTTTTTTATACCTGATTAAATTTTAGGACAGGTACTCAAGCTAGAAAATAGGGACCTGGAGAGGTTCTTTTAATAAAAAAGTCTGCTTATCCATACGGAGCCAAGAATGCCCACTGCGTCTGCCAGAAGGGCTGCTGTAAGGGCATGTCTGGTTTTTGTTATGCCTACTGCGCCAAAATAAACCGCCAGTACGTAAAATGTAGTTTCTGTAGAGCCCTGCATAACAGAGACCACGAAGGACAGGAAGCTATCTGGGTCCTTGGAGACTATTTCTGACATTATTCCAAAGGCACCACTTCCAGAAAGAGGACGCATCAGTGCCATTGCTAGGGCCTCGGGAGGCATGCCTATAAGTCCGACCACAGGGGATAGGATGTGCGTAAACATGTCAAGAGCGCCGCTTGCCCTGAGCATTCCAATGGCCACAAATATCGCAACCATGTAAGGGATGATCATTATTGCAGTTTCAAAGCCTTCTTTTGCCCCTGTTGTAAGGCTTTCGTAAACTCTGACTCCTTTCAGATAGCCGTAAATCAAAAAAAAACAGATAAGGATGGGAATAAGCCAGCTAGACAGATTCCCAAGGCAGTCCATGCTTGTCTGGGTAGGCATGCCTGTTTTGTACAGTCGAAGAGCCACGGCACCCAAAAAGGCCACAAGAGCCATTGTTATTACTATCTTGCCCGTATTGGAAACAGAGGTCGTTAAGGTACTGTCTTCGACGTTCTCCTGCCCTTTCGTGTTATTTTGTAAAATATCCTTTTCTTCGTCCTGAGGACCATCCTCTTCCTTTTCAAGCCACTTTGCCGCACAGATGGCTACCAGAGTGGAAAGGGCCGTTGCCAGGATGGTAGGGATGAGTATGGCAGCTGGCCTGTTGGCACCTGCTGCAGCCCTGACAGTAATGACACCCAGGGGCAAGAGGGTCACATTTGAAGTATTTATTGCCAGGAAAAGGCACATGGCATTGGTGGCAACACCTTTTTTACATGCCAGCTTGTTTAACTCTTTCATGGCCTTGATGCCCATAGGGGTGGCAGCGTTTCCAAGGCCTAAGGCATTGGCAGACATGTTCATGATCATGGCAGACATGGCAGGGTGGTCGGGAGGAACCTGTGGGAAGAGTCTTATCATTATGGGCCTTATGAGACGGGCTACGGCCCGCAACATGCCACCGTCTTCTGCAACCTTCATAAGGCCAAGCCATAGGGCCATGGGACCGATTAGGTTAATGGCCAGGGTAACGGCTGCCTTTGCAGAGTCAAAGGAGGCCTTGGTAACCGCATCCATCCGGCCTGTGTAGGCAGCGGTTATGGTGGCAACTATAATCATTCCCAGCCAGATGGAATTTATGGCAGCGGGTTTATCTTTCATTCCTTCTTACCTAAAGACAATGTTGACTTAAGTCAATGCTGGAGATCGTAGCCAGTTTATTTTAGATTAATTTAACCTTAATTCTATTTTTAGGAAGGAAAGACATGAAAATAATGCGGAAGATTATTCATATTGATCAAGAGCTTTGTGATGGATGCGGAAAATGTGTGCCCGCCTGTGAAGAAGGGGCGATAGAGATAGTAGACGGCAAGGCGAGGCTAGTGGCAGAAAAGTACTGTGATGGCCTTGGTGCCTGTCTTGGCGAATGTCCTACAGGTGCGCTTCAGATAATAGAAAAAGAAGCAGAGGATTTTGACGAGGAGGCAGTGCAAGAATATTTGTCAGAGAAAAAACAGCAAGAAAAACCATCGCCGTCGTGTCCTTCATCTCGTCTCATAGATCTAGGTAGTGTATCATGTGAATGCGCCAATAAGCCGAGCGTATTGCAAGAAAAGGTGTCCTTGCTTGGTCACTGGCCAGTGCAGATACGACTTATTCCCTCTCATGCTCCATTTCTCAAGGAAGCGGATCTGTTGGTGGTTGCAGATTGTGCTGCTGTGGCATGTCCGGATTTTCATGACAGATTTGTTGCCAACAAGGTTATAATGATGGGCTGTCCCAAATTTGATGATCAGCAGGAGTATGTTGAAAAATTCAAGGAAATATTTATAAAAAATAATATATCGTCTCTTTCCACAGTAATTATGGAGGTACCATGTTGTTCCTCTATGCGAGGCATTCTCAAAAAAGCACTGCAAGAGGCCGGGAAGGATTTCTCCATTCACTATACCGTGATAGGGTTAAAGGGAATGGTCCTGGAAGAGGGAACGGACAGGCCCTAAAAAGGCCCTGACAAGGTAGTGGCATAGGTCACAATTTACTTTTTAATAATATTGCATTAAAATTTAACAAATCTCGAAAAGGAGAAAGGAGAAGGAGCAATGAAGAAGAGTTTTTGCTATCTAGGTTCAGTTGCTGTCTTCTTTGCTGTCAGTCTGTTTGCAGGCTCGCTTTTTGCTGAAAACGCCTGTATTGACTGCCACAAGAAGATCTCACCTGGACAGGTTAAGGACTGGTCCGTAAGCAAGCATGCCCAGAATGATGTAACTTGTGATGTGTGTCATGGAGACGCACACAAGAGTGCAGAGGACGTGGATAAAGTCATCCTGCCGGACGAACACAAGTGCGCAGAGTGCCATGAGGATCAGTTCAATTCCTTCAAAAAAGGGAAGCATCAGTTTGGCTGGACTTCTTTGAATGCCTTGCCTGTCACCCATCTGGAGCCAGATGAGCTGATGGAAGGTGGCAAGGGATGCGGTGGATGCCATAACATGGGAATCAAGACAGAGGCTCAGAAAAAGGATCAGCATGCAAAGGGATATCGCTATCAGAACAATTCCTGTGACGAATGTCATACCCGCCATTCTTTTTCAAAGAAAGAAGCTCTAAATCCAAGGGCATGTCAGCAGTGCCATATGGGTTATGACCATCCCCAGTGGGAGATGTGGTCCTCTTCCAAGCATGGTGCCCGCTACTTTGCAAAAGCTCAGGGAGATCTACCCAAGGACGCCCAGGCTCCAACATGCCAGTTCTGTCACCTGCCGAATGGAACCCATGAAAACAGGACTGCCTGGGGATTTCTTGGTGTACGCCTGCCAATCAAGGACAAGGAGTGGGCTGATGCCCAGGCAGCGCTCCTAAAGGCCCTTGGTGTTCTTAATCCAGAGACAGGAAAACCCACCGCACGGCTCGATGCAGTGAAGGCTGTTCAGCTTGCACGCCTTGATCAGCAGTCTTGGGAGAGCGAGAGAGAAAAAATGATCAAGAGGTGCACCACCTGTCACTCTGAAAAGTACATTCGTGCCCAGATGGAGATGGGTGATGAGATGATAAAAAAGACCACCATCTTGCTTGCCAATGCCATTAACATCGTGGCGGACCTCTATAAAGATGGTATCCTCAAAAAACGCGCTGATCAGCCATTTGCATATCCTGATTTCCTCTACTTCATGAGGACGGACTATTCCAAGGCCTCAAGCGACAGTTACAAGGGCATGGACAAGAATGTCTCCTTTATAGAGCAGATTCTGTTCCAGATGTACATGAAGCACAGAATGCGTGCCTATCAGGCCTTTTTCCATGTAAATCCAGACTATGCCTACTGGTACGGCTGGTCAATGATGACAAAGGACCTTGGTGAGATCAAGGAACTTGCAGAACAGATGAGGGCGAGCCACAAAAAATAAAGATCAAGGCTTCCTGAATCAATATTTAAATGTCCAAAGGGGCCCTGATGATCAGGGCCCTTTTTTTACACAAGGTTGCAAGACCATTTTCCGCTGGAGTGAATCCTTTGGTAGCAATCTTGCCAATTTGCATTGCCAAGGGCCCCTTGCTTACCTAATATATCCTTTCGAGCAGATTTCAGCCGTTATGTGAGATACCTATGAGATGAGCCTTCTTTTTATTGCTTTGGCAAAACTGACTGTGGGCATGCTGTTTTTGATAGGGGGAGCGGAACTACTTACCTATCATTGCATTGCCTTGGCCCGACACCTGGGTGTCAGACCCATAGTCATAGGTCTTACAGTGGTGGCCTTTGGGACGTCTGCTCCTGAATTTTTTGTTACCATGATAGCTAACTTGCAAGATCGGGCCGACCTTGCTGTTGGAAACATCATAGGCAGTAACATTGCAAATATAGGCCTTATCTTAGGTGTGGCAGCAATGATTCAACCCTTTTCCATCCCTAAAAGGATAGCCAGGGTTGAACTTCCCTTTCTTGTTTTGTCGGTGATATTGATAGGCATCGCCGCTTGGAACGGAATTTTGTCAAGGCCGGCTGCCCTAATTCTCATTCTATCTTTTTGCCTATACCTCTATTTCCTGATGGACAAGAGGAGTTCATATTCGCTGTCGTCTGAAAGTGTTGCAGATGGCAACAATGGCCCTCCAAGGTATCTTTTTCGTCTAGTTATGATAGTGCTTAGTTTTGGGGGGCTTGTTTTGGGTTCCCACCTTTTGATTGAAGGAGCTGCATCTGTGGCCCGTTTTTTTCACTGTCCAGAGTTGATAATAGGCCTGAGCTTAACAGCTATAGGGACATCTCTTCCTGAGCTTGCCAGCACCATTTCCGCCTTGAGAAGAAATGAAACGGGACTGGTGATTGGTAACGTGCTAGGTAGTAACTTTGCCAATAGCTGCGGCATCCTCGGTTTTGCTGCTCTTGTAAAGCCTCTTTATATTAACCCGCATGTCCTTGTAACAGATTTTCCGGCAATGGCTGCCTTTAGCCTTGCACTGATTCCCATTTTCAGAGATGGGCGCATATCTAGGTTGGAGGGCGTTATGCTCTTTACAGCCTATTTTTCCTATGTGACCATTATTTATTTGAAAATGTGACAGATTCTCATTATAACTTTTAAAAACATTTGAGTATTAAAGGTTATTCAATTCTTTCGGAGGGGAGCCGAAAAGAGTTGAAAACAGGAAAAACAGTCCAAAGGGAGGGTTACATCATGTGCAATCGATTATCTGTATATTTTTTAACCATTGTTACAGTGATAATTTTGGGTTGCCAGGGGGTTTGGGCCGCAGGTTTCCAGCTTTTTAACGAGCTTTCGGCTAGGACGGCCGGGCTTGCTGCTGCCATGACAGCCAGAACAGACGTGGTAGAAAGCGCCTGGTTCAATCCAGCGGTTTCTGCCATGCTTGATGGTCCCCGGTTTATGACGGGGATGGCAGCAGTGATACCCCAGATGAAACTGGAATCGGACAACTATCGGGCAGACATGAAAGACAAGGTCTATCCCCTGCCTCATGTGTATGGTGCAATGCCTCTTGGCGACAAGTTTGGACTTTCCTTAGCCATAAATGTTCCCTATGGTCTTACCACAGAATGGGACAACGACTGGCGTGGAAAGTATTATGCCGTATACACGGAGCTTCGCTGTCTTTTTATCTCTCCGGCTGTTGCCATAAGGCCTCTCGAATGGCTTTCTTTTTCAGCAGGGCCAAATTTTGTCTATGCAACAGCAGATATGAGAAAATACATTACCCCAAAGCTTCCAGACCTCAAGACCAACATGAACGGAGAGGACTGGGCCTACGGCTATACTGTGTCTATGATTGCCAGGCCAATTAAGGACTGGAGTTTTGGTGTTACCTACCATTCCCAGGTAGATATTGGGCTTAGGGGAAAGGCCCGCTACACTATGAACCTGCCTCCGTTTCAGAAGTCTCATATGTGGCTGGATGTGAGTCTACCTCGTACCGTATCTATTGGAGTTGCAACCACGGCCATTAAAAACTTTACCTTTTCTATGGACATTGTATGGACTGACTGGTCATCCTATGACAGTCTTGACTTTGTATATGACAAGGCCCCTGGTACAGCAAAGCCTGGAGTGGTCAGCATCCCAAGGAACTGGGAAGATGCCTGGGCCTTTAAGTTCGGTGCAGAGTATACCTACAACACCATGTGGCAGTTCAGGGCCGCATATGCCTATGACAAGTCTCCTATTGAGAATAAATACAGGGAGCCAACCCTTCCCACAAACGACCGCCATGTCTTTAGCGTTGGATTGGGCTGGAACTACAAACACTGCGGTATAGACGCATCATACACCTATGTGTTAGTAGAGAACGGTGGAACCTCACCAATGACTCCAGGCCTTGACGGCACCTACAAAGGCCAGGCCCATGTAATTGGTGCATCCTTTAGATGGAGCTTTTAAAAGAAGCAAAAGAAAAGGGGCTTCCCCTAACCATCCCAGATATGCTCAAAAGGTCGGCTGGATTGTATGCCGGCCGACCGGCCCTTACTGCCAGGGAGAAAGGCGGAGACCGTACGATCTCCCATGATCAGTTACTAGACGAGGTGGAGGCCGTTGCAAAGGGGCTAATGGCCCTGGGCCTTAAAAAAGGGGACAGAATTGCCATCCTTGGTCCCAACTCTCCTGAATGGGCAAAGGCATACCTGTCATCTGGATTTGCCGGCTGTATAAATGTTCCCATTGATTCCCTTCTAAGCGATAACGAGAAGCAGCAGCTAATTGCAAAGGCAGAAGTCAAGGCCGCCTTTGTCGCCTCCCGTTTTTTGGACATACTGGATGACCTTCCAAAGGGCTTTCCTTTGCCCAAGCATATCATCTGCCTGGATCATGATCATAAAAGTCCAGGCCCTGGTATCATGACTATGGATATGCTCAAGGCAGCAGCCAAGGGCAAGAAGGCCAGGAAGTTTCCTAAGATCTCAAAGGATGATGTGGCTGCCATTATATTTACCTCTGGTACTACAGGGGTCCCAAAGGGAGTCATGCTCACTCATTGGAATATTGTATCGGACTGTATTGCCTGTTCCATGGCCGTAGACATAGGAGAGGAAAGATTTCTATCCGTACTCCCCATGCATCACACCTTTGAATGTACGGCTGGTTTTTTGCTGCCAATCTATTGCGGATGCCACATCACATATGCCAGAAGCCTTAGGTCCAGATACATTATGGAAGATCTCAAGGCTTGCAGGGGTACGGTGATGTTGGGTGTGCCCCTTCTCTTCCAGAAGATGAAAGAGGGAATAGAGCGTGCCCTTGACAGGGCTTCAGCACCTAGGAAGTTGGTATTCAAGGCGATGTGGAATCTGGTGGTTGCTGCTGAAAGGGCAGGGAATCCATACATGGGTAAAAAGGTCTTCAGATCTCTAAGAAGAAAGGCCGGTCTTGACACAATTAGATACTTTGTATCTGGTGGTGCGGCTCTTCCTCCCTATGTGCCCATTTTTTTCAGAAGACTCGGCATAGACATTATACAAGGTTACGGTCTTACTGAATCCAGCCCTGTTCTTACCCTCAATCCCCTGGATAGGCCAAAGAATGAAAGTGTCGGTCCGCCCTTGCCTGGAGTAGAGGTAAAAGTGGTGAATCCAGACAGGGATGGAGTGGGGGAACTGGCCTTTAGGGGGCCAATGATAATGAAAGGTTATCTAAACAATCCAGAGGCAACAAAAGAGGTCCTGGACGAGGAGGGGTGGCTGTATACGGGTGATCTTGGTTTTGTGGACAGGGAGGGTTATGTCTATATTTGTGGCAGAGCAAAAAATCTGATAGTCACTTCTGCTGGTAAAAATGTCTATCCTGAAGAAATAGAATTTCTCTTAAACAAGAGCAAGATTATCCTTGAGTCCATGGTGTTTGGAAAACATGTGGAAAGCGGAGGAGAAGAGGTTTGTGCGGTAATTGTGCCAGATTTTGAGACACTTGCCCAGAGAAAGGACCAAGAATCTCTTGATGAACAGAGACTGAATAAACTGATGGACGCAGAGGTGAAGAAGGTGAACAGGTTACTGGCTTCATACAAGCGCATAAAACACTTTTATGTGATAAATGAAGAGCTGCCAAAGACTTCTACCAAAAAGATCAAAAGGCATCTGTTCAACCTTCAGATCCTGAACAGAAAACTTCGCAAAAGATAGATTGTATCATAAGGACCCTTTAAAAGATCTTAATCCCGGACAGGTAGAGGCGGTCACCTCAAAGGGAACCCACCTTATGGTAAAGGCAGGCCCTGGCACAGGAAAGACCAGGGTTTTAACTGCCAGAATTTTGTATCTAATTAACAGGGGAGTCGATCCCCATCAGATTCTTGCTGTTACCTTTACCAGCAAGGCTGCACAGGAAATAAGAAAAAGGCTAGAGGCTGCAGGTGTCAAAGTACTACCTCAAGTGGGCACCTTCCACTCTTGGGCCTTTCGCATCATTTCGCTCAAGAAGGGTATTTCGCCATTTGTAATAGATGAACATGAGCAAAGGTTCCTTTTCAGAGAGGCCGTTAGGGAAAGCCAGGTAGAGACCGAACCAAGGGGCTTATTTGAAAGGCTCTTGCTTCTGAAGCAGCAAACAGAAAGGGGGTTTGATGGGGACAACAAGGACCTTGAACTTCTTTGGATATGTTATCACAATCTTTTAAAGAAGTATCGACTTATGGATTATGAGGATCTGATAATTAATGCCACGGGATACTTGGAGAAAGATCCAAACCCGTTGCCAAAACATGTGCTTGTTGATGAATTTCAGGATGTTAGCCCTATCCAGTTTCAACTGGTTAGGGTCTTGGCCGCAAAGGCCCTTATAACGGCAATAGGAGACCCCTATCAGGCAATATACGGTTTCAGGGGAGCCGATCCTCGGTTTATCCACAGATTTGCCATGGAGTTTGATCCAGTAAAGAGCGTGACCCTGTCCGATGCCTACAGATGTCCGCAAAAGGTGCTGGATGCCGCAGCTTCTCTCTTTGATGGAATGACGCCCTTGAGGTCAAAAGAGAAAAAAGAAGGAGAAATTTTGTATAAGAGTTTTGAAACCAGCGAAAAAGAGGCGTCTTGGATCGCTGTACAGATAGACAAAATGATAGGTGGAATAAGCTTTGAAAGCATGAACCGTCACAGTAGCGGTGATTTTGATGAAATGGCTCTTTCTGACATCTGCATCCTTTACAGGACAAAGGCCCAGGCTGCTGCCTTGACTAAGGCCCTGGTAAGACATGGTATACCCTTTCACACCCCTGTTAATCATCGCAAGGTTGAGACGAATGCCATTTCTATGTTGCACCATCTGGTAGGTTTTATGGTTGGTAATGTTAAGAAGTACCATCTTGCAAGACTGGGTATACAGGAAGAAAGTGCCACAGTGCTTGCATCGTTTTTAGATCTGGTACAGCAAGGAAAAATTTCCGTCGGGGAATTTTTAAAGACCTTTTCCGAAATCCTTGGCCTTGACCTGTCAGATGAAGAATTAGAAAGGTTAAAGGGGCCTGTTAACATGCTTAAAGAGGGTGTACCTCCAGCCCTTGCCTTTAAAGAGGAACAGGATAGTCTTGATTTTGATGTAGAGGCAGTTTCTCTGATGACTTTTCATGGATCAAAGGGGTTGGAGTTTCCCGTGGTATTTTTAACCGGAATTGAAAAGGATATCCTTCCATGGAAAGGGGGTGATGCAGAAGAAGAGCGGAGGCTTTTTTATGTAGGCCTTACAAGAAGTGCCCAAAAGGTCTTTGTCACTGCATGTAGGAAAAGACGCCTATATGGTAAGTGGATGATGACCGGGCCTTCTTCTTTTGTAAGATCTATCGAACCCCATGTCAGCAAGGATGTAGCCAAGCCTCCAAAAAGAAAAACGCCATTAAAGAAGAAGCAAAAGAGTCTCTTTTAATAAATTTTATGATTATAGCTTTTTTTGTTGGGGCTTTGGGTATAATTTTAGAAAAAGAAGACAAAGACTAAATCATTTTGCAGGAGTGAATTAATGGCTGAGATTTCGATAAGGGAAGTAGAGCATGTGGCAGAGCTTGCGCGTTTGCGTTTTGATACAAAAGAGCTGGAAGAGTTTACCAATCAACTGGATGCAATTTTGAAGTTTGTAAGCAAGCTTGAGTCCCTTGATACAGAAGGGGTTGAGCCAACCTATAGGGCTATAGAGATAGTGAACTGTTTTAGGGAGGATAGGGTTGAGCCGTCGCTCCCCATTGAAGATGTAGTTGCTAACGCCCCAGAGAGCGAAAATGGTGCCTTTGTAGTGCCGAGGATAATATAGCCAAAGGACTGTAATCCGTACAGTTGGTGATAAAGATATGGAAAACATGCTAGACTACAACATTTCAACACTCCGGAAACTGCTAGATCGGGGAGAGATAACCAGTGAGGAGCTGACAAAAGGCTATCTGGAACGCATAAGTGCTGTGGACTCCAGGGTAAGGGCCTATGTGACAATTACCGAAAAGGAGGCCGTGGAGCAGGCCCGAAAGGCAGACAAGAGAATAAGACAGGGAGAAAGTGCTCAACTAACAGGTATTCCCCTTGGTATCAAAGACGTTATTTGTACCAGGGGCATTCCCACCACCTGTTCTTCAAAGATGCTTGAAAATTTTAGGCCGCCCTTTGATGCCACAGTTATGGATAGGCTATATCAGCAGGGGGCGGTGATGCTTGGTAAACTCAACATGGATGAATTTGCAATGGGTTCGTCCACGGAAAACTCGGCCTTTTTTTCAACCAGGAACCCCTGGGACCTGAAACGGATTCCAGGAGGCTCAAGTGGTGGATCAGCAGCAGCCGTTGCCGCTAGAACATGTGTCGCCTCCCTAGGTTCGGATACCGGCGGCTCTATCCGACAGCCTGCCTCGCACTGCGGTGTCGTGGGTCTGAAACCCACATATGGTCTTGTGTCCAGGTATGGTCTTGTTGCCTTTGCCTCCTCCCTTGACCAGATTGGTCCTTTGAGCCGTTGCGTGGAAGACGCCGCAATACTTCTTGAGGTTGTTGCTGGACACGACAGAAGGGATTCAACCAGCTTGCCAAGACCTGTACCATCTTTTGCCAAGGCCTGCAGGAAAGGCCTTAAGGGGATAAAGGTGGGCATTCCGAAGGAATACTTCATAGATGGTGTTCAGGATGAGGTGGTGACAGAGATACAGAAGGCTCTGAAGGTGATGCAGGAGATGGGGGCTGAACTTGTTGACATCTCTCTTCCCCATACAGAATATGCAATCGCCACCTATTACATTATTGCTACTGCAGAGGCATCATCTAATCTGTCAAGGTATGACGGAGTTAAGTATGGGTTCAGGGCAGAAAACTATTCCAATCTTATGGAGATGTATAAAGAGACCAGGGCGCAGGGGTTTGGCCCAGAGGTAAAAAGAAGGATAATGCTGGGAACATATTGCCTGTCAGCGGGTTATTACGACGCCTTTTATAAGAAGGCATCCCAGGTCAGGACCCTTATTATAGAGGATTTTAAAGGTGCCTTTAAAGATTGCGATGTGATTGCAGCTCCAGTTGCTCCTACCACGGCCTTCAGGATTGGAGAGAAGGCGGATGACCCTCTGCAGATGTATCTTTCTGATATATTCACAATACCTGTCAATCTGGCTGGTATTCCAGGGATGTCCGTGCCGTGTGGATTTGATCAAAAGGGTCTCCCAATAGGCCTCCAACTTATGGCAGGGCATTTGCAAGAAGAAATATTGTTTAGGGCTGCCTACAATGTGGAAAAAGGTCTGGGACTTAAGGCCCAGTGGCCACAACTTGATTAAGGGGTTGTTAAAAGGTGCAGAGGATACCCATAAAACTTGCCAAGGAAGGAATGGTGCTGGCAAAGGATGCAGTGACACCGGAAGGGCAGGTGCTCTGCGGGGTGGATACATCCCTTAATGAAGAGCTTATTGCAAGGCTCAAAAGACAAGGAGTGCTTGTTATAAGCGTTCAGGGGCATCCTGTTCGTATGCCAGGAGAACTGTCTTTATCTGAAAAGTTGAAGGAGTTGGACAAGCGTTTTTCAAAGGTCCAGAATGATCCCGTGCTCAGGGCCTTGAAACATCTTCTTGGCGAGCACCTGGTGGTAGAAGAAAAGGGAGCGGAGTTTTTAGAGAAACTCAAAAAGGGAAGCTGACTAGATGGATAAGGCGGAAATAAAAAAGAGGCTGAACGATATCCAGTCCCTGCCAACGCTGCCTCCTATAGTTTCCAAACTTAACGAGATGGTGGCTGACGAAGAGATCACTGCCGTTAAGCTCGGTAAGGTGATTGAAAAGGACCAGGTTCTTACCAGTAAGCTTTTAAAGATGGTAAACTCCTCTTTTTTTGGCTTTCCCCAGAGGATCAGCACCGTCTCTAATGCAATAGTGCTACTTGGTTTCAACGTCATAAAGACCCTGATAGTTACCTCTTCCATATTTGAAGTGATGCAGGCGTCTGACGTGGGGCTTTTTGAGCATTCTCTTGGCTGTGCGGCTGCCTGTGGCATAATTGCCAAAAGACGCCAGATTAAAAATCCTGAAGAGGTCTCTACTGCAGGGCTTATTCATGATCTAGGAAAAATAGTCTTGCGTTCGGAACTGCCAGAGGAATACGAGGCAATAGTGACCGAGGCCAGGGAAAAAGGTCGCTATATGCGTGAGGTTGAGAAGGAACGGATAGGCATAGGTCATGGAGAAATAGGTGGCATGCTGGCCAGGCAGTGGAATCTACCAGAGCGTTTGGTTTTTCCCATAGAGTATCATCATAAGCCGGAACAGGCTCCGGATTTTAAGGAGATAGCGGCAATAGTCCATTTTTCAGACATTCTCATAAGGGCTGTGGGCTTTGGAAACGGAGGCGATCCATGGGTACCTGCGCTAGATCACAACGCCTGGGAGCGTATAAAGCTGACCAAGAGCCAGATGAAGGAGATTATAGCTGAGCTGGATGAAAAGCTCCTAGAGCTTCAGGACTTTACCCTTGAGATAAAGGTAGAGGGCTGATAGCTGTGGCCAGAATAGCACTTGTAACTTCAAACTCGTTCAACAGACAGGACGAACGCCTTTGTCTTGAGGCCAAGGGTCATTCCGTAAGCTACAAAAAGGATGTAGCAAAGGCCCTGGAGGCTATTCTTTCTGATCCTCCAGATATTCTTATTATAGAGAAGGGATTGGATAGAAGCCTGGACAGGGAGGTGATTTCAGCACTTAAAAACAATCTGCAGCTGGCCCTCATGCCAATTCTTCTTGTTGTATCAGAAAGGGATATTGCTACAGGCCTGGATTGGAACTGTTACAGTGTGGATGATATCGTGTCCAATCAGGCGACGGTTGAGGAACTGCTTACAAGGATCGAGCTGTCTCTTGCAAGGTCTCACAGGGTTGCAGACAATAATCCCCTTACGAAGCTGCCTGGAAATTCCTCCATCTTAAAGAGTATCCAGAACATGCTGGATGAAAAAAAGGCCCATGCCGTGTGTTACGTGGACATTGACAACTTCAAGCCATACAATGACAAGTACGGTTTTTCCAGGGGTGACGAAGTAATAAGGATGGTGGGCCGCATCCTTGTCAATGTGGTACAGGAACACTGTGGAAATAGTGGCTTTGTAGGGCATGTCGGAGGAGATGATTTTGTTTTTCATGTGCCTATAGAGAAATGTGAAAAGGTATGCCAGGATGTCATAAGCAACTTTTCTGCCCTTATTCCTCTTTTTCTTGACGAAGAAGACATAGAAAGGGGATTTTTCACCTCAAGAGACAGGCAGGGAGAGACCAGGGAATTTCCCCTTACAACCCTTTCCATTGCGGTGGTTCCCTGCGAGCCAGGCAGATATGATCACTACGGAGAGGTTGCAGCCACTGCTGCCAAGCTTAAAAAGAAGGTAAAGGCACTTGAAGGCAGCAACTATTTTATAGACAGGAGAAAGGCCTCCTTCTAGGAACGTGAGATTCCTTCTTGTTAATCCTTGGATAGCAGATTTTGCAGCCTACAATTTCTGGGTGCGCCCCCTTGGTCTTTATGCCCTTGCAGAATGGCTCTACAGTTTGGGCGCGGACATTCATCTTTTAGACTGTTTGTCACCCTTCCCTGCTCCTGGCAGATTTAAGAGGGTTCCTGTTCCCTTGCCAATCCAGGAAAGGATACCTATCAAAAGGAGCTTTGCCAGATATGGCATAGACCTGAGCGAATTCAGGCACAGGCTCGGATGTGC
The DNA here is from genome assembly GCA_027067775.1 of Deltaproteobacteria bacterium. Lineage (GTDB taxonomy): Bacteria > Desulfobacterota > Dissulfuribacteria > Dissulfuribacterales > QOAL01 > JAADCZ01. The sequence goes on from JAMOVK010000130.1 coordinate 23,630, forward strand.
CATGCCCTTTGATGCCGTTTTTATCACCTCGGTGATGTCCTACTGGTATCCAGGTGTGAGCTGGGTCGTTGAAGAAATCAGGCGTGCAATGGGTAATGTGCCCATAATTCTTGGGGGGATTTATGCAACCCTATGGAAGGAGCATGCTATGGAACATATGGACGTGGATGTAGTATGTTCCGGCCCTCTGAGGGAAAATACAAAAAAGATAGCGGATTTTCTGGGTCTTGGTGACCGGATCAGGCAATGGAGGCCCTGGTACCGGTTACCTCTCTGGGACGGAGCAGATTATGGCGCTGTCCGCACTGCTGTAGGATGTCCGTTTCGGTGCACCTACTGCGCCTCTCGAATTGTCAGCGGGTCATTCAGGCAGAGAAATATCGAACAGGTATTGGAAGAGATGGTCTTTTTATACAATAAAGGAGCGAGACAGATAGCCTTCTATGATGATGCGCTTCTGGTTGATTTTGATTCAAGACTAGGACCTCTATTGGAAAGACTGGAATCAAAGAGGATACGCCTTGAATTTCATACCCCTAATGGGTTACATGCCAGGTTTTTCAACAGGGATGTGGCTCTGCGTCTTGTACGCTCGGATTTTAAGACCGTTCGCCTTAGCCTCGAAACCGTTAATCCAAAAAGACAGAAGGATACAGGAGGCAAGGTTACTAGCCAAGATTTGGAAAGGGCAATCGATTGCCTTCTAGCTGCAGGCATGAGCAGGGACTGCATTGGTGTTTATCTCCTTGTTGGACTACCTGATCAGGATCTGGAAGAGATAGAAGAGTCGATTCTGTATGTGCAAAGCCTTGGAGTAAGGCCGTATCTTGCTGAATTTTCCCCTATACCAGGAACGCTTGATTGGCAAAGGCTGGAAAGAAAAAATATTGTATCAAAAAATATGGATCCATTGCTTACCAACAACACCATCTTTTACCGGTTGTACAAGGATTATGACACAGAAAGGTTTCGGCGACTCAAAAGATTGGCGGCTTCTTCTGCCTGAATGTCAGGACAATCTTGACAACAGCTGGATTCCTGGTCATTGGGCAAGATTATTTTAAAAACGGTTCCCTTGCCTGGAGAAGAGTCAACAGATACCTGTCCACCAAGTTCCGTTACTATACGGTGTACTATGGACAGTCCCAGGCCAGTGCCTTCGGGTTTGGTGGTGAAAAAGGGATTGAAGATCTTTTTTAACTGGTCCCTGTTTATTCCAGGTCCGTTGTCTTTTATTTCTATCTGGACCATGTTTTCGCTTTGACAGGCGCTGATCTCGATCTTTCCTCCTTTTTGAGGAATGGCCTGAAAGGCATTTAAAAGAATGTTCAGTATTACCTGTCTTAACATGTCTGCATCCACAACAAGACAAAGTTTATCAGGGATCTGTATGTGCACTTTTGCTTGTTTCAGCCTTTTTCTTTGTCTGAGAAGAATAAGGGTGGCAGACAGCTCCTTTTTCAGATTGATGCATTCAGTCTTTTTCTTTTCTGGTCTTCCATAAAGAAGGAAAGAGTTTGTCAGCTTGCCAAGTCTTTCAGCCTCTCTTTCAATTATTGAAAGAAGCCTCTGCCCCTCTGGCATCACGAGGCCGCTTTGGGTTAAAAATTCTGCAGCACCAGATATGGAGGCCAGGGGATTTCTTATTTCGTGGGCAAGCCCTGCAGCCATCTCGCCAAGGGCTGCCAGCCGGTCAATGAGTTTTAATCTCTCTTCTTGGGCCTTTATTTCTGTAATGTCTTGAAAGATAAGGCCGTGACCCAACAGCTCTCCATTGTTATCGGTTATTTGAAAACACGAGATGCCGACAATGAGTTTTTGGCCTTCCATGTCTAGAAGAATTTCTTTTCTTCCCTCTGCGTTTTCTCTGCAAGAAGAGAGAAGTCGGCCAGTACCCGGAATGAGTTTTTTTATGCTTTTCCCATAGGAATTTTCTATAAGTTTGCCTAGTATTTCCTGGGCAGCAATGTTGTAGTAAAGGACATCTCCGTTTAAATCCACTGTTATTAGCCCCGATCTTAGACTGTTGGCTAGATGTTGCTGGATTTCTTCGAGAAGGTGGACGTCTTTGGCTGTAGCCTCGAGTTTGTCTTCAGCCCTTTTGAGTCTTTTTGAAAGGTAAAGGGCAAGAAGGGCTACCGTATTGAAACCGGCCATATTTAGGAAAAAGGTGAAGGCAGCCGCCTCGAACGTGTTTGATAGGTCTCTGGTAAGTAGACACACCAGGGCATAGAATAAAGTACTTAAAAGGGCAGACAGTGTACCCGCCCGTCTTGGACCAAGCAGACATGAGGTTACAATGGCAATGGAATAAAGGAAGGCGAATCTGCTTTCAATGCCCCCTGTCAGATAGACAGCAATACTTGCAAGAAAAACATCGCATACAGTCTGGCTGTTTTTCAGGGAGTCGGTAAGCCCACTTTTTTGAAACCAGTAAATCCAGATAAGGGTTAGCAGGAATGCACAGCCGAGGA
>JAMOVK010000131.1 GCA_027067775.1 Deltaproteobacteria bacterium
ACTGCCAGGATAAAGCCCCCCTGAGCCTTCTTGATCAAACTGTTTGAGTATCTTTTTTCTATCTAGGTATAAAAACCTTTCCAGTTCTTTTCGCTTTCTAAGGACGCGCCTTAGAGAATACTCATCAACGATTTCTTTTCCTGCCTCTTTTTCAAGCCTTGCCAAGGCCTTTTCAAAATGGCCAAATAAAATATCTACCTCTATATTAAACGAACCCCTACGCCTTTTGTTTTCTTCTTGTTGAAATTCTTCCAAAAGTTTAGCATTGTGTTTTTTAAAGGAATAATCGAATTTTAAATTACATTTTGAAAGTCCTTGTTCAATAAAGATTTTCTTTGCCAGATTCTTATCTATGGATTTTAGGGACCTATTCCTTGAAGGAATTATAGTCATGCCGTAGAAGTTGACCTTTTCCTTAATAACTGCCTCACCACGGCCTGCGCTCCATTTTGGTTCAAAGTAGTGATACTTGCAAAGCTGGGGGGCCAGTTCTTCAACCCATTCGGGTTTTATGGGGGCGACTGTACGTGCAAATAGCCTGGAAGTTCTAATTTGTTCTGCAGAAACTATCCACTGTGGTCCCTTTTTGAAAAGGGTAGAGCCCGGAAAAATATAGATCTCTTTGCCTTTGGCTCCTGTATAGCCAGCCCCTTTTATGTTTTTGCAGGCCACATGTCCAAGAAATCCGGCCAAGATGCTTTTGTGGATGGATTCAAAAACAGCAGGAGATACCTGTATGGGATCCCATTGGAATCCGTCTGTCACGTCATAATTTGTCACGAGTTTTAAATCCATGCATATGGCTTTAATCTGCTGATATATGTCTTGCCATTCGACTATCTTTTGATAGGAAAGAAGGTGCTGTTTGCAAAATCGCTTTACTGCAGCCCTGGAGCTTTTTTGCTTTTTTAGATCCTGAAGTCTTTTCCATATGTTGATAAAAGTTATAAAATCAGAGTTATCATTATGAAGCGTTTTTGCCATGGAAAGCGAGTTCGCGTCTGCCTCTGCATGGGATAGCCATAGGTCTTGAATCGAGAGGGCAGAGACGATCACCAGGATTTCTCCAAGACATCCGTTTCGTTTCGCCTGGAATAAGATCCTTGAAAGTCGCGGATCAATAGGCAGCCGTGCCATTTTTTTGCCAGTAGATGTAAGTCTACCATGCTTATCAATTGCCCCTAATTCCAACAGAGTGTGCATTCCTTCTTTAATGGCAGCCCTTTTGGGAGGATCTACAAACGGGAATTTTTCAACTGGTCCAAGTCCCATATAAAGTATCTTGAGTATCACCTCAGCAAGGTTGCACCTGTTTATCTCTGGAGGCAAAAAATCATCTCGACAGGCAAAGTCCTCTTCACTGTACAGACGAATGCAGAGTCCTTTCTGGACTCGTCCAGCCCTTCCTGCCCTTTGGTTGGCATTTGCCTTGGCAATTTTTGCAACCGGTAGGGCCTTGGTATGGGTGTTTATGTTGTATGTGCTGATTCTTGCAAGTCCGGAATCTATTACATATCTGATACCAGGAACGGTAATAGAGGTCTCGGCAATATTTGTGGAAAGTATAATCTTTTGTTTTGATGAAGGTCGAAATATCCTCGATTGTTTAAAGGCAGCAAGCCTTGCAAACAGCGGCAATATAAGGCATTCGTCATTAACAGTTGACTTTAGGAGCCTTGCTGCGTCAAAGATGTGCCTTTCAGTAGGCAGAAAGACAAGTATATGTCCCGATCTGTCCGTTTTTCTGATGAGGGAGCAGGTGATGGCAACCTTTTTTACCAGGTCTACATCTCTGTCAGATTGATACCATGTTTCTCTTTCATATAGAATTTCTACCGGATAACTTCTTCCTGGAATCTGAAATAGGGGAGGGTTGTTAAAAAAATTTTTGAACTTCTCGACCTCCATGGTTGCAGAGGTCACAATGACCCTCAAATCTCTCCTTTTTTTTAGCAGGTTTTTTAGCAGACCAGCTACCAAGTCTATATTGATGCTTCTTTCATGGGCCTCATCCAAAATGATGGTATCGTAGGCCCGAAGCATAGAATCCTGCTGCACTTCGGCCAATAAGATACCATCGGTCATAAACTTGATCTTTGTATTTTGATGAAATTTTTTGGAAAAACGTATCTGATAGCCAACAAGGCCTTCTGCTCCAGGGCCAAGTTCCTGGCTGACCCTTTTGGCCACACTGACCGCAGCAATTCTTCTTGGTTGACAGCAGCCTATTATGCGTTTTTTTCCCCGTCCTGCCTGCAGGCATATCTTGGGCAGTTGGGTAGTCTTGCCAGAGCCTGTCTCTCCGGTAACCAGAATTACCCTGTGACGACGTATTGCATCAACCAGTTCGTCCCACAGGGCACAGATGGGAAGCCCTTTTTGGCACCTAATGACAGGAGTCAAATCAGAGCAGTTGGCTGAGATACGGATTGGTCCTCTTTTGTCCTCCAAGAGTATCTGTAGGTTTTGGGCCGTAGTCGTGGCCTGGCAGAACCAGGGTTTCATCTGGTAGAGGTAATATCTTGGTCTTAAGAGAATTCATGAGTACGTCATAGTCTCCACCTGGAAGATCTGTTCTTCCAATGGCGTCTATAAAGAGGGTGTCTCCTGTAACAACCACTCCATGACCATAAATACAGACAGATCCTGGCGAATGGCCTGGAGTGTGGAGTATTTCAAAGGAGAGATTTCCCACCCGAAGTGTCTGCCCCTCTTCAAGATAGCCATCTGCTGGTGGAGCCGGCTCAAACCCCCACGCCCTAAACATTGCCACTACTGCAGGTTCTCTGAAAAGTTCGTCATCAGCCTTGTGCATGAGAACCGGTGCGCCAGTAAGGCGTTTCATCTTCTCGTTTCCACAGGTATGGTCTGGATGTCCATGAGTATTGACAATTGCCATAAGCTCAAGGCCAAGATCTTTTAAGGTGGAGGCAAGATGCTCTTCACTGCCTGCAGGATCGATTACAATGGCCTTAGATGTTTCCTGACACCCAATAATGTATGCCCTTACCTGCAGGGGACCAACAGTAAACTCCTTTAGTATCATTTCTTTGCAGCCTCTCTTTTTAGTTTCTGACAGTAAGAACCTGCAGAAAGCCCTGCAATACAACCTTCGCCCACAGCCTTTGCCATCTGATACGGCAGTCCACAGATATCGCCTGCAGCAAATATCCCAGGGATGTTGGTAGCCTGATCCTTATCGGTAACAATATGTGTAAATCTTTCAGGATCAAGTTCTACGCCGAGAAAAGCCGCAAGCTCCATGGCTCCTTTGGCACCAAGTTCTATAAAAAGGCCATCAAGTTCCAACCTTGTTCCATCGTCAAGGACTATTGCTTGGAGCCTGTCTTGACCTACAAGTTCTTTTATCTTTCTTGGACAGAGAATTTCCACACCACTACTATCAAGGGTATCTTTCAGGCCAGGGCTAATTTCCAGCCCGGTAGTTATAAGATACACTTTTGAGGCTATGTTTTTAAGGGTAAGTGCACCGTGCACAGCGGCACTTCCATTACCGAATACTGCAACTCTTGCTCCCTTGTAAAAGTTGGCGTCGCAATCCACACAGTAGCTTATTCCTTTGCCAACAAGTTCCTTTTCTCTTTTCAACCCAAGCCCCTTCCTGCTGACACCAGTTGCCATGATAAGAGCAGTGCACTTGAAGGTTGTAGATTCTGCACCGACTATAAAACCTCCAGATTCTGCAATTTCGGTTTTCACTGCATCTTCGTGTAGAAAATCTACACCAAAGCCCTTGCACTGGTTTATTCCAGCTTCAAGAAGCTCCTTGCCTGTCTTTACCCCTTCCATGCAGCAATAGTTCTCAATATGCGCCTTGTACAGGCTACTTCTTTCAATTCTGCCAAGAACAAGTACCGAGCATCTCTTTCTTGCTGCATGCATGGCAGCCTGAAGACCAGCTGGCCCACAGCCAAGTATTACTATATCGTATTCTTTTCCCATATCAGTTGTTTTACCGGTGTTTCGGTTGTTCCTCTATTTCCAAAAAAGAGGATGAAATATGATACTCTTCTTTGAACCACGAACCTAGATCAGCCAGCTTGCACCTCTTGCTGCAAAAAGGCCTGTAGGCATTTTTTGAAAAATCTACCTCTTTTCCGCACCAAGGACAGGGACGGATGATCTTTTTATCGACTTTTCCCTTTTCTTGTTTCATGTCCGTTTCTTCATGGTCTACAGAAGGCTGGGCCTTCTTTTTTTGCGTTTAGCAGTAAATACTCCAAGTATCCAACCTACCAGCAAGACACCTCCACCTGCCAAAAACCATTTTATGTTGGTATTGGCTTCCAGAGAGTTCAACCTTTGTTTGAGTTTTATTCTCTCAGCATTGGTAACCTGCAGTTTTTTCTGGGTCTCTGACAAGAGCCTTCTTGTTTGGATAACATTTGAAGACTCTTTTTTAAGGGCATCAAAATCGTCACTAAGTTTCTGATTTTCTGCCACACAGGCTGCCAGCTTTTGACTACAGCTGGAACCGGTTTTCGACAGATTATCAAGTTGATCCTTTAATTTTTTATAATTTTCTATCAGCTTCTGATTTTTTTTCTTGAACTGTTCCACCAACATCCGAGGAGGAAGATCCTGGGTGAGGTATCTTTTTAAGATCCAGCCTTCATTGCCACCCGAAGTCCTCACATAGGCCCATGGACCTTCTTCTGTCAAAAGCTCCACCTTTGTGCCGTCTTTGAGAACAGCCACTATCTTTTTGGTATTGCTTGCTCCAGTCCTTATTGGTACCTCATTGGATGGGGCAATGTAATAGGTGTCAGCAAGTGCCAGGCCGTCAAAAAGAAAAAAAACAACAATTGACCAAACAGATATTGTTGTAAGGATGGATTCTATTTTTTCCATTACCAGTGCCTTATTCAAGAAGCTTTTTTTAGAAAATCTAAGTTAAATAATCCGTTGCTGCAACTTAAAGTTTTTGTACAAGACATATCAATTCCTGATGTGCTATTGCCTTAAAAACCTTTTGGACATATAAAACGGTTATAATTACAACAAAAGGAGGTTCAGATGGATCGTAGGAGTCTCATAAAAAGGGGAGCTGTGGCAGCAGGGGCCCTTATTGCAGCCAAAACGGCAGGGAAAGAATCCAGGGCGTTTGCCAGTGGCAGAAAGTTTCGCTGGAAAATGGTTACCTCCTGGCCCCCTTCATTTCCCGTACTTCAGACAGGTGTTGAAAGGTTTGCAAAAAGGGTGGGGGACCTTTCCGGAGGACAACTTACCATACAAGTCTACGCAGGTGGTGAGCTTGTTCCTCCTCTTGGGGTCTTTGATGCAGTATCCTCTGGTTCAGTGGAATGCGGACACAGCGCTGCTTATTACTGGGCAGGAAAATGCAACGCAGCCCAATGGTTTACATCGATTCCCTTTGGTCTGGATGCACAGGGCATGAATGCCTGGTTTTATTTTGGTAACGGTCTCAAACTGTGGGAAGAGGTCTACTCCAGATTTAATCTCGTTCCAAGGCCTGCTGGGAATACAGGGGTTCAGATGGGAGGATGGTTTAATAAAAAGATAGAAAAGATGGCAGACTTCAAGGGGCTTAAGATGAGAATCCCTGGTATTGGCGGTAAGGTAATAAGCAAGGCCGGCGGCGCTGTGACCCTTCTTCCTGCAGGAGAAATCTACACATCCTTAGAAAGAGGGGTAATAGACGCTACCGAATGGATAGGCCCGTTTCATGACATCAGAATGGGTTTTTACAAGGTTGCCAAATACTATTATGGGCCAGGATGGCATGAGCCAGGCAGTACACTGGAACTCATCATAAACAAAAAGGCCTATGAGTCATTGCCCAAAGATCTAAAGGCAGCAGTGGATACTGCTGCAGCAGAGTTAAATGTGAAGATGCTTTCAGAATTTGAGACAAAAAATGCCATGGCCCTTAAAGAGTTGGAGAAGGAAAAAAAGATCAAGATTCTTAGGTTT
>JAMOVK010000132.1 GCA_027067775.1 Deltaproteobacteria bacterium
ATCAACTGCACCGCTCCTGACCAGTGCATCCACAATCTCCAGTGCCTGTTCACCATAGTCTGGCTGAGAGATCAGAAGGTCATCTGTGTTAACACCAAGATTCTTGGCATAAACAGGGTCAAGGGCGTGTTCAGCATCCACAAATGCGGCAACTCCACCCTGTTTCTGTGCCTCTGCAATCATGTGGAGGGCAAGAGTGGTTTTCCCAGAAGATTCTGGACCAAATACCTCCACAATCCTTCCCCTTGGGATGCCTCCAACCCCTGTTGCTATATCAACAGGTAAACATCCAGTAGAGATAACCGGTATATCTTCAACACCGCCCCTGTCACCGAGTCTCATTACAGAACCTTTGCCAAACTGTTTCTGAATTTGGTTAAGGGCGATGGATAGGGCCTTTTCTTTATCTTTTAGTTCCTTGGTAGTGTTCATCAAAGCCTCCGAGTTTGTTACTGCCTGCGTGTGAATAATATACCACTTTTACATATACTTTTCCCATTGGCAACAATGACAATGACAGGTCTGGATTGACAGGTTGTTTAAGATTTTGCAACCTTTTCCATCTAAAAAATCTGCCAAAGCCTTTTTGGGTTATGATCCTACAAATTAAAAATTAACCTGTTTTCCTTAGAACAGGAAAACTCAAGCCTGTTTTTTGGGAGAGATGTTAAACTGACGAAGCTTTCTCCAAAGGGTTGTCCTGGAAATGCCAAGAATCCTGGCTGTTTCGCTTTGGTTAAACCCTGTTTTTTTATATACGTCCATAATATAATCCAACTCCAGCTTTTTAAGAGAGGTTGTTCCCTTGTTTTCCATTTCAGGCTCTTGAATAAGCCAAAGGTCAGGAGGAAGGTCTTCGGCAGTTAACGTGTTTCTGCGACTTAGGGCTACTGCCCGCTCCACCATGTGTTCAAGTTCTCTGCAGTTTCCTGGAAACGGATAATCCATAAGGGTATCTAGAAAATCCTGTTCCACCTTGGGAACAGCCTTTCCAAATTTGTTTGCTGCCTTTTGGGCAAAGTGAGCGACAAGGGTGGGAATGTCTTGTCGTCTCTGTCTCAAGGGAGGCATGTTTATGGTCACAACCTTTAGCCTGTAGAAGAGGTCTTGCCTGAATGCCCCTTCCTTTACCATCTTATCCAGGTTTCGATTGGTAGCAGCTATAAAGCGGCAGTCTATTCTTACCGGTTTGGTTCCGCCTACTCGAAAAATAGTGTTTTCCTGCAGGACCCTAAGAAGCTTAACCTGCATGGAAAGGGGCATTTCGCCAATCTCGTCCAGAAATACCGTTCCCCCAGAGGCTGTCTCCAGAAGCCCGACTTTTGTGGAGTTGGCCCCTGTAAATGCTCCCTTTTCGTGGCCGAACAGTTCATTGGCTATGAGCTCCTCAGTAAACGCACCACAGTTAAAAGAGACAAATGGCCCTTTTTTTCTTTGGCTGTGTGAGTGAAGGGCCCTTGCAACAAGTTCCTTGCCAGTACCTGTTTCGCCCTTAATAAGTACGTTGCAATCAAGGGGGGCGATCTGTTTTATAGTTTTAAAGATCTGGAGCATCTCTGGTGTGGAGCCTATGATATTACCAAGCCTGCCGTCTCTGCCCAGCCTTTCCATTATAAGATCTCGTTGTTTTCTAGATTTGATGAAATCAATGGCCTCTGAAATGGTCTGACGGAGCTCTGAAAGTGAAAAGGGCTTGGCTAGATAGTAGAATGCCCCCTTTTTGGTTGCCTTGACTGCCTGGTCAATGGATGCATAACCTGTGATTAGGATAATAACCGTTTCAGGGGCTATGACCTTTATTCTGTCTAGCAGGTCAAGGCCGTTGGCATCCTTGAGTTTTATGTCGGATATAAAAATGTCAGGTGGAGACTCTTTTATGGCTGACAGGGCATCGCTGGCAAGGATGAATCCTTTAACTTGTAGTTCAGATGATGAACCAAGACCCTTGACCAAGCGTTTAACAGTGATCTCTTCGTCGTCAAGCACAAATACCTTGTATGATGCCGTTCTGTCACTATCGGTTTTGCTCAATTGGTTTTTTCCTCTTCTTCCTGATCAATGAGGGGTAGCTCTATGGTAACCGTAGTGCCTTTGCCCTTTTGGCTGTCAATATGTATCTCACCCTTATGTTCCTTGATTATTCCATAGCTTACGGAAAGCCCTAGCCCTGTTCCATCCTTTTTGGTGGTATAAAAGGGCTCAAGGATGTGGCTAAGCACTTCTTGAGGAATGCCTGGTCCGTTGTCTTTAATAGCGATGTAGGCCTTTTTTTTGTCCTTGTCTACCTTAAGCCATATTTCTAAGCTACCGCCTTCCCCCATAGCTTGAATTGCATTTAGGATAATATTAACAAGCACCTGTTGCAACTGGTTAGGATTGCCAAAGATGTTGGCTACACCCTTTTCTAGCAGTGTTTTTACCTTGGTATGGGTGATTTTCAGTTCATTTTTCAAAAGAGCTAATGTATTTTCCACCAGCTCTGCCAAATCAACTTTTTCCCTTAAGGTTGATTTCTTCATTCTTGAAAACTGCAAGAGATGATGGACAATGTCTCTGGCCCGTTCTGACTGAATCAGGATGTCGTTGATCATTTCCCGTCTTTCTTCATCGGTCATGTTCTCCATGTCTTCTAGCAGAACCTCTGCGGTAAGGCTGATGTTGTTAAGGGGGTTGTTTATCTCATGGGCTATTCCAGCCGTGACTTTACCTATTGCAGCAAGTTTTTCAGACTGGATTAGCTGTTGCTGCTTGGATTCTATGGTGTCGAGCATCCTGTTGATAGAGCGCACGAGTCCGTCGCACTCGAGACATTTGTTGGCAACAGGCTCTAGTGGTATGGCCTTTATCTTTCCGCTCATGACATTTATGGCCTGTTCACGTACATACTCGATTGGTTGCAAGATCCATTCTGCCAAAAACAGGCACAGAAGCAGACCTATGGGTATTGCAACCCACAGAAGCAGGAAGGACATTTCCTTGTATTTGAGTATCTCTGATTCTAGCTTGTCTTTTAGGGTATCCGCATGATTGATTATTACCTTCATGAGCTTGTGGCCGGACTCCCTTAACAGGGCCTTGAGATCATTTTCAGAACGTCCTTTCACTTTTCCAGACAGGAAGGCGTTTATAATTTCTTCGTACGCTTTCATTTTGGCGTTTATGTGCCTGAAATCTTTCATATAGATGGGATCCAGCTTGGAGATCCTCTTTTGAATGTCCGTAAGAAGATTTTTGGTATCGGCCAGCTCCTGCAGGTTTCCGTAAAGTAAGAAATTTTTCTCTTTTTGACGCACAAGAAGAATGTCTTGAGTTATTACCTCCATCAGTTCCAAGAGTTCCATCTTGTGTTCCACTCGTGAGATGGCAAAGATAGAGGCTATGGATGAAAGGGCTGTAATAAGAAACACAATGGCAAAACTGTAAATAAGTTTTACTTTTAAAGACCTTAGATAACACTTGATACCGAATCTGTCTTTTATGTGTCTGGGGATCATTTCAAACATTTTGAGACCTTTTTTATTTGGTTTATTAATTGTTATGATACAGAAGTTTTTTCAGCTTAACATTTACATCAGGAAATACAAACAGCATCATTTGTTTGGCTCTTAAGAGCTGGAAATTGATATGATTTTAGGAAAAAGGATTGCAAATCCGTGAATAAGCCTGCTGTTCTTTATGAAGACAACCATCTTTTTGTTCTTTGTAAGCCTCCGGCCATGCCTGTGGTGCCGGATTCGTCTTATGATTACTCCCTTCTTGATTGGGGAAAAGACTACATTAAAAGGACGAAAAATAAACCTGGAAATGTATTTCTGGCCGTTGTTCACAGGATTGACAGGCCGGTTTCAGGGCTTGTACTTTTTGCAAAGACTTCAAAGGCAGCATCAAGGTTGTCTGACCAAATGAGAAGGCTTTTCATTTTAAAAAAGTACCTGGCCGTAGTAAGTGGATATCCTGGGTCAGATGAAGGGACCGTTGAGACCTTTCTCAAGAAGGACAGGAAAAGAAACAAGGTTGCTGTTGTGTCTCATGATACAGTGGGAGCCAAAAAGGCCGTTACCAGATGGAGGGTTCTTGGTAGGCAGGGAGATCTTAGCCTTTTATGTCTTGAACCAGTGACTGGCCGATCTCACCAGCTAAGGGTTCACATGTCAGAGATGCTTCGCTGTCCCATCTTGGGAGACATAAAATATGGTAGCAATACTCCTGTATTGTCTGGCAGGGGCATAGCTCTCCACTCGTGGTTGATGGATATAAGGCATCCCACCAGGAAAGAGCCAGTCCGCTTTGCCTGCCCAGTACCAACTCATGATCCCTTTGCCCTTTTTAATGTTTCAGGAAGGATAACCGGGTCATAAAGTCTTAGGATTGCATGCAGGGCGTGTACGACGACTTGCAGAGTGTTTTCTTGCTGCTTTAAAGAAGTTTTTCCGTGTAGGTATTCAAGCTCTCTCAACAATCCAGTTTTAGTTACTCTGCATTGGCCGGCTTGAGAAGTTCTTTTAGCTTGGAAAGGGCCTCTTTTTCTTTTTCGCTTACCCTGGTTCCGCCAAAGCCCAGGAACCCTCCTTCAGTGGCAGCCTCAGCAGTTTTGCGAGCCAGGTCATAAAGCCACTGCCGAATCTCTGCAGATTCTTCTGGGGTGGCCTTTTTATCCAGGATTTCGACCGCTTTCTGCAATGCATCCCAAGCAGCCTGGCGCATTGCTTCTAGATCCTTCTTTTCAAATTCAATCCTGGCCTGCTTGGCCATGTCCTTATTATGGAACTCTGCCAGAAGAGCTGCCAGCAATTCACTGTTTTGTGCCTTTTCCCGCTTGATAATTTCCGTAGATATGGTCAGGGCTTCCTTCATGGTCCCGATCAGAAAATTGGGATCTGCCATCATAATATAAAGGCCGACAGCAGTTGGAGCCTTGAGGAGCTGGGTCCATTCTTCTTCAGTAAAATCTTTTTTTGCCGTCATGATTGTTCTCCAATACTCATCAATGAATAATTTTTTAGACAACCTAAACTTTGCCAGAATTCTTGATAGCTTATTTGTTGGCTACAAGCATTCTAGAAAACACTCTTTAGATCTTGTACCAGGTATTTTGTAATTTTTCAAAAGATTTTGAATTAAGAATCTTAAAAAGATTAACATTGTATCGGAAATTTTCCTGCATCTAGTGGATCAGATAAGGGTACAGGTCTTGTGTGGATGAAAGAAACCGCAGATGGAGATGGCAGTGAAATGATAAGGTCAGCCGCTCTGTCATCCTTCACTATTGTAGCAAGTTAGTTTATTCAGGCTTGGATGAGTGGCGTCCTTCAAACATCATATCTCGTTGGCCGTACCTTTTGGTGGTAGGATAATAGAGACAGCATGGTCAGATTTGTATTGACCTTAAGGAGATTGAACAGCATATTAATCAAATCAACAGCAATATCTTTTCTAATAAGATTTCATTTCGTGATTAAGGAACAATATAAAATGTCTTCAGCACTACCTTTGGAATCATCTGTCAGGTGCAACAATTATTACTTCGATCATGTATGTATAAAGGTTACAGGAAATCTTGTTTACATAAAATGGGATGATGAGATTCTCCAGCAGGTCAATACGGCCATGGAAGATCTCTGGGTCCAGGTTTACAGGATTGGAGAGAATGAGCCTTTTTTTGAAAAAAGATGTACAGATCTTCGGTCTACAGAATTTTATCTTGATGAGAGTGGGGATTTTGATATCAAACTGGTGCTTAAAGAGCATTACAAGTTATACATGTCTACAGATTTTCACTACACGCCAAAGGTAAGCCTAGTCTCTGAAAACCCCCAACGTCATCATCTTACCTGGTCTGATATTGACTGGGAAAGGGTAAAGAATGAAGTGCAGCGGTCTTTTAAAATAAAATGGGAAGAGGATGTAGAGTTGTTTGTGCACTGCATTAGAAAACCCTTGGAAAGCATGGAGCTACCTACTGAGGAATGGATCTGTGTGGGCACTGGTGACTATGCAGTGATAATGGGTAGGCTAAAAAAACTAAACCTGACAGTTGTCAAAAAAGAGATAAGGGATGAGGCAGGCGTACTGCATGCCAATCTTGAAAATCCCACGGTGCTCAAGATAATCTTCAGTATTGATTTTCAGGATCCTGATATTGTAGGGGAGCTTTTTACACAGACCATAAACTTACCCGCAGATACCACCTTTTTTGAATTGAAAAGAGAGATCTGGGAAGAAGATACTGTACAGCTTCGGGCTTGGTGGAAGATAACAGAGGCTGACTGGAAAAAAATAGAAGAGGATCTGCTAAAGCCGGCTGGAAAGGATTGGCAAGATGTCAATGTAGAAATAGAACTGCATGAGTTTTCACCATCCGGTTTGGTTAAGTTGGAGGGCTATGGTGGAGTGCTTTTACCAGGAGCTTCTGATTGGCTTTTTCATAACATAAAGGATGGAAAGGCCTATCAGGCAAAGCTGTTTGTTCGAACACCAGATGGAAGCCTGGACAGCCAGATACTTTGCTCTACCTTTTGTGCAGTACCATCAAAGCCAGACCATATAGTTTTGCTACCAATTGATGAAAGGCGGGCCTATACCTATTGGCATCTGGACAAGGAGACCCTTTCCTCAAGGCTTGATGAATTTTCTAAAAAGACCGGCAGCCAAGTCAAGACATACATAAAGGTTTTTCATGAATGGGCGGGCATGCTCCATCATCAGATGTACGAAGATGTTGAAGTGCATCTTGGTCTTACGGACAACTGGTATCTGAATCTTCATCCAGATAAGGTCTACAGGGTACAGCTTGTGGCAGTGTCTGCTGAACAGATCCTTGAATTGACGGATGTGTCAAATTCTATTCAGACTGCCAGAGTTCATCCAGGCAACAATCCGGTGCAGTTCAGAGAGGTAGACCTGAGTGGAGGCCATCCTGCCAACAGACCTCTTAAATCTGTGATGGGGACAGCTGAAAATTCAATAGGTCTGCTTTTGATTCATCTTCATGCCCACTTGCCTTACATAAGGAAGAGGGTTTCATATGGCGATTCCGGGTTCTGGCAGCCAATGGGCTATCCTCCAGAATGGTTTCACGAGGCAGTAAAAGATACCTATGTGCCGTTGATTCTTGTCTTTGAAAGGCTGGTTGAAGAGGGGGTGGATTTTAGGCTTTCTATGGATATCTCTCCAACCCTTTCAAACATGATGCGCTGTGCCTTTTTGCAGGAAGAGTTTTTAAGGTACATAGATGCCCACATAAATCTGGCAAGGGCTGAGGTTGACAGAACAAGACGCCAGGCCATGCAGTACCACGATACTGCATGGATGCATCTTAATAGATTTTTGGAAATAAAAGACTGCTTTTTAAAATACGACTGTGACCTGACCAAGGCCTTTAAGAGGTTTCAGGATCAAGGGTATATCGAGATATCGACATGCGGTGCAACCCATGCGTTTCTTCCCTTTTTCACTGCCTATCCAGAGTCTGTGCGAGGCCAGGTGGAGACAGCCGTGCTTGATTACGAGGCCACATTTGGCACTCCTCCCCGGGGCATATGGCTTCCCGAATGTGCCTATGTTCCTGGTCTGGAGCGTTTTGTTCAGGATGCAGGTCTGCGTTATTTCTTTGTTGAGACCCATGCGGTTACCTTGGCAGACTGTCCGGTGGTGTTTGGAACTCACGCGCCTGTGTTTTTAAAGGGAAGCGATGTTGCAGCCTTTGCCAGAGATCCTGAGACAGGCAAGCAGGTTTGGAGTGGTGAGGAGGGTTACCCTGGAGATCCTGACTACCTGGATTTCCATTTTAAGGGCGGCCCCTTGAGGTACAACCGTATAACTACCAGGACCAACGACTATAAAGAACCTTATGTACGCCAATGGGCCTTAGAGAAGGCCGCGCGTCATGCCCAGCATTTTATGGAGTCGCGTAATTTTCGTTTCAGATATATAAAGGACTGGTTTTGGAAAAAACCCCTGGTGGTTGCCATGTACGATGCAGAGCTTTTTGGACATCACTGGTTTGAGGGGACAGACTTTCTCTACTTCCTTTTGAAGAAGCTTTACTACAATCAAAACGAGACAGAGCTGATAACCCCAAGCAGTTACCTGTTCCGGTATCCAAGAAACCAAGAGGTGTTTTTGAACCCTTCATCCTGGGGCGACAAGGGGACCTTTGACAAGTGGATGTACGGTTCTGTGTCATGGATGTACAGACATAGCCATGAAGCCATAAGGGAGCTTGTGGCAATGGCCAGCCACTGGAAGGAAAAGGATCAGCAGGATGATATTGCAAGACGCATTGTTGCCCAGGCAGGGCGTGAGGTCCTTCAGAGCATGAACAGTGACATACCCTTTGTGATCTCAAATGGTCATTTTGTTGACAGGATGAAAGAGTACTTTTTTGAGGACTTGGAAAGGTTCTGGATTCTTGCCTCCATCTTTTGGGACAGGGACAGGGAATCGTCATCAAATATATGCCGATTGGAAAATCTGGAGATGACAAATCCCATCTTTCCAGATCTTGATCCAGAGGTCTTTGTCTCTAAATAGACAGCTGGATTGGCACAAGGGTTTCAGTCTTTGTGTATTTGAACCCGTTTCCCTACTATTTTTAGGGCAGTAGAGGCCTTTTTCCCTTTCTTCAAGATTCTGCGCTTTACAAAACAGACTGTAGTGGCATCTCCTTTGCTTTGACAACTTTTGCTATGAAAGGAAGTGCTGTACATACAAGAATCAACATTCTGTCTACCCTGGTAATAATTCTGATCTCTGCCCTGTTTCTGATGCAGGGCGTAAGATCGGCAGATGGACGTACTTCAGAGCAAGAGGCTGGGATGGCCTGGAAAGCCATAGTTCCGGCAATTGAGGTGTTCTGGAAGGAATATCAGACATCGCCTTCTAAGCTCAAGGAAGATGCATGGCCTCTAATTTCAATGCTTAAGAATTTTATTAAGGCATATCCTGATTCTAAGATGTTGCCAGAGGCATACTACATCTTAGGAGAGGCCTATGCCTCGGTTTCCTTTTGGCCAGAGGCAGAAGCCCATTGGAAAATAGTCACCAGGTACTTTCCAAACAGCAAGTGGACCAACCAGGCCCTTACTTCCCTAATTCTTTACTATGAAAGGACTAACAACAGGGAGAAACTCAGGCGTTTTTACAGGGAGATAATGCGTCGGTTTCCTGACAGTATTGCTGCAAGGACTGCTGAGGTTTTGATGGCAAGGCAGGCACTTTTAATGGGAAACGTAAAAAGGGCAAGACAGGTGGCAAAAAGAGTATCCATGTCTTCTCCTTTGGCAGAGGTAGACGTGCCTGAATTACTTGACCTGAAGGCCCGTCTTGCCTTACATGACGGCAGACCCAAAAAGGCCATAGAGATGTGGCTGAGGTATCTGAATCTTGTAAGAAACCCATCAAGCAGGGCATCTACTTTATTTAACATAGCAGAAACTTACAGACATATGGGCGACATGCTTAAGGCGCGGAAATACTATGCCCTTATAAGAAGGGATTTTAAGGGTCAGCCAGAATATCTCTTTGCCCGTTTTCGTATGTTGCAGCTCAAGGAACAGGCAAGACAACGGCTTTCTAAGTATACCAAGGGACGTATAGCAGCGCCTGATTTCTATGAATCCGAATTGGTATTTCAAAAGATACTGAAACAGTTTCCAAACCATCCGCTGACTCAAGAGGTTAAAAGAGAGTTTGTAGCCACAGAACTCAAGAAAAAGGACTATCTAAAGGCCCTTATGCTTGCTGAAAAGTATCTGGTCGAAGATCCAAAAGGCCCTTATGCCAAAGAAATGCTCCTAATGGCGGACCAGGCCAAAAATCACCTTTTGGAAAAAAAGTACGCTGTAGATGCCCTAAAAGAGATAGTTTTGTCTCTCAAGCCTTATTTGGACAGGAGGGGCAACTGCCAGATATATGATTTCATGCGAATGGTAGCAGAGAAAAAATGGGTTGAGTTACAAAAGGGCCTCCTGTCAAGAAATAGACCTGTTGAAGCCCTTAAGGAGTATTGGAAGTTCAGGGAATTTTTCAAGAACGACACAGGACTTGTAAAAGAAGCAAAGGAAAATGCTGTCTTGGCCCTTATCCATGCTGACAAGGCCTTTATTGCCAAGGGCATGGATGTAGAGCTGATAGATTTCTATCTGTGGAATAGACAGAAAGTTGACGCATTGAAGGTGCCGCACCACTACCTTTTTCTGGCAAGGGCCTATTCAAATCTACACATTGGTCAGGCGAGCTTTAGGGCCTATCAGCAAGCCTGGGATAGCGGGCCAGATGACTCTCTTCGCTGCAAGATACTAATGGCATGGACTGGACAGATTGTTAGGGACAGAAGGTTTAAGGCTGCACAGGATACAATAACTCTCATGAACCTTTACTGCCCTGAACAGTCCATGGGCTCAAGGGCACTTCTTTACAAATCCAGGCTCGCCCTCTGGCAGAAAGATTATAGGGCGGCCCTTAACATGGCCATGGACAGCCTGAACATAAAGGCCAATGCTGAAAATATAAAACAGGCCGTGTTTGGGGCCATCAATTTGGCAGAATGGAATACTGTTAAAAGGGTATACAACAAGTATTCGAAACTTCTTTCCGCAAATGACAGAATAATGCTCTTAAGCAAGTGGGGTGATGAAGCCCTTAGGCTTGGTGAACCAAAGGAGGCCCTTAGTGCCTACAGGCTGCTTCAGAAAGTTAATCCGGATGATCCTGCAGAACGCTTCAGGTTGAATCTTGCACTTTCTGCAGGCACCGACCCTTCAAAGGCTATAAGAATTTGGACAGACAGTGCAAAGAAAGAAAAGGGACTCTGGGGTAAGGCCTCTAAGGCCGAGGCCTCATACTATAAATTCATGAAAAGGGCTGGCGGCCAAATATGACAGATTTTTTTGGACTTGCTGACAATAAAGAGGAGAAACTACTGATAGTAGGTGGTAGCGTCCGGGATAGGATGGAGGTCCAGACCCATCTTGACGAGATGGGCTTTGATATCACCATGGCTCCTGATATTCAGATGGCCCTTAGTCTGCTTTCGCGCTCAGAATTTGTGCTGTGCATGGTATTTCATGATCCCAAAGGCCTTGACAGTGTAGAGTTCCTAAAGGCCCTGCAAGACAATGAACTGTTTACAAGGGTGATCGTCCTGGCAAGGGAGGCCACGGTGGAAGATGCCCAGTTGATAATGGAACTTGGGGCAATGGATTTCCGGTTGCCGCCCTGGACTCCAGATGTCTTGGGATTTGTGATCAAAAGGGCCTTGGCAACACCAGTTGCCAAGGTGAAACCAGTGGTAAAGGATCAAGGTGAACAGGCTCAGGCGCAGGTTCAATGTCAAGAGAAGAAGCAGTCTAAAAAGCGTCGTAATTTTGACAGATACAAAATACTCACAAAAAGTCCGGCAATGGAAAAGGTGCTCGCCCAGGCTAGAAATGTGGCCAAGAGCAAGGCCACGGTGCTGATCCAGGGTGAAAGTGGTACAGGAAAGGAACTCCTTGCCAGATATATACATCAGGAAAGTGACAGGGCTGACGGTCCATTTGTTGCCCTTAACTGTGCTGCCCTGCCTGAAACCTTGCTTGAAAGCGAGCTTTTTGGCCATGAAAAAGGGGCCTTTTCCGGGGCTATAACAAAGAAGCTTGGTAAGTTTGAGCTGGCGAACAATGGAACCATACTTCTGGATGAGATCACAGAAATGGCCCTTGCCCTTCAGGCAAAATTACTCAGGGTCTTGCAAGAAGGCGAGATTGATAGACTGGGCGGCTATAGCCCAATACCTGTTGATGTCAGGGTTGTTGCCACAACAAATCGGGATGTGCTTTCAGCAGTACGTGCGGGAAAGTTTAGAGAAGATCTCTACTTTCGTCTAAACGTCATTCCCTTGAAGGTACCGCCACTTAGGGAAAGAAAAGAGGATATTGCTTTTCTAGCAGAATACTTCAGAGAACATTTTGTCAAGGAGTATGGCAAAAATGGGCTCAAATTTGCAGAGGGAGTTTTAGAGGCCCTTGAAAATAGGAAATGGAGCGGAAATGTACGGGAGCTTAAGAATATAGTGGAAAGAGGAGTGCTTCTTGCTCAGTCAAAAGAGATAACGCTGCAGGATTTGCTTGCAGATGAGATGGTTGATGAGGCAAATTCTGCCTCTGTGATCTCTGATAAAGGGCTTGGAGAAGATGTTTTTAACCTTGGAGAGGTGGAAAAGGAAATGATAAAGAGGGCCCTTTCAAAGACAAAGGGAAACCGGACCCATGCAGCCAAACTGCTCGGAATCAGTGTCAGGACTCTCAGGAATAAACTTGCCGAGTATAGGAATATGGGGCTGGTATTGTGAGGTGATTTGATGAAGAGCATCTTTGGGCCTGCAATAGAGGTTATGGGAAGGGCCTTGAATCTCAGGGCAAAGAGAAATTCTGTTATCTCTGCCAACATAGCCAATATAGACACCCCTGGTTACAAGGCCAAGGATATGAATTTCAAGGAGGTAATGGATTCCTACTTGGAAGAAAAGATGGGAGTAAAGTCGGATAAATCCTCTAGTGAAAAAGACATTCCTCTGGAGACCACACATCCCGGTCATATAACACCAAGGTCCAAGGCGGTTGAACCCTCCGTAAAGATTAGCAAGGAACGGGGGGTTCCCAACAATGTGGATCTTGATGAGGAGATGGCAAAGCTTTCAGAAAACAACATTCAGTATCAGCTTACCATGCAGATGCTCATCAAAAAATTTGAGATACTAAGAACTGCCATAACAGAAGGAGGCAAGCAATGAACCTGTTCACATCTTTTTCCATCAGTGCAAAGGGCCTGAGGGCTGAAAGGACAAGGCTCAACATTGCCTCAATGAATCTGGCCAACGCCCATGTAACAAGGACCAGGGATGGGGGACCTTACAGGGCAAAATCTGTGGTTTTTCATGCGGTTCCTGTTAAAAGGCAGGCAGATTTTGATTCAGGCAAGTCAGAAGGTTTTGAGGCAAGCCTGGAAAGGGCCCTTGAGACAGTGGAGGTGGCTGAAATAGTGGATGATAAAACTCCGTTCATGGAGGTTTATGATCCGGATCATCCAGATGCAGACGAGAACGGCATGGTAAAGATGCCAAACGTCAATGTCATGGAGGAAATGGTTGATATCATGAGTGCCCAAAGGGCTTATGAGGCCAATATATCTGCATTGGATTCTGCAAAAAATATGGCAATAAAGGCCATCGATCTCATAAGATAGGGAGGTGTCTAGATGCCCAAAATAGATCAGGTTGCATCAATGGCCACAGACCAGCTTTTGGCTAAAAGTAATGGGGGAAAACAGACAGAAGATCAAAGTTCCTTGGATTTTCCTTCATTAGTTGAAAAGGGCATTGACAGGCTCAACAGTAAAATGTCCCAGGCAGACAGGCTGGCAGCAGAGTTGGCTGCTGGCAAAGAGCTAGACATACCCCAGGTTATGATTGCCATCTCAAAGGCTGATATCTCCTTTAAGATGTTTGTGCAGATGAGGAACAAGGCGCTCAGTGCCTATGAGGAGATAATGAGGTTACAGTTCTGATTGGATCTGGTTGTAGTGAAGAGTTAGTAAGGAGAGGAACAGGAAATGGCAAGCCCTTCTGATTACATATCCCAGTTGAAAAAGCTTTATAACGACTTGACGCTCAGGCAGAAAATAGTTTCTGCTGTCGTAGTCGCTGGTGTTCTTGGAGGCTTTGTAGCGCTTTTCCTTTTTATTAATACACCGAATTACAAGGTGCTTTATACCGATCTGGATCAGAAAGACGCCGGTGAGATCGTACAGTGGCTTAAAAAGAAGGGCATCCCTTACAAGGTTGCTCAAGGCGGAAGCGTCATCAAGGTACCCCAGGATAAGGTCTATGATGTCAGGCTTGCCCTTGCAAGCCAGGGCCTTCCAAGGGGAAGCGGAGTCGGCTTTGAGCTTTTTGACAAGTCCAGTCTTGGAACCACGGATTTTGTGCAGCAGGTCAACTACCAGAGGGCCTTGCAAGGGGAACTTGAAAAGACGATTTCGCGTTTCCCCCAGGTGAAAACCGTGCGGGTTCACATAGCAGAGCCAAAGGAAAGCCTGTTTGTTGGTCAGAGGCAGGAGCCAAGCGCATCTGTGGTTCTTGAACTCAAAAGAGGCCAGGAACTATCCCAGAGGCAGGTTCTTGGCATAGTGCATCTTGTTGCCAGTGCGGTTCCCAGGCTCAAGAAGGACAATGTTACTGTGGTTGATACCAGCGGTAATGTTCTTTATGAGGCCAAGATGCAGGTTAAGGATCCTCTCAAGGCCAAGGCCAACTTGCAGTTTACTTACAGGAAGCGGCTTGAGGATTATTTCAAACATAAGATACAGACCATGCTAGAAGATGCTTTGGGCCCAAGAAAGGCAGTGGTCAGGGTGAGCGCCGAGGTGGATTTTAATCAGGTAAAGACCAGTGAAGACAGATTTGACCCGGATTCCGTGGCAGTAAGAAGTGAGGAAAAGGCGGAAGACCTTGAAAGGCCTGCTCAGCCAGGCGGCATTCCTGGTGTAAAGGGAGGATTGGCAAACAAGCTCCAGGGGAATGTGAATCAGTCAGAAGAGGAGTTTATAAGGAAGAAAAAGAAGGAGATAACCAATTACGAGATAACCAGAATACAAAGGGAAATCCTTGGATCTATTGGAACACTCAAGAGGCTTTCAGTAGCCGTTATGGTTGACGGCAAGTACAAGCAGGAAAAGGGAAAGACCGTTTACGAGCCCAGGAGTCCGGAGGATCTTGCGAATCTCAAGCAGATAGTTATGGCTGCCATGGGGTTTAGTGAGGATAGGGGTGACGAGGTAAGCGTTGTTAATGTGGCCTTTTCTCCAGAGGTGGCTGAGAAGGGCATTATGGCAAAGGCAGTGGATATTTTTACGAGGCTGATAAGGCCCCTGGCTAACCTTGTACTGGCCTTGATATTCATCTTTGTCATTTTAAAACCACTGCTGAATCGTTTTGTACTTAGTCCACCAGAGCAGGAGAGCGAGAAGGAAACAGCAGCCATTGAAGGTGAGGTGGCCGGAGGCGAAGCGACGGCCATTGGCCCCGCCTTTGAACCCATTCCTGATGTAAAGGGGGAGCTTAGGGATCTTGCAAGCGAGTATCCAGAAAGGGCAGCTGCACTTATAAAGATATGGTTGAGAGAGAAAAAGAAGGAGGGAAAAGGTGAGCAGTAATCCAGCCCTGCCAGGAGAGATGGATCTTTCCAATCCTGATGGACCCATGAAGGCAGCCATTTTTCTCCTTGCCATGGGAGAGGCATTTACTGCAGAGGTGTTCAAATATCTTAAAGAGGATGAAGTCAGAAAAGTCTCAACCCTGATGGCCATGATACAGAACATTCCCGGTGAGGCGATCCAGCTGGTGCTGGATGAAGTAAGGGCAAAGATGTCGATGGTCCAGGGGGAAGTTTCTGTGCCGGTGGAGGATTTTCTGAAAAAGGTCCTTTTTTCCTCCATGCCGGAAGAGCAGGCAAAACAGATTTATGAAGACATAATGAGGCAGCTTCATCCCTCAACTTTTCAGAAGCTGTCAAGTCTTGAGCCAAAGGTGATAGTTAACTTTTTGTCAAACGAGCATCCACAGACCATCGCTGTGATTTTGGCACATTTAGAGCCTGATCTTGCAGCAGAGATCCTTTCGGAGCTTAATGAAAAGTTGCAGTCTGATGTGATGCTAAGAATAGCAAATCTCGAAAAGATCAGTCCCGAGATAGTGGCAGAGATAGACAGGGTTCTTGAGGAAGAACTCTTCTCTGTAGAGATGAGTGATGCCACCAAGGTGGGAGGGGCGGAAAAGGTCGCTGAAATTTTGAATAACCTGGACAGAACGCTGGAAGATTCCTTGCTCGAACAGATAGAGGAGACCTCGCAAGACCTGGCAGAAGAGATAAAGAAGCTCATGTTCAAGTTTGAGGATCTGCTTCAGGTGGATGACAGCGCCATTGTCTCTATTCTTAAAGAGATCAGCACGGATGAGTTGAAGCTTGCCCTTAAGGCCGCATCTGAAGAGCTAAAGGCCAAATTCCTCAACAACATGTCTGAAAGGGCTGCCCAGATGCTCATGGAAGACTTGGAGGTTATGGGCCCGGTCCGGCTTAAGGATGTAGAGCAGGCGCAGCAGGCTATAATCCGTGTTGCCAAGCGGCTTGAGAGCGAGGGCAAGATAGTCCTTGGAGGAAAAGGCGGCGACGAGGTGCTGGTATAGGCCTATGGCAAGGGTTATAAAACAGGGAAGGTGTGACTTTTCCATATTGGCAGCCCAGGGGCTGTCTATCTCTGGCTCTAACGGTAAATCAGATTCCGATGGAGAAGATTTTAACAGCCTGTCGCGTCTTCTGCCTAAGCCAGGGAAAGAACGCCAAAATCCTAATTCTGAGAAAGAGGAAGACATAACCGCTGACCCTGAAAAAGAGGCTCGTCAGAGAGCTGCTGCCATTTTGGCAGAGGCAGAGAAAGAGGCGGCCAGGCTGAAGGCGGAGGCTGAACAGATGGTGCTAGAGGCCAAGAAGAATGCCGAAGAGATAGAGAGCCAGGCCTATACCCTGGGTTACGAGCAGGGGCACAAGGATGGAGAGGAGCTTGGAAGGAAGCAGTTCCATGTGGGCCTTCAACACCTTGAAAAACTTTTTGAAAGTTTCAAAAGGCAGACAGCAACATTGTCTTCTGCCTATGAAGCCCAGATGCTACAGATATGTTTACTTGTGGCAAAGGTGATAGTTGAAAAGGAGATTGCTACGGACAGGGAATTGATATCCCGAGTTCTCGTTCAGGCCCTTAATAAGACCATAGATGGCAGTAGTGTAACTGTGCATCTCAATCCCAGAGATTTTGAAAATCTAGATGAAGATATTTTGGCCAGACTGTCTGGACCAGGAGGAAACAAAATAGAGTTCAAGGAGGATGCAAAGGTCAGTCGCGGTGGTTGCATGATAGAGACAGATTTTGGTCTTGTGGATGCTTCTGTTGAGTCCAGGTGGCTGTGTCTGGTTGAAGATGTCGGGCAGCAGCTGTTTGAGCGTACGGGTGTTGAACTGCCCAAGACCGTTAAAAAGATAGAGCCAGAAAGAGATCGATCATGACAGAACTCAGCTTGTCAGATGTCCTTGATGTGGATTTTGATGTGTATGAGAGCGCTATTCGTAGCTCTAACACCATCCGTGCCTGTGGAGTAGTCAAGGAGGTGGTAGGGATGGTGATAGAAGGTCAAGGACCTGGAGTGCCTATAGGGGGTATTTGCTCAGTAGAGGTGAAGTCTGGCAACACCATTCCTGCGGAAGTGGTTGGTTTCAAGAATAACAGGGTGCTTCTGATGCCCCTTGGGGATATGCGGGGTATAGAGCCTGGCAGCAAAATATGGGTGAGCCATGAGCAGGCAAGGGTAGGGGTGGGAGAGGCCCTGCTTGGCAGGGTGCTTGATGCCAGGGGCATTCCTCTTGATGATAAGGGGCCTATTACCTTTGACGACCATTATCCTCTTTACGCTGACCCTTTGAATCCTATGGACAGGCCAAGAATAGATACACCTGTTGACGTGGGTGTAAGGGCCATAAATGCATGTCTAACCCTGGGTAAGGGTCAGAGAATCGCAATAATGGCGGGTTCTGGTGTGGGAAAAAGCACGCTGCTTGGCATGATTGCAAGACATACAGCAGCAGATGTAAGTGTAATTGGTCTTATTGGAGAAAGGGGTAGGGAGCTAAGGGATTTTATCGAAAGGGATCTTGGTCCAGAGGGTCTGAAAAGATCTGTTGTAGTTGTTGCCACTTCGGATCAGCCTCCTCTTATCAGATTAAGAGGTGCGTATCTAGCTACTGCCCTTGCAGAATATTTCAGGGATATGGGCAAGGATGTAATCCTCATGATGGACTCGGTCACTAGGTTTGCCATGGCACACAGGGAAGTAGGGCTTTCAATCGGTGAACCTCCTACTTCCAGGGGGTACACTCCCTCAGTATTTGCTGAGCTCCCAAAGCTTCTCGAAAGGGCAGGAAGAAAGGCAGACGCCGGCAGTATCACTGGAATATATACAGTGCTTGTTGAAGGTGATGATATGAACGAGCCAATTGCAGATTCTGTCAGAAGCATAGTTGACGGACATGTGGTGCTTAGCAGGGAGCTTGCTCATCAGGGACATTATCCTGCCATTGATATACTTCAATCTATTAGCAGACTTATGAGGGATATTGCAGCCCCTGGACAGTTGGCCTCCTATCAGAAACTGGTAAAGGTGCTTTCGGTATATAGTCGGGCAGAAGATCTGGTAAATCTTGGTGCATATACCAGGGGTACCAATCCGGAGATAGACTTTGCACTTAGCAAGATAGATGATGTAAAGGCCTTTCTTTGCCAGTCAGTAGATGAGAGATCGGATCTGGAGGAATCCATTTCTAGATTGATAGGAATTTTTCAGTAACAACCTTAGGTTATGAAGTTTAGATTTAGGCTGGAGACACTACTGAGGGTAAGAAAGAGGATGGAAGAGATGGCTGAGATGGAGTTTACCACTGCCCTTAGCAGACAAAAGGCTATTGAGGAGGAACTAAAAGAGAATCTAGAGATGCTTAAGAAAGAAGAAAAAGAGCTCAAGAAACATATGGAGGAGGGAATCATGTCTTCTGATTTCAATTTAAGATGTCAGCTTATTTCTCAGATGGAGCGGAAGTGCAAGGACCTTGACAAAAGACTCAAACAGGCAAGGGTTGAACTTGCACAGGCCAAGGGTCAGCTTAATCAGCGGCATATTGACACAGAGCTGGTCTCGGGTCTGAGAGATAGGGATTTAAAGAGCTATCTAAAAGAGGTTGATGCAAAGCTCCAGAAGGAGTTGGATGATCTAGTGTCTTTAAGCCATGCAAGGCAGAGGAGCAAGACGGGATGAAAGGCAGGGCTTGGGGCCGGATATGGATCAGGATTCTTGTTCTGGCAGTAACTGCCAAGCTTGTTGTATTGGTTGGCATGATGCTGAATTTTCAGTCGGATTTTGGTCTTGAAGAGGATCAGGCCTCGGCTGCTTCAAAACAGGTCTCAACAACAGAAACCAAAAAAACACGCAGCGAAAAGGCTTGTCATCCTGAACTATTGAGTCTTCTTCGTACAAGGATGGCAGAACTTGACGAAAGAGAGGCCAAGCTCCAAAAAAAAGAACAGGATCTTTTGGTTTTGCAAAAGGACATCCAAGACAAGATAAAGCAGCTTAAAGAGCTCCAGCAAAAGCTTGAAGGACCTGTAAAAAAGAAGCGTTTTGAAGAGGAGGCACGGCTTCAACATCTTGCCGGAGTTTATAGCTCCATGGATCCTGTTAGGGCCGCGGCCCTTCTAGATAAGCTTGATGAAGGTACTGTGACCAAGCTGTTTGCCATAATGAAGAGCAAAAAGGTGGCAAAGATACTTGCCAATATGTCTCCAGAAAAGGCCGCCCGTATAAGTCAGCAGCTTTATGGTAAAGAGGCAGAGTAAAAACTGCCAATATCACCTGCGATATTTGATATTTAGTTGTAACTGCTGCGGGTTTTCCCTTGCCTTTGCATAATATTCATCTTCTCCCCTCTTTAAATGGTCATTTTCAATAAATTGTCAATGAAGGAAGATAGGGTTGTGCTTTGTTTTAATAAGTGTGCGGAGTTAGTTCGATAAACCCATTTTCTTTAAGCTCTTGAACTAGCTCAGGGGCATCCGGTTTGTCCATTTTTATCCCGATCCAGGCTTGAGAATACTGGTCGTAGAGATATTTATCTGCTCCAGTAGGAACATCTATTTCTTCACCAGTAACAGGATTGTCATATCTGTCTTCACCTCCTAAGACGTGAAACGTATCATAGAAAAGTTCCATTTCAAAATCTGTCTGTTTCTCCCAATCGTTTAATGAATTATTCAGCTCTTCCCCTTGTTTTCTTATGAGAGCTGAAATCTTTTTAAATTGGTTAAGAGTGGCCTTTGCATCACTGGCAGCATAGTGCATATGAGCTGATAGCCATCTTGGATTAACCTGCCAGCTTTCAGCCATTTTTTCAAATACACCACACCAGCGCTTGAAACTGCCTTCAGGCGTAACAGCCATGATTATGGGCGATGGACCCCAGAGATAAGAGTATCCTCCTGACAACGGTAATGTGGTATATGTCATGATTCCAAAAATATACATTGGTCTTTTCTGTCCATTCATGTCGAACAATGCCTCTGCTGTGAAGGCCTCATATTTTGCAGAGCCTCGCACGTTCATTCTTTCTATCATCTTCTTGGCTTCTCTGTTGAGTTGTTCGGATAGCTGGTTATCTGGTTTTACAGAGTTGATGCGGAGGTTGTTAAAGGTGATCTGATAGTGTTGGGCAAGATCTGCAAAAAATCGTCCATTCATAAACTCTTCAGGTCCCATAGGAGGTATGCCTCTGGCCATTCCGCCAAGTTGCACATACTGATAGAACGGATAGTAAAGGCCAATGAACATCTTTTTTTGATCCGGTGATACAGCCTGAACTATTCTAACATATCCATTTCTTCCAAAATCTGCCGTGCCTCCGTCAACATTCCAGCCTCTGGGAACTGATATAGTGAAACTGCCATCTCGCGGCTGCCACGGCTCCATTGTCACATTAAGGGTTCCAGCCTTTTGGGAGGAATCCTTTGTTTTGAGTTTTATGGAAGATAGGGCTATGGAAAGCGCCTTTAAGGTTGATAGGTCGTTTGCCTTGACATAACTTAGCATCTTTGCTGGCCTTCCTTGGGAAACGATCTGCATAAAACGAAAATTCGCCTTGTCGCTGCATATAAAGAATTTGGTATTTTCCTTTGCAAGGCTTTTTATAGGCATACATGAGTTCAGAAGTTTCTTCGTCTGTCCATTTGCATCATTTACAACCATGAGTTCACCTGACGCGTCTGCATAGCTGATTCTTACCTCATTATCTTCTGTTTCCACCTTGGCGCCTACTGGAACAGAAAGTTGCAAGATCTGATTTTCAAACACTGTCCAGTGGTGGGGAAATTTCTTGTGGTTACTGCCGTAATTTTGCTTGATGGTCTCTATATTGGCAGAGGACGTCTCTTTTTCTTTTGAGCTGTCACAGCCGTTTTTAACGAATATATCTCCCTCCCATTCTATTCTGCATGGGCTTAGGATAACTCCACTTGAATCTCCAAGATCTGGGATGTCATTAACTTGAGGATAAAAGTATATGCGTTTCCCCTTTATCTGAAATTTGCCTATCTGCATATCAAGACCGTGTTCGCCTTCTTGCACATAGATTCGATATGTTCCATTGGATAAGATAAGCGTAAGCGGACTATCATCATCTACCATTCGATACTGACCATCTATTGAGGCAAAGACATTAAAAGCCGAAAGATAAAACAATGTAAAGAGACAGGCTGCTAAAGAAAGCTTCTTGATAATTTGCATAGGCAGGCCTCCTGTGGCTAAAAGATGTTTGGAGCTTTACATTTTTCTGCTTATCTTTCTATTGTCTGGTTCAATTATAGCCCTTATACACTTGCTGATCTAGATCAGGTCGGATTTTCTGGCTAAAAAATCCCGTTTCACCCTCAACTGACCTATTTCTTTATAAGGCTTGTCCAGCCGTCACGCCTTTGACGTGACAACCTTGGTCTTAAGCTCCGAGCTGTACTTCTTGCCCTAGATAAGGCGTTATTAAGAGCAGCAAGGAAGTTTGATGTTGAAATCTATAATAAAGCCTAAAGAAAATGACAGGTCCCGGAAGGTTGAGGGTTTTATCTCGCCTCAGTGGGTATAGTGATCACCACCCGCCTGTTTTTTGCCCTGCCTGCCGGATTATCGCTTCCGTCAGGATAGGTGTTTGGAGCTATGGGCTTGGACTCTCCCCAGCCCTTGGTCACGATTTGATCTTGAGGGATTCCCTGATGTTTTATGAGCCATTTCTTTACCGCCAGCGCACGGCGCTCTGAAAGTTTCTGATTGTACTCATCGCTGCCCTTGGCATCAGTATGTCCCTCTATTTTAACGCTGCCACTTGCCTTTTTCTTGATAATCAGGCCTAGTTCAGCCAGCTTTGCTGCAGCCTTAGGAGATATATCTGCCTTGCCGAATTCAAAGAGTACATCACTTTCAAGAGTTATCACGATGGCAGACTTGGTGGTCTCTGCATTCAGGTCCGTCAAGGCCTTTTCCACATCCAGAGAGGTGGAGTGTACAGCACTCGGGATTCCCACAATGGGAATGCCTTGGTCAGGAATAATCGGCGTTGACAGATCTTTCTCTCGGGCTGAGGCCAGGGCCTCCTCCGCCTTGGACTGTGCCTGTTGTGAGTCGAACTGCCATTCCTGATTCATGTCTTTGGTCTCTCCAGCCTCTATAAGTGTGCTCGGGATGAGCATGAATGCGGCCAGCAGAATCTGGAACAGCAGTTTCATACTCATTTTTCAAGCTCCACGTCGAAAGGGGATACTTCCGGTATCTGAAACTCGATCTCAGTAACACCTTCGGGCGGGGCCGGGAATTTGAACCAAAGCACTTTGATGGGATGGTGATAGCTGAGTCGGAGGGCCGGTATTTGTCCTTCCTTGAGGTGTTTTTTCAACTGCCGCTGCCCTATCGGCTCAGCAATATAGTCTCCTACTACAGGTGAGGCTAGCCAGTTTCCTTCCTTGTCTTTAAGTACCTTGTATTTCTTTCCGTCCGCCACATAAAAGACGTCTTGCACCTTAAATTTGATGTTAATATTTCTGAGCTGAATTTCAGGCACTGCCGTTACATCTTTCAGCTCCTGTTTTTTTTCTATGCTCATGGCCTCCCACGGGTGGATGTAGCGTACAGCAAGAGTAAGAACCCCATTTTTGATCTTTGCCTTCACCAGCTGAACAGTAGAGCCTCCCGGGCCGAACTGTTCATCCAGTATTTTGCCGCAGCTGCCCGTATTGGTAATGAGCAAGGTGAGAGCCGCAGTTAAGATAAGGGGCAGTAATAAGTTTTTTCCCATATTTTCCTCCGCTTAAATAGTTGGACTCGGATTGCTTAAAAGAGAGGTTAGCATGGATGGATGTAGTGCGAAAGGGGTGATGGGAAATTGCTTTTTAGCGATTGGGACAGGAAGCTAGCTAAAAAGTTACGATTCTACCCGTCTTTTTAGAAACGGGATACAATATCTCTTTTCTAAGTCTCTCCCCGAACGGGATCATTATCTTGGCATGACAGGAGGGATAAAACAGCGGCTTCGACATGAAAAGGCTGAGAAGATGCCAAAATGGGGAATCGTGCGGTCTGCAAGGACGGTAAGCCGTTTCCAAACTCGAACACAGCATTCTGGCCATTTCCAACACGGAGACAGCCAGCACGATATATACCATTTATTATTCCATTTATGATCCTCCTCCAGTCCAGCAACTGTTTTTAAGGCCGTGGACTGTTTGATAAAAGATAGAAAGGAGCTGCTGTTCTTCTACGATATTTCTTTTAATTTGATTTTAATGTGGTTGACTATTTTAGAAATTGGATTATCTAACCGAGAATTATTGTAAATATATTAGTGAGCTTATGTATTATTTCACTTTCTAATTTGTTATTTTGTTAATTTGCTTATGTCAAAAGCTAGACTGATGCATATGTTCTTTAATCTAGTTACATCCTTTACGGTTGTTGCATTTGTAATTTTTTGCATATGCACAAGCTGCAAGGCAGATGTGCTGGACTCCTCTGTTCATAAAGGGTTTGGATGTGCCGTGTGCCATAAAAATAATAATGCACGAGGCGCAGAGTCAGCAGCCTGTAGTAAATGTCATGAGCGTGAGTCAGAAGCTTACAATAAGAGCATTCATGCGCATATGGACAAAAAAAATGTGCCTAATGCATCGTGTGCAGACTGCCACGGTTTCCATGAAATTTTGCCCGTTTCTGATCCCAAGTCCAAGGTGTCGGCCTCAAGAATTATTGAGACCTGCGGCAGATGTCACCAAGATGAAAAAAAAGAATACATTTCAAGCCTACACTGGGAGATATACCAAGATGACCCTGATTCTGCTCCAGCATGTACTGCCTGCCATGGAGCCCACGAGATAGGTAATGTTAATGAGAAAAGGTTTGTAATAACAGCTACCAGCACGTGTGCATCTTGTCATCAGGAGGCCTATGAAACCTACAAGGATACGCTTCATGGTCAGGTTGTAGCACTTGCAGGAGGGTACGGTGCCGCTTGCTGGGACTGTCATCAATCACACAAAGTACTGGAGGACTCTGATCCTGATTCGCCCGTTTCAGATAAAAGAAAGCCAGCGACTTGCAAGAGATGTCATGGTTCGATAGGCCCATCTTTCATGTCCTATTGGCCCCATGCCAATATCCGCGACAGGGAAAACTATCCTGTCTTGTATTATGCCTATCTTATGATGAAACTTTTGTTTCTGATGGTAATGATTACAGCATCTATTCATACCCTGGCATGGGTAAGGGGCTTTCCAAAAATAGTAAAGGCCAGAATCGAAAGGCCCAAGGGTAGGCGTTACGTGTACTATTTACGTTTTAGAGCGTGGCACAGGCTTACCCATTTTATACTCTTTATAAGTGTCATAGGTCTTGCCGTTTCTGGAATTCCGCTTCGCTATCCTGACACACGGTGGGCTGTCAGGATTGTCGAGATAGTGGGAGGCTATAGGAACCTGGATATATTGCATAAATGCATGGCCGCCCTTTTGTTTTTAGCAGTAGTGCTTCATGGCTACTATTTAATATCTCTTATCAGGCAAAAAGGACTTAGAGGCTTTCTTAAGTTTCTGCTTTCTCCTGATTCTTTGTTTCCTAAAATCGATGATTTCAAAGAGGCCTGGGCAGAGTTTCAGTGTTTTCTAAAAGGAACATTGGAGCCAGAGAGGGACAGATGGAGTTACTGGGAAAAGTTTGATTACTGGGCAGTCTTCTGGGGAATGATTGTTATAGGAGGTTCAGGCCTCATGCTTGCGTTCCCTAGGATTACAACCCGTTTTTTCCCTGGATGGGTTTTAAATGTGGCCTTGATTTTTCATTCAGAAGAAGCACTTTTGGCCATATTTTTTCTGTTCATTTTCCACTTTTTTCACGCACATCTAAGACCGATGAAATTCCCTATAGATGAAAGTATATTTACAGGCAGGATCTGTGAGGAAGACTATTTCAACGAGAGACAGTTAGAGGTTGCCAGAAGAACCCCAGAGGAGCTTGCAAGGTTAAGGGTGGAGCCTCCCAGTCTATTTTTTAGGCTTGCAGTCTATTTAGTAAGCTTTATTGCAGTAGATATAGGACTTGCCCTGATTGCTTGTATTCTCTACACAGCATGGAAAACAGGTCGGTTGCTACCTTAAAAGTTTCCTGAATTCAGGTAACAAAGGGATTTTTTGATTTTAAAATTCTGTTTTCACCTCTCTATTCTCTATTAAAAGTT